>CAYPWK010000073.1:0-17311 GCA_964414365.1 uncultured Burkholderia sp.
GACGATCTGCCGCTCGACGAAGTCGATCACGGCCTATTCGATGAAGTCATCTGGCCTGCGCTCGCGCATCGTGTGCCCGAGTTCGAAGCGCTGCGCGTCGAACATGCCTGGTCAGGCTATTACGAATACAACGTGCTCGACCACAACGCGATCATCGGCTACCACCCCGATATCGAAAACTGCATTTTCGCCAACGGCTACAGTGGTCACGGATTGCAGCAAGGCCCGGCAACGGGGCGCGGCGTGAGCGAGCTCATCCTGGACGGCCGATATACCTCGTTGGATTTGTCGTTGCTGGGTTGGGAACGGGTGCTCGAGAACCGGCCGATCATCGAAAAGAACGTGGTCTAGCCGCGGTCCTCAATTAGACGCGCTGCGGCGCGCGGCATCCGTAAACATGGCCTGAAGCGCGCGCCGTTGCTCGTCCGTCAGATGCGGTGCCGCTTGCGGCATCGTCAGGACGACGCGCAGCTTGAGCTCGCCACGATTGCCGGCAGCATCCGAGAGCCCTTGGGCCGGCAGCCGTATGACGCTTCCATGCTGGGCGTTCGGGGCAACGATGATCGGCAACTCGCGGCCGAGCACTTTCGCGTTGAGCGTGCCTCCGACTGTCGCCGTGACGAAGTCGACTTCGATGTCCGCCGTCAGATCGAGCCCGTCGCGCTGGACGCCTGCACCGCAGAGGATGGCGATCGTAAAAATCGCATCGCCGGGTGCGCCGCCGTGCAAGCCCGGTGCGCCGCCGCCCGTCACGACGAGCCGTTGGCCGTCCCATGCGCCGGCCGGCACGGCAATGGCGTCCGATTTCGGCAGCAGCTCGATGCCCTTGTTCTGACATGCCGCGCACCAGAGGCTGGTTCTGATACGCCCGCGCCCGGAGCACGCCTCGCAGACGGTGCCGTCGTGCAGCCGCGCGCGTCCTTCGCATGCCGGACATGGCTTGGCCATATGCGGCGCGCTTGTGCCGTCGCATTGCCTGCAGGTGGCCGTGACCTGATAGCTCGCCGGCACATGGCCTCCGTTCATGGCCACTTCGAGCGGCACATAGAGCTGCGTATGGCGATTCGCCCCGCGCACAGGAAGCGGACCACTCTGCGATGCGAAGCCGCGCCAAGGATCCGAACCATGGCGATCGCGATCCGTGTGCGTGGCCTTTCCGGTTGAGTGACTTTTCGGCGGGGCGGCGTCTTCGCGAGCGTGACCGCGTTGCCGTACCGTCTCGGCCGCGCGGCCGGCTGGGCCGTGCGATGCGGCCTGGGGGCGCGACGGGGCGTCGCGCTTGCCCGTCAGAATCTCGAACGCTTCCTGGACGCGCTTGAACGCCGGTTCGACCGACGACTCGTCTCCCTTGTTACGGTCCGGATGGTACTTCGCCCTTAGACGGCGGTAGGCTCGCTTGACCTCGGCAGGGGTTGCTGCGCTCGGCAAACCTAATCGCTCGTAGTACTCATCAAGGCTCAATCTACTTTCCAATCTCGTTGCAAAAGTGCGTTCGGTGGTGAATGCGCGTTATGTCCGCGGCCGAATTATAGGCTCGTCGAGTGATGCGTCGGCGCGGTCGTGGGCCAGGTCTTTGCCAACCGCTCTTTCCCGGCTATCGGCGTTTTTGCGTTGAATCTTGAACGGCTAGACGCCAGTCCATTCGCGGCGCCGGCAGGGATCGTCAAAAGCGGGTGGCGATTACCGAATTTTGACAGCCTGACCTTGCACCAATAGATTAATTGAACTTAGTTCATCAGGTCATACCATGCGTAGGGTCAACATTCATGAGGCAAAAACCCAACTGTCGCGCTTGGTCGACGAAGCTGCACGGGGCGAGCCGTTCGTCATTGCCAAGGCTGGGAGGCCGCTCGTCAAGGTGGTACCGCTTGATGCGCCGGTCGGCGAACAGAAGCGGCGGCTCGGCTTTCTGAATGGTGACGTCGCGGTTCCCGACGATTTCGATCGGATAGGCGCTGACAAGATCGAGCGCCTGTTCGGAGGTTCGTCGCGAAACTGCTCGTCGATACGCAAGGCTTTGCGCTGATTACTGCCGATCCGGCCGTGGCGCAATATCCGGGGCCTATCCGCAGCGTATGACTGAAGTGATTGGTCGACGAGCGAATCAATCGTCGTCGCGATCATGATGATGATGGTGATGCCATCCGCGATGCCAGCCCCTGTCGTGCCACTCGTGATCTTCCCAGTATCCGCCTTCGTAGGGGTAGCCGTAGACAGGCGCCGGCGCATAGACCACCGGCGGAGCTTGATAGACAACGGGCGGCGGGGCTTCGACGATGGGCGCCGGAACCCCGAGGTAGACACCGATATCGGCATGCGCGTGCGCGCCGACTGAGGCAAATGCGGTGACTGCCGCAGCGGCAGCCAGGATCAGGGCGCGCTTCATTTTTCTCCCCTCATTAGAGACTTTGCGATTGCGCTTCGGCCATCGAAGCCGTGTTGGCGCCGATACTAGCTGTGGCGCCCAAGCCGAGGTGATACCGGTAAGTCGCTTTTGTAATCGGATGTAACAACGGAAAGGCTTCTATCATTCGTGCCGTGACGACTTGCCATCTCAACGCGATGGCGAGCCCGCCACACGAGTCACTTGCCGGCACCGGTTGCGCGCGCGCAGCTCAGCACGAGCGTGTCGCCCGGCTTTGCTCCAGAAGGAGCAGCACTTGTGTATAATTAATCCGATAGTCCGGAAACATTATGGTCCAGGAAGAATCGGGAGCACCAACATGCTGAGCGCCACTAAGGCAGTGTCGGCTGCGGAGATCGCCTACATTGCTGGCTTGACGGATAAAGAGGTGAATCGGCTCGTTGACGAGAACGTGTTGCCGGCTGTTCTCGTCTTTCGTGGCGACGGGCGTCGGTTCGCGCCGCTGACGGCCCCGTTCGCAATTTTTTACTTTAGGGCGAGCGAGGATTTGACTCGCGCTGCGAGAGTGAAAGTCATCGAAACGCTTATCAAAAGGCTTTCCGAACGTCCCGACTTCGATGACTTCCTTGCGCTCAGCGAGTGGGTACTCAGCGCCGGATTCGATTGGAGCGTGACGAGAGACACCTTTACCGTGTTCTTGGCTCGCTTCGTCGAAGAGGCGTCGCAACGTGCCGCGCAAGTTTCGGAGGCCTCACGCCACATCATTGAAGATCCGGAAGTTTTGGGGGGTACCCCTTGCTTCGCCGGCACGCGCGTGCCAGTTTTGAACGTGCTCGCGGCACATCACGGCGGCGTACCGTTCCGAGAGTTACAGGCCGCATACCCGTTCCTGACCACACAGCTGTTGGATGACGCAGAGGTTTACGTGAAAGCGCATCCGCGCCCCGGGCGCCCGCGGAGACTCGACGACGCAAGCTCTCAGCTACGGTTGGTCAGTGCAAAGGTGGTCCGTCGCGCGCGGGGCCATGAGTGAGATACCGTTTTCTCATCGACGAATGCCTATGGCCCGGCCTCGTCAAAATGGCGCGGGCAGCGGGACATCCTGAGTCGACTTGCGTGCGTGACAGAGGCCTATCAGGGATGAAGGACCATCAGTTAGTCCGCTTCGCCGTTGACGGTGACTACACAATCGTTACTCACAATGCAGTCGATTTCCGCGGGCCGTATGGCGGCTCTCCCGGAGGGCTTCACGCCCGTGAGCCGATTCACGCTGGGCTTGTCTGCCTGGCTTCAGCGTTTCCGATGACGCCTGAGCGACAGACCGAGCTGTTCGGCTTTGCTTTGCAAGAGGCCGCGACTTTGGAAGATCTCGTGAACCAAGCGCTCGAAGTGGTTGAGGAGGAGTCTGGCGAGGTCATGATCATGCGCTATGACATTCCGCACACTCGCGAGCCAGCCATCAAGGATAATGAGACAGTGGTTGGATCGATGGAGCTCTGACATCGGCGCTGACGACGCGCGCGACAGCGGCGATCGAGCGAGCGATATCGTCCTGGTTCGTTTGCCAGTTGCAAACGGAGATCCGCATATAGCGCTTCCCGCGCCACGTCGTATTGCTGAAAAGCGCTTCGCCCGTTTTGAGCACTGCTTCCGTGACGGCATCCGTGCGCGCGTCGTGATCCTCTTCCGTCGCATCCGGGCGCGGATCGAGGAACCGAACCAGCGCCTGATTGATTTGAGGCTCCCGAACTAGCACGACGCCCGGCAGCGCCGAGATTCCCATCGCCAACGCACGGGCCGCTTCGCAGCTTCGCTCGACGAGCGATGCCACGCCATTGCGGCCCAGCTCTCGCAACGCCGCATAGACGGCGAAGCCGCGACCGCGCCGGGACCAGACCGGCGTCCAATCTTTCTGCTCGCGCACCTCTTCGTTGTAAGAGACGTAACTCGCGTAGTGCGACATGGCATTGCGATGAGCGTCAGAATGCGCGACAAACGCAAAGCCGCTGTCGTAGGGAACGTTCAGCCATTTGTGCCCATCGGTGGCCCATGAGTCCGCCTGCTCCACGCCATCGAGCAAATACCGGTAACGAGCGCTCGCATTGACCCAGAGTCCGAACGCTCCATCGACATGAACCCACGCGCGGTATCGGTGCGCAAGCGGGATCAGTTCGGAGTACTGATCGAATGCGCCGATGTTGAGATCGCCCGCCTGCAGCAGCACGACGGTCGGCATCTCCGGCGATTCGCGAAGGGCGGCTTCGAGCGTGGCGGCCTCGAGTTGACCGGCCTCGTTCGACGGCAACGGCTTGATCGCGCTCGTGCCCATCCCGAGGAGGCGCAGTGCCTGCGTCACGCTTCCGTGAAACTGATCGCTGGTGAGCACGCGAATTTTCGGGGCGCCAAAGAGACCATCGCTTTCGACTTGCCAGCCGCACCTTTCCAATAGCGCATGTCGCGCAGCCGCGAGCGCCGTCAGATGCGCCATTTGACAACCGCTCGTCAGAGCAAAGCTCGCCTGCGCGGGGAGCCGCAATAGCTCCTTGAGCCACGCACCGCACACTTCCTCGACGACCGCTTCAGCAGGCGCGCAGGCGTACGACGCCGCATTTTGATCCCACGCACTCGTGAGCCAATCGGCGCCGAGCGCTGCCGGCAGCGATCCGCCTATCACCCAGCCGAAGAAGCGGCCGCCCGCGCTGCCGACGATACCGCCAGCTGTGTCGGCGACCAACTCGTCGATGACCTGATCCGCGCGAACGCCGTCGTGACTGAGCGGTTTGCACAGGCGGGAACGCAACGATTCGAGCGTCGCTTGCGCGGCGACGGGATGGCTCGCCAGATTCTCCAAATGGGCGAGCGCGTGATCGAGAGCATGCTCAAGGGCAGGGCGGAACGGCGACGCTTTGCTCATGCGGCATTTAGCGAGTGATGGGTTTGTACTGAGAAGCGATTGTCAATGCGCGATCGGTACGGACCTACCGCGCATCCGCGATCGAGCCGTTTAAGCCTTGCACGTCGAGCCTTCGTTCGCCGCTTGCTCCCGGGCCGCCTTGGCGCCCTCGACTTGCAGCAGCGTCGGCAAGGATACGCCGTTCTTGGCCGCGGTCACTTCAGCCAAAATCGAAATGGCGATTTCGGGCGGCGTGCGGCTGCCGATATAGATGCCGACGGGCCCATGCAGCCGCGCAAGTTGCGCGTCTGTCAGATCGAATTCCTTCAGGCGTTCGCGCCGCGCCGTGTTGTTGCGGCGCGAGCCAAGCGCACCGACATAAAACGCCGGCGTTTTGAGCGCTTCCATCAAGGCGAGGTCGTCCAGCTTCGGATCGTGCGTCAGCGCGATTACGGCCGATCGTTCGTCGAGCCGCATGTCGAGCACCGTATCGTCGGGCATCGTATGCACGACAGTCGTGCCGGGCACATCCCACTCGTCCGTATACTCCTCGCGCGGATCGCAGACGGTGACCTGATAGTCGAGTCCTACCGCGATGCTGGCGAGATAGCGCGAAAGCTGTCCGGCACCGATTACGAGCATCCGGTAGCGCGGCCCGTGAATCGTGAAGAGGCGTTTGCCGTCGAACTCGAGGCCGTCCGCCGCTTCAGCCGGGCCAACCGTGGCGACGCCGGTCTCCAGGTCGAGCGTTCGGGCGACGAGCCGCCCCGCTTCCACCTCGTTGCAGAGATCTTCGATGCGGCTTGCCGGCGTCAAGGGCTCGAGTACGAGCTCGATCGTGCCGCCGCACGGCAGCCCGAAGCGATGCGCTTCTTCGGCCGTGATACCGTACTTGACCGCTTCCGGCCGCGATTGCCCGATCCCCGCGCGGCGCACGCGGTCGATCAGATCGTCTTCGATGCACCCGCCCGACACGGAGCCGACGACGAGGCCGTCGTCGCGCACCGCGAGCATCGCACCTTGTGGACGAGGCGACGAGCCCCATGTCTTCACCACCGTGACGAGCAAGACACGATGGCCCTCTTTGAGCCATCGCACGCTCGACCTCAGAACTTCGAGATCCACGCTTTCCATGATTTGTGTCCCTTTCCTCCAGGCGCATGTTCGGCGGCTTCGGCCGCGCGTTCGGACGGATCGACCGCTTCCGCGCTCGCATTATCGCCCGCCGCGTCGGGGCTTGCGCCTGCGTCCGCTTGCGCGGAAGGTTCAGCCTCGCCCGTCATGTGTGCCGAGAAACGTTTGAAAAACTCACTCGCAATCTTACGCGCTGCGCCGTCGACGAGCCTCGAGCCGATCTGGGCGAGCTTTCCGCCGACCTGCGCTTTCGCGGTATACGAAAGCTTCGTCGACGTCTCGCTCTCCGGTTCGAGCAGGACTTCGGCGGTACCCTTCGCGAAACCGGCCACGCCGCCTTGCCCTTCGAAGACGACGGTATAGCTGTGCGGCGCGTTGACGTCGGTCAACGACATGCGGCCTTTGAAGTTCGCCTTGACGGGCCCGACCACGGCGCGCATCGCCACGGCGTACGCGTTTTCTCCGTCGGCCTCGAAGCTTTCGCACCCTGGGATGGTCGCACGTAGGACGGCTGTATCGTTCAGCGCTTCCCAGGCACGCTGCTGCGAAACGGGCAGGATGTGCTGCTCGGTCAGTTCCATGACATCGCTCCTTCCGATGATGACTCGTTCGAGCGCAGGCGCGGGGCGCGAGCAAGCGAAGCGAAGTCGTGCCCGAATGCCATCAGGCTGTCCAGGTTGTGAACGGGACGATGCGCGTCGACATGTGGCAGGATAGCCTGAATGCCGCGCGCACGCGGTGCGAACTGCTCATATCGCAAAAGCGGGTTCAGCCAGATGATTCGATGCGCGAACCGCGCGAGCCGAGCCATCTCCGTCTCGAGAAGATCGATGGCCTCGTGATCGAGCCCATCGGTGACGAGAAGGACGGTCGCACGCCCTGACAGCACGCGCTTCGCCCAGCGTCGATTGAATTCGGCGAGCGCGGCGCCGATGCGCGTGCCCCCTGACCAGTCGGCGACGTGTTCGGCGAGCGCGGCAATCGCGACATCGGGGTCGCGCTCGCGCAGCGCGCGCGTCGCATTCGTCAAGCGCGTGCCGAATAAAAAGACCTGCAGACGCTCGCGCGAGTGCAGCAGCGCATGGCAAAAGTAAAGCACTGCGCGCGAGTAGCTGCTCATCGAGCCTGAGATATCGAGCAGAAGGACGAGCGGCGGCTTGCGCTCGCGCACGGCGCGGTACTTCCAGGCCACCCAGTCACCGCCTCCGCGCACCGCTTGGCGCGCGCTTGCGCGCAGATCCGCATGCGTGCCGTGCGAGGCCGCATGTAGACGCCGCGTCGGCTCGGTGGCGAGCGACACGCGCCGGCTGCGGATCAGATGGCGCAGCATTCGCCACTCGTCCGCGGTCAGCGTATCGAAGTCGCGCCGGCGCAGCCGTTCCTCGGCGCTGAACGTCAGGTGGGCATGCAGCTCCTGTGGCGTGGCTCGGCCGGCGCGATCAGGTGGCGAAGCTTGCGCGCGGCCCTCGAGCGCCTCCGCGAGCCGGTTGTTGCGCGGGGCAGGCGGCATGCCCGATTTCGCCTTCGGCAGCATCAGCGCGCGAATTCGATTTTCCCAATCGGGATCGCGCCAGAAGACGTCAAACGCCGCGTCGAAGAGGGCGCGTTCGTCAGGAGCCGACACGAGTATCGCGGCAAGCGCGGCCTGCACGTCGTCGCGGCGGCCGATATCGACGAGACGCAAGGCATCCAGCGCATCAACCGCATGTGCTGGGGACATCGGCAAACCTGCCCCCCGCAAGAGCCGCACGAAATGCACGACGTTGCGCGCGAACATCGGCGCATCGCCGGTCCCTATCGCATCGTGCTCCGGGCGTGCCATGGGTCACTCCGGCATCGCCAGGCACTGCGCGATGCGATCGTCGTCGACGCGAGCCAGATCGTCCTGATACTTGAGCAGCACGCCGAGCGTGTCGCGTACCGATTGCGGATCGAGTTCAGTGACGCTCAGCGCGGTGAGCGCGCGACACCAGTCGATCGTTTCAGCAATGCCGGGCACCTTGAAAAGGTCCATCGTGCGAAGTCGATGAACGAAATCGACGGCGCGCCGCTGCAGGTCCGCACCCGCTTCGGGGGCGCGAGCGGCGACGATGGCGAGCTCGCGCTCGCGCTCGGGGTAACCGATCCATTGGTAAAGACAACGGCGTTTCAACGCATCATGCACTTCCCGCGTGCGATTCGACGTCATCACGATGAGCGGGGGGCGTTCGGCGCGCACAGTGCCATACTCGGGAATCGAAACTTGGAAGTCCGAGAGCAACTCGAGCAGAAAAGCCTCGAACGGCTCGTCGGCTCGATCGATCTCGTCGATCAGCAGTACACGCTGCGCGGCCGGATGCTGCTCGTCGGGCATGAGCGCCTGCAGCAGCGGTCGCTTGAGCAGGAATTCGCTGCGATAAAGCGTGTCGTTGCTCGGGTGCTCGCCGGCCGCTTCGGCAAGGCGCAAAGCCATGATCTGGCGCGGGTAGTCCCATTCGTAAAGCGCGCTGGCCGTATCGAGACCCTCGTAGCATTGCAGGCGCAGCAACGTCGTGCCCAACATGCCGGCCGCCGCCTTGGCGAGCTCGGTCTTGCCGACTCCGGGCTCGCCTTCGAGAAACAGCGGCCTATCCATACGCAGCGCGAGAAAAAGCGCCGTCGCAAGCTCGCGGCTCGCGAAGTAACCTTCAGCCGAGAGCTGAGCGAGCGTCTCGTCGATCGTGTCAGGTTGCATCGTGGCGTCGATCGGGGCCCGGTCCCTCGCAGGGGGCGCGCCGCCGTGCTCCTCGGTTACTTCGCAGTGCTTGACATCGTTTCATCGTCCTAGTGCGCGCTCGACTGCGCGCGCCGTGAGCACCGGGATCAGATGGGCGCGGTATTCGGCGCTCGCATGCAGGTCGGTGTTGAGGTCGTCGGGCGCAATCGTCACGGCGCGCGCCGCCGCGCTCGTAAAATCGGCGGCGAGCGCCTGTTCGAGCTCTGTCGCGCGGAAAACCGAAGGTGCGGCGCCCGTCACCGCCACGCGCACCGCGTCGGCGCGTCGAGCAACGAATACGCCGACCAGCGCGAACTGCGAAGCCGGATTCCGGAACTTCTCGTAGGCGCTCTTTTGCGGCACTGGGAACTCGACGGCCGTGATCAGCTCGCTCGGCTCGAGCGCGGTCTCATACATGCCAACGAAAAAATCGTCGGCAGCGATGCGCCGTCTGTCCGTGACGATGGTCGCATCGAGCGCAAGCGCGGCGGCCGGATAATCGGCGGCGGGGTCGTCGTTGGCGAGCGATCCGCCGAGCGTGCCGCGCGCCCGCACTTGCCGGTCGCCGATGCTGCCGGCGAGTTCGGCGAGCCCCGGCAACACGCGCCGCACGTCGGGATGCTCGGCGACGTCCCCATGACACACCGCCGCCCCGATCGTGACGGTGTCGCCGTCCACGTGGATCTCCTTCAGTGCGTCGATGCGCGTCACGTCGATCAGTTTTGCCGGCTGCGCGAGCCGCAGCCGCATCGTCGGCAAGAGGCTCTGGCCGCCCGCGAGGTACTTGGCATCGCCATCGGCCGTGAGGGCGGCGACGGCCGCCTTGGCGTCGGAGGCGCGCTCGTAGTCGAACGAATACGAATACATGGAGGACTCCTTCGCTTAGTGGGTCGATTGCCCTGCCGCGGCAATGGCGGACCAGACACGATGCGGTGTGGCCGGCATCTGGAGATCCTTGATGCCGAGCGGCGCGAGCGCGTCCACGATCGCATTGATGACGGCCGGAGGCGAGCCGATCGCGCCTGCTTCGCCGCAACCCTTCACGCCGAGTGGATTATGCGTGCAAGGGGTGCCCTTCATCGTCTCGACTTTGAAGTCAGGCAGGTCCGACGCGCGCGGCATCGTATAGTCCATATAGGAGCCCGACAGCAACTGTCCCGTATCGTGGTCGTATTCGCAGTGTTCGAGCAGGGCCTGGCCGATGCCCTGTCCGAGTCCGCCATGCACTTGACCTTCGACGATCATCGGGTTGATGACGTTGCCGAAGTCGTCGACGGCTGTGAACCGATCGACGCGCGTCTCTCCCGTATCCGGATCGACTTCGACCTCGCAAATGTAGGCGCCGGCCGGATACGTGAAATTGGTCGGGTCGTAGAATGCGTTCTCGTCGAGGCCCGGCTCGAGTTCATCGAGCGGATAGTTATGCGGGACGTATGCGGCGAGCGAGACGTCGGCGAACGCCTTCGTGCGATCGGTTCCTGCCACGCGAAAGACGCCGTTCTTGAACTCGATGTCGTCTGCCGACGCTTCGAGCAGATGCGCGGCGATCTTCTTTGCCTTTGCCTCGATTTTGTCGAGCGCCCGCATGATCGCGGAGCCTCCGACCGCAATCGAACGCGAGCCGTACGTGCCCATGCCGAACGGGATGCGGCCCGTGTCGCCATGCACGATTTCGACGTTGTCGATCGGTATGCCGAGCCGGTCCGCCACGACCTGCGCGAACGTCGTCTCATGTCCCTGCCCGTGGCTGTGCGAACCGGTGAAGACCGTGACCGTGCCTGTCGGATGCACGCGCACTTCACCCGCTTCGAAAAGCCCGGCGCGCGCTCCCAATGCGCCGGCGATCTTCGACGGCGCGAGGCCGCACGCCTCGATGTAGCATGAGTAGCCGAGGCCGCGTAGCTTGCCGTTTTGCTTCGACGCGTCCCGCCGTGCGGCGAAACCGGCTACGTCGGCGAGCTCGATCGCCCTCGCGAGGCATGCTTCGTAGTCGCCCGTGTCGTAGGTGAGACCCACCGGCGTTGTGTAAGGGAATTCGCGGATGAAATTGCGGCGGCGCAATTCGGCGGGATCGATGCCCGTTTCACGCGCCGCCGTTTCGACGAGCCGCTCGACTACGTAGGTGGCTTCGGGGCGGCCCGCGCCGCGGTAGGCATCGACCGGCACGGTGTGCGTGAAGACGGCCTTGACCTCCGCATAGATTGCGGGCGTCGCATATTGGCCGGCGAGCAGCGTCGCGTAGAGGATCGTCGGTATCGACGACGCGAACGTCGACAGGTACGCACCCATGTTCGCGATCGTATGCACGCGCATGGCAAGAAACCGGCCATTGCCGTCGAGCGCGAGCTCGGCTTTCGTGACATGATCGCGGCCGTGCGCGTCGGAGACGAACGATTCAGATCTCTCCGCCGTCCACTTGACAGGCCGGCCGACGCGCTTCGAAGCCCACGTCAGCGCGACATCCTCGCCATAAAGGAAGATCTTCGATCCGAAGCCCCCTCCCACGTCGGGCGCGATGATCCGCAGCTTCGACTCGGGCAGCGAAAGCACGAACGCCGCCATCAGCAAGCGTTCGACGTGCGGATTCTGGTTCGCGACGTAAACTGTGTAGCTGTCGTCCTGTTTCGAGTAGCTGGCATTGACGGCGCGCGGCTCGATCGCATTCGGCACGAGCCGGTTATTGACGATCTCGAGCGTCGTTACATGCGCCGCCTTCGCGAATGCGGCGTCCGTCGCGGCTTTGTCGCCGTGGCCCCACGTGTAGCAGACATTGCCGGGCACGTCGTCATGCACGAGCGCCTGTCCTGGATCGGCCGCATGGGCCGTGTCGGTCACGGCGGGCAGAATGTCGTACTCGACTTCGATCAGCTCCACCGCATCTTTGGCTTCCTTTGCCGAGTCGGCAATGACGAGCGCGACGGGATCGCCGACATGGCGAACTCTGTCGTGCGCGAGCACGGGATGGGGGGGCTCATGCATCGGCGTGCCGTCGATGCTGTGGATAAGCCATCCGCAAGGCAGGCCACCGACGTTCTCGGCCGCGAGGTCGGCGCCGGTGAAGACGGCGATCACGCCAGGCGAGCGCTTCGCGTCCTCGATGTCGATCTTGCCGATGCGCGCGTGCGCGTGCGGCGAGCGTAGAAATACGCCATAGGACTGATGGGCAAGCACGACGTCGTCCGTGTATTGCCCGCTCCCAGTCAGGAAGCGATAGTCTTCCTTGCGCTTGACAGAAGCGCCGATCAAGCTCGGCTGTTCGGGTGCGTTCATCGTCCAGGTCTCCTTAGCGGACTGCTGAAGCTTGCGTCGAGCTTGCTGGCACCGCTCCGCTCTTCATCGCAGCGGCGCCTTCGAGCACGGCCTTCACGATGTTGTGATATCCCGTGCAGCGACACAGGTTGCCCTCCAGCTCATGGCGCACTTCGTCGGCGCTCAACTCCGGCCGCTGCGCCGCGAGCGCGGCCGCAGTCATGACCATCCCGGGCGTGCAAAAGCCGCACTGAAGGCCGTGGCAGTCACGAAACGCCGCTTGCATCGGATGCAGTTCGCCGTCCCTCGCCAGTCCTTCGATCGTGGTGACGTCGGTGCCGTCGGCCTGCACGGCCAGCACGTTGCACGCCTTGACGGCGCGGCCGTTCAAATGCACGGTGCAGGCGCCGCATTGCGCCGTGTCGCAGCCGACATGCGTGCCGGTAAGCCGCAGACCGTCGCGGAGGAAATGAACGAGAAGGGTATAGGGTTCGACTTCTTCGGTCACGAGCTTGCCGTTGACCGTCAGGCTGATGCTGATTGCCATGAATCGTCTCCTTGGATCGAAACCGGCACGTCAAGTCGAGTGCGCTCGGTGCCGCTCGTGCCGCCGATCGTCGCTTCGACCGTGCCGCTGATCTTGACGATTCGTCAGCAGTGCTTCGTTATTCGAGATGCATGGGCAAGTAAAGCACAATTTGAGGGCAGGTGCTGCGTTTTCCGCTCATCGTTGGTCGGGCAGGGCTCACGCCGGTGGTCGCGCGCAAAAACCTCGAATCGCCCCGGGCGCACCCTGTATCATTGCTGCAACGATTCGCTGTTAGCTCTAAGCTCGCTCGAATGAAAAATCAAGCTGACCGCCTCACGCTCGCTTGCGCGCCGCACAATTGCAGCCGCGACTGCGCTCGTCGGCGGAGCCTCCGGCATCCACACCGCATCCTCATCTCATGAAATTCGACACAATCGTGCTCGGCGCCGGCATGGTCGGCGTCTGCGTCGCCGTTCATCTACAAAAGCGCGGTTACGCCGTTGCGCTGATCGACCGCAAGCAGCCCGGCAATGAAACTTCGTTCGGCAACGCGGGATTGATCCAGCGCGAGGGCGTTTATCCCTACGCTTTTCCGCGAGAGCTCGGCAAGCTGCTCGAATACGCCGGCAATCAAGCGCTCGACGTGCGCTATCACCCGACGGCGATGCCGAAACTCGCGCCGTTCCTATTGCGTTACTGGCGCAACTCGCATCCCACGCGCCACGCGGCCATCGCCCGCTCATATGCGGCGCTGATCGGGCATTGTGTCACTGAACACCGCGTGCTGGCCGATGCGGCGGGCGCGAGTGGACTCATGCGTCCGACCGGCTGGATCAAGGCGTTCCGTTCGATTCCGAAGCGTGACGAGGAATTCAGGACTGCTGAACGATGGCGAAAGGAGTTCGACGTCGAGTCGGAGGCGCTCGACGCGGCCCGGCTCCACGAGTTGCAGCCAAACCTTGCCGCGTCCCTCGTGGGTGGCGTCTGGTACACGCAAACTTATTCGGTCGGCAATCCCAATGCGCTCGTGACGGCTTACGCGCGCTACTTCGAGCGGCTCGGCGGCCGCTTTCTGATTGGCGATGCCGACACGCTAGCAGGCCAATGGCGAGTGAACACCAACGAAGGCGAGGTCGAAGCGCGCTCTGCCGTCGTTGCCCTTGGGCCGTGGTCCGAGCGAATCGCATCGAGGCTCGGCTATCGGCTATCGCTCGGGATCAAGCGCGGATACCACATGCACTACCGGCCGCAGCCCGAGGCGCCGCTCACCTATCCGGTGCTCGACGCGGAAAAAGGCTACCTGATCACGCCGATGGATCGCGGCATTCGGCTCACGACGGGCGCTGAACTCGCCTTGCTCGATCAGCCTAAAACGCCGGACCAGCTCGACGCCGTGGAGCCAATCGCGCGCGAGCTCTTTCCGCTGGGGCCGAGAGTCGATGCGGAGCCGTGGATGGGCCAGCGCCCCTGCACGGGGGATATGTTGCCGATCATCGGGCCCGCAACGCGTCACGGGGACCTTTGGTTCGCTTTCGGCCACTCGCATCACGGCTTTACGCTAGGGCCGGTGACGGGCCGGCTCGTTGCCGAGATGATGTCGGGCGTGGCGCCTTTCGTCGATCCCGCACCCTTCCGCGTTGATCGCTTCTGAGCTCGGCGACGGAAAAACAGCGCTCTCGGGAGGAGAGGCCAAAGGGTCGCCGGGAGGCCCCTCGGCGGTGCGCTTTTTTGCTCCGTTGCACCAATCCGGTTCGCGACGCTCGCGCGTCGGGCGCATGCGCACGCCCGGCCTCGAAAAAATTCAGATGTATAACTACCGGTCGCCGTGGCGCCGCGCCTAGGAGGCGCCGGTCGGCGCGTGGCATGGGTATTGCGTCAGTCCGCCGCGGCGAGTCAACGAGGGCTTCGCCGGCTGTGCTTAAGGGTGGCTGCCGCAGGCGCGAAAGCGCGACCGCGGTCGAAGGGGCAACGGCGCCCCTCACCGATCTCACGCCGATCGGGCGACCGGTCGAGCGTTACCGACATGAAAGAACAGGCAGAGAAAAAGCAGGACGTCGTTTCGGGGCAAATCATCGGCGAGCTAATCAATGTCGCGGGACGGCAACGGATGTTGTCGCAGCGCATCGTCCTCCATGTCCTGCTTGCGTGCGAAGGCGACCAATCGGCGCTCGCGATCGCGCGCGAGAGCCTCGCGATTTTCACGGGCGCACACGCCGATCTCGTCAGCGGCAATGCGCGGTTGCCCGGTGCGTTCTCCGACGCTTTGCGCTCGCTTTATTTCGGCACGCATCAGGCGGACGAGCGTATCCGTCGTTTCATCGATGAGGCAGCCGCGGCAATCGAGGTGATTGCGTCGGCGAACGCAGCAAGGCCATCGAGCGCCCGCACCGACCGTGGCGCGATCGATGCGCTGGTCGCGCAGGCGACGCCGCTCCTCGAGCTGCTCCAGCAAATCACGCTCGTTTACCAGAACGAGATGCGTGGCGTGGAGCAGGCGGCGTCGAAGCGCAACGCGGAGCTGGCGGAACGGCTCGGTCATATATCCATGCAAGCCAACATCGTCGCGATCAACGCTCGCATTTCGGCGGGCCGCGCCGGTCCTTATGGCCGCGAGTTCGCGGTCGTCACGTCTTTGCTCGCCGAGATCGTCAAAGAGATGGATGGCATGATCCAGAGCGTGCTCGGCGCAAGAGGCGCACGGCAAGCCGCCACGCGCTCGCGCTGAGCGCCGAGCGCTCGGGGCGGCCGGCAGCAAGCGAGGGACGAACGGCGTAGAATGCGCCTCGTCGCGCGTTGCGCCGCCGTAGTCCGCCTTTCATGAGCGAATCCGTCGCGTCATCGTCATTTGCATCAATTCCATCCGCCTCGATACCACAGGTCGCCAACCATCAGAACGAGGGCGGCATCGACGCGCTGCATGAATTCGCGCGTCGCCATCGACGTCTTTTCGTATTGACCGGCGCGGGCGTCAGCACCGCCTCCGGTATTCCTGGCTATCGGGATGCGAGCGGCGAATGGATGCGCGCGCAACCTATCCAGCTGCAAGCCTTTCTGAGCTCCGAGCACGCGCAGCGTCGCTACTGGGCGCGCAGCATGGTGGGCTGGCCGATTCTCGCGCAGGCGCAGCCGAACGCCGCGCATCAGGCGCTCGCGCAGCTTGGCGCGGCGGGCCGCATCGCCCGGCTCGTTACACAGAACGTCGACGGGCTGCATCAACGCGCGGGCAGCGCCGACGTGATCGAGCTGCACGGCAGCATCGGCACCGTCGGGTGCCTTGGTTGCGGCGCCGAGCATCCGCGCGAGTCGATCCAGGCGATACTCGCCCGGGAGAACCCGCAGCTTGCGGATGCAGTGGCGATGCCTTCGGCCGATGGCGATGCACACCTCGAATGGGACGGACTCGACGCATTCCGTATTCCGGCTTGCCCGCATTGCGGCGGGTTTCTGAAACCGTCCGTCGTCTTTTTCGGCGAGAGCGTGCCGCGTGAGCGAGTGGACGCAGCGTCGCACGCGCTCGAATCGGCCGACGCGATGCTCGTCGTCGGTTCGTCGCTGATGGTCTACTCGGGCTACCGCTTTTGTCTCTGGGCGTCCCGCGCGGGGATGCCGATTGCCGCGCTCAACATCGGGCGAACCCGGGCTGATCCGTTGCTATCGCTCAAGGTCGAGGCTTCGTGTGGCGATGCGTTGGCTGCTCTAGCAGATCGATTTTCCTGGCGATGAGGGCGCGTTCGTCGTACCGTGCGGCCACGCTAGCCGCTCTCGTTTCAATGAGCTAAACCATGTGCCGCACCGCGGCAGCATTCATTGGAGAATTCAGCAATGGGCAAAGCAGCCATTGGTGTTGTCGGTTTGGCGGTCATGGGCCGCAACCTTGCACTCAATATCGAAAGCCACGGTTACGCCGTGGCCGTCTACAACCGCAGCCGCGTGCGCACCGACGAAATGCTCGCCGAGTTTCGCGGCCGCAATCTTGTGCCGGCCTATACGTTGCAAGAGTTCGTCGACTCGCTGGAAAAGCCGCGTCGCATCCTGCTGATGGTGAAGGCGGGCGAGCCCACCGACGCGACGATCGCGGAGCTCAAGCCGTTCCTCGAACCCGGCGACGTGCTCATCGACGGCGGCAATACGCACTTCACCGATACCGTCAGGCGTAACGAGGAGCTTGCGAAGTCAGGCCTCCATTTCATCGGCACGGGGGTTTCGGGTGGCGAGGAGGGTGCCCTGAAGGGGCCCTCGATCATGCCCGGCGGGCCGCGCGATGCCTACGATCTGGTTGCGCCGATTCTTACGGAGATTGCGGCCAAGGCGCCCGACGGCGAGCCTTGCGTTGCCTACATGGGGCCGGGTGGCGCGGGGCACTTCGTCAAGATGGTGCACAACGGCATCGAGTACGGCGATATGCAG
>CAYPWK010000074.1:0-7028 GCA_964414365.1 uncultured Burkholderia sp.
CGCTCATGAAGATGCCGATGTTCGTCTGGACGTGGCTCATCACGGCGTACCTGCTGATTGCGGTGATGCCGGTGCTCGCGGGGGCGATTACGATGGTGCTGTTCGACCGCCATTTCGGCACCTCGTTCTTCAACGCGGCCGGCGGCGGCGACCCGGTGATGTACCAGCACATCTTCTGGTTCTTCGGGCACCCCGAGGTCTACATCATGATCCTGCCCGCGTTCGGCATCGTCTCGCAGGTGATTCCGGCATTCGCGCGCAAGCCGCTCTTTGGCTATAGCTCGATGGTGTATGCGACGGCCTCGATCGCGATCCTCTCGTTCATGGTCTGGGCGCACCACATGTTCGCGACGGGCATGCCGGTGACGGGGCAGCTCTTCTTCATGTACGCGACGATGCTCATTGCCGTGCCAACGGGCGTGAAGGTGTTCAACTGGGTCGCGACGATGTGGCGCGGCTCGATGACCTTCGAGACGCCGATGCTGTTCGCGATCGGCTTCCTGTTCGTCTTCACGTTCGGCGGCCTGACGGGCCTCATGCTCGCGATGGCGCCGCTCGACATCCAGTATCACGGCACCTATTTCGTGGTGGCGCACTTCCACTATGTGCTCGTCGCGGGGTCGCTCTTCGCGCTATTCGCCGGCTGGTACTACTGGTCGCCGAAGTGGACGGGGTGGGTTTATCACGAAACGCGCGGGAAGATCCACTTCTGGGCGACCATGATCTTCTTCAACGTAACGTTCTTCCCGATGCACTTCGTGGGTCTAGCTGGCATGCCGCGCCGCTATGCCGATTATCCGGCCCAGTTCACGGACTGGAACCAAGTCTCGACGATCGGCGCATTCGGCTTCGGTCTTGCGCAGGTGTATTTCCTGTTCGCCGTTGTGCTGCCGGCTTATCGCGGCGGCGGCGAGCAAAAGAAGGCCGGCGACAAGCCGTGGGACGGCGCGACGGGCCTCGAGTGGACGGTGCCGAGCCCGGCTCCGTTCCATACGTTCGAGAACCCTCCGACGGTGGAGTAACGAAGTTTCGCGGCGCATGAGCGAGAGGCTCTCGCGCCGCGAGGCTCGGCGAAATGCGAAGGCGGCGGCATTGCCCGCCGCCTCGCCACAAAGATATGTTGAGCATGACGCGGGATCCACAAAAAAGACGAACGCCGGCGCAAATGCGTGCGGGCAACTTGCGACTGGGCTTGCTGCTGCTCGCCGTTGTGGCAGTCTTCTTTTTGGGTGCCGTCCTCAAACAGTGGTTCTTCCGCTGAGTTCGACGAGCAGGAAAGGACAGGGCGGGGAGGCGGTATGGCCGACGGCAAGGGGAATTTTGCTCGGACGATGAAGGCCGTGCTCTGGTCGTTCTTCGGCGTGCGCAAAGGCCGCGATCATGCGGCCGATGCCTCGCAGCTGAACCCGCTGCACGTGATCATCGCCGCGGTGATCGCGGCCGCGCTTTTCATCGCGATACTGATTGCGATCGTGCACCTTGTGGTGGGCAAATAAACAAACTGGACTGAAGTGGAGAATCAACGATGAGCGGCCAAAACGATAGCCCGTATTACTTCGTGCCGAATCCGTCCCGGCACCCGGTTACTGCGTCCATCGGGCTCCTGATCATGCTCGGGTCGTTAGGGCTCTGGCTCAACGATACGCCGTGGGCGCCCTATACGATGTTCGTCGGGTTGATCTGGCTGCTGTTCGTGCTCTGGCACTGGTTCGGCGACGCGATTGCCGAATCCGAAGGCGGCATGTACGGCAAGCGCGTCGATCTTTCGTTCCGCTGGAGCATGAGCTGGTTCATCTTCTCGGAAGTGATGTTCTTCGGTGCTTTCTTCGGCGCGCTTTTCTATGCGCGCGAGATCGCGATGCATCAGCTCGGCAGCCTCGACTACAAGCTGATCTGGCCGGATTTCTCGGCGGTCTGGCCGAACGAGGGGCCGGCGGCGCTGGCTGGCCACTTCAAGGCAATGGTGCCGTTCCCGGTGCCGACCATCAACACGGCGCTGCTGCTGAGCTCCGGCGCGACGCTGACCGTGGCGCACCATGCGCTGCGCGACGATCACCGCAACAAGGCGATCGCCTGGCTCGCCGCGACGGTCGTCCTCGGGTTCGCGTTCCTCTGCATGCAGGCGTTCGAATATATCCACGCCTATAAGGAATTGAACCTGACGCTCGCTTCGGGCATTTACGGGTCGACGTTCTTCCTGCTGACGGGCTTTCACGGCTTCCACGTGTTCCTCGGCGGTACGATGCTGTCGGTGGTCCTCGTGCGCCTGATTCGCGGCCACTTCACGGCCGATCACCACTTCGCGTTCGAAGGCGCCGCGTGGTATTGGCACTTTGTCGACGTCGTCTGGCTTGGTCTCTACGTCGTCGTCTACTGGCTGTGAAGATGGATCGGGCGGTACGGCGGCCGCTTGTTGTCCGCTTGTTGCCTGACTTGGCCGCTCGGCGCTTCGCGCCGTGCGGCGGCGCCTGAGTCTCCTGCCCTGTCCGCATTAAGCGGGCGCTCGAATGCCATACGCATCGGCCATGCGCCGCCTTCGATCCGGTCGAGGCGGCGTTTTGCTTTTTTGGCTTGACCGGGTGCGGCGAATCGACGCAGTTGGGCGCGACGGGCCGCGGGCGATATGGGGACTGTCGACGTCGGAGGAGAGCCTCGGCGCTCAGCGGCCGATCGGCACACTGCTGTAGTGAATCCAGCCGAGCCAATGTGCGACGAGCAGGAACAGGAAGAGCGAAATCGAGAAGCCGACGCGCGTGGCGAGCGACCAGACCATCCGCTTCGTTCTCCCCCGGTCGTGCATCATGAAGTAGAGCGCCGACGCCATGCTCCCGATGATGATGATGAATGCGATAGCGACGATGATGTGCATGGAATCCACGGAGGATAGAAAGGGCAAAACGATAACCGCAATTATCGCACCCGTGATGTGGCGGGTGCGTCACCGCATATGCGGCGGCGCAGCGTGTCGAGGGATCGCCGCGTGAAGATCCGTCTGATTCCTGCGCTTGCCGTCGTCGTTGTCATGGCCGTCACGATCAGGCTCGGTTTTTGGCAGCTCGATCGCGCGCATCAAAAAGAAGCGCTGGCGGCGCGGATCGCTCAATACGAGCATGCGTCAGCGCAGACAGTCAGCTCGGCCGCGATCTCGTTGAAGGCCGTCGAGTTTCATCGGGTGCGGGCGACCGGGCGATTTCTGCCACGCTACGTTGTCTATCTCGACAACCGCCCTTATCACGATCAGCCGGGGTTTTACGTCGTCATGCCGCTTGAGCTTGCGGACGGCGGATATATCCTCGTCAATCGCGGCTGGCTGCCGCGCAACGCCGATGTGCGAACGGCCATCGCTCCTTACGCGACGCCGGCCGGCAACGTCACGATCGAGGGCATCGCGCGCGCCGACGCCTCACGCGCGTTCGAGTTGGGCCACGGAGGCTCCGCACCGCATCAGGCAATCCGGCAGAACGTCGACGTCGCAGCGTATGCGGCCGAGACCGGTTTGCCGCTGCAGCCGTTCGTGATTCAGCAGACGAGCGATCTCGACGACAAGCTCGTGAGAGACTGGCCCGCGCCGACAACGGGCGTCGAGCGCAATTATGGCTATATGGTCCAGTGGTGGGGCATGGCCGCGGCGGCGCTCGCATTCGGTCTTTACGCGGCGCGGCGCGCGGCGAAAAGGGCGATTTCCTGAGGAACTAAGGGTTTTATGATGTCATCTTCGAATTCAGACCGTTCGGGCCGCACCCGGCCACATGACGGCGGGCGCGGGAGGTCCGATGCCTCGTCCCCCGCGGGAGAGTCGACGCCCGGCAGCAGCCGGCGGCGGGGCCGTTGGATGTTGCTGCTTCTCGCGCTCGTGGCGGCCGCCCCGGTAATCGCCTCCTATCTCGCCTACTACGTATTCAAGCCGAGCGGAGGCTCGACCAACTATGGTGCGCTGATCGAACCGCAACGGCCGATTCCCGAGGGGCTCATCGTGACCGATGAGGCGGGCAAGCCGATGAAGCTCGCCGCGTTGCGCGGGCGATGGCTCATGATCGCAGTGGATGCAAGCGCATGCGAGAAGGCCTGCGTGACGAAGCTCTACTTCATGAGGCAAGTGCGCGCGACGCAGGCGGGCGAGCGCGAGCGGATCGCGATGGTGTGGCTGCGCACGGATGCCGGCGCGGTGCCCGATGCGGTCAGGGCGGCCTATCCGGACACGCGGATGCTCGTCGCGGATGCGGCCGCCGTCGGGGCATGGCTGCCGACGGAGCCGAACACACGCGATAGCGATCACATCTATCTCGTCGACCCGAACGGCAATCTGATGATGCGTTTTCCGAAGGATCCGAATCCGAGCAAGATCAAGGGCGACGTGACGAAGCTGCTGAAGTGGTCCAGCATCGGCTGAAGTGGGCGGCCGCAGCCGCCGCATTGAGAGGGACGAAATGTTTTTGTTGCAACTGGGGTTGATCGGGCTTTGCGTCGCGTTGCTGCCGCTTAGCTACGTCTGGGTGAAGGCGAGCGACGACAAGTTTCGCAAGCTCGTCTGGGTGACGACATTCCTGACCCTCGATCTCGTTATGTTCGGCGGCTTCACGCGCCTCACTGATTCGGGGCTCGGCTGTCCCGACTGGCCGGGTTGCTACGGCACCGCCTCGCCGTTTGTCGCTCATGCGCAGATCGCGGCCGCCCACGCGGCGCTGCCGAGCGGACCGGTCAGCATGACGAAGGCATGGATCGAAATGATCCACCGTTACTTCGCGATGGCAATCGGCGTGCTCATCATCGCTCAGACCGCCATTGCGTGGAGCGCTCGCATCAAGCGACTGCCGCTGCACGTTTCGCCGTGGTGGCCGACAGCGCTGTTGATGCTGATCGGAGTGCAAGGCGCATTCGGCGCGTGGACGGTGACGATGAAGCTGCAGCCTGTCATTGTGACGACCCATTTGCTGCTCGGCCTTGCGCTGCTAGGCGCGCTCGGCTGGCTCGCGGCGCGCATGACGCCAATTCCCATCCATGAGCCGGAGGCCTCGCGTTACCAACTCGCGGTGGCCGCGGGCCTCGCGCTGCTCGTGGTGCAGATCGCCCTCGGCGGATGGGTGAGCACGAATTATGCGGTGCTTGCCTGCACTGACTTTCCCACCTGCAATGGACAGTGGATTCCGCCGATGGACTTCGCTCACGGCTTTCACCTTTGGCGCGCGCTAGGCATGACGGGCGACGGCGACGTCATCACGCAAGACGCGCTCGTCGCCATTCACTGGACGCATCGCACCTTCGCGTTCGCCGTCATCGCCTATCTCGTCGCGCTTGCGCTGCGGCTGCGTCGCTTCGAGTCGCTGCGGCGACCGGCGAGCGGCGTGTTGCTCGTCCTGGCGATCCAGTTTGCGACGGGCCTCTCGAACATCGTGCTGCAGTGGCCGTTGCCGATTGCGGTCGCGCATAACGGCGGGGCCGCGGTGCTGCTGCTTTTGCTCGTTATGCTAAACTTTCGGACCGCCTCCAGCCGTCCCGGCCGCGCTGCCGTTCCGACGCGCGACGCCGCTCCCGCGTGAATGAAATGAAACGGCCCCACGCTGGCACTGACATGGACAGCACGACACTTCCCCATAGCTTCGGCTCCCGGCTTTCGCAGTACTTTGCGCTCACCAAGCCGCGCGTGACGCAGCTCGCCGTCTTTTGCGCGGTGATCGGCATGTTTCTGTCGACGCCGGGCATGGTGCCGTGGACGGTCCTGATCGGCGGGACGATCGGCATCTGGCTGCTCGCCGGCGCGGCATTCGCGATCAACTGCCTCATGGAGCAGAAGGTCGACGCCATGATGCGCCGTACTTCATGGCGCCCGTCGGCACGCGGAGAGATCACGACCGCGCAAATCCTCGTGTTCTCGGCCGTCCTCGGCGGGCTAGGGATGTGGACGCTCTATATGTTCACGAACGCGCTGACGATGTGGCTCACGTTCGCGACTTTCGTCGGCTATGCCGTCGTCTACACGTTGCTGCTGAAGCCGGCCACGCCGCAGAACATCGTGATCGGTGGCGCCTCGGGCGCAATGCCGCCGGCGCTCGGCTGGGCGGCCGTGACGGGCCATGTGCCCGGCGATGCATGGATTCTCGTGCTGATCATCTTCGTATGGACGCCGCCGCATTTTTGGGCGCTCGCGCTCTATCGGCGCCAGGACTACGAGAATGCGGGCCTGCCGATGCTGCCGAATACGCATGGCGAGAAGTTCACGCGGCTGCACATTCTGCTCTACACGATCATCCTTTTCGCGGTGTCGTTGATGCCTTTCATTTCCCAGATGAGCGGCATCGTGTATCTGACGTCGGCCGTCCTGCTCGGTGCAGTGTTTCTCGGCTATGCATGGAAGATCCACCGCGAGTACTCCGATGCGCTCGCGCGCAAGACCTTTCGCTACTCGATCGTCTATCTCTCGCTGCTGTTCGGCGCGCTGCTCGTCGATCACTATGCGCGTGGTCTAATCGGCGCATGACGAACGGCATGCTCATTTCGTCGGTCAAGAGGTGCTCGCGCGCGTTGCTCGCCGCGTGCATCGCTGGCGCCGTAGTGGCGGTGGCAGGCTGCGGCAACAAGGCTCCCGCGTTCGACAATCTCGATATCACCGGCAACACGCAATTCGGCACGGACTTCGCGTTGCCCGATACGAGCGGCAAGATGCGTACGCTCGCCGATTTCAAGGGCAAGGCGGTCGTGCTCTTCTTCGGCTACACGCATTGCCCCGATGTGTGCCCGACGACGATGGCCGACCTGTCGCAGGCGATGCAGCAGCTCGGTAGCGATGCGTCGCGTGTTCAGGTGCTCTTCGTCACGATCGATCCTGCACGCGATACATCGAATGTGCTGTCGCAATACGTGTCGGCGTTCAACCCATCGTTCATCGGCCTGCGCCCCGACGACGCGCAACTCGCCAAAGTGGCGAAGGATTTTCGCATCTATTATGCGAAGGTGCCCGGCAAGTCGCCGGACAACTACACGATGGACCACACGGCGGCGAGCTACGTCTTCGACCCTTCAGGCAAACTGCG
>CAYPWK010000074.1:7128-17287 GCA_964414365.1 uncultured Burkholderia sp.
GATCTCGCTTATGGGACGATGGCACGCTCCAAGACCCTCTCCAATGAGAAAGCGAGTATCCATGCAGTCCAAAACGCTTCCCCAAGCTCTCGTCAAAATTCTCTTCGCAGCCGCCGCCACTAGCGCGGCACTCGTCATGAGCACCGGCGCGCACGCCGACGACAAGGCCATCAAAGTAGGCGTCATCGCGGGCCCCGATGCGCAAATCTGGAGCGTGGTGACGAAAGCCGCCAAACGTGAAGGGCTCGACATAAAGGTCGTCGAATTCAGCGACTATGTTCAGCCGAACGCCGCCCTCGACGCGGGCGATCTCGACGCTAACAGCTTCCAGCACAAGCCGTATCTCGACAGTCAGATCAGGCAGCGAGGCTACAAGATCGTCAGCGTCGGCCTCACCTACATTTCGCCGCTCGGGGTCTACTCGAAGAAGCTGAAGTCGCTGAATGACCTGCCGCAGGGCGCGAAGGTTTCACTGCCCAACGATCCGTCGAACGAGAACCGTGCGCTACTCCTGCTGCAGAGCCAAGGCGTGCTCAAGCTGAAAGCCGGCGCGGGGACGAACGGCAACAATGCGACGCCGCTCGATATCGAATCGAATCCGAAGAAGATCAAGCTTGTCGAGCTCGACGCCGCGCAACTGCCGCGCTCGCTTGCCGATGTCGATGCCGCCGCGATCAATACCAATTACGCGCTGTCGGCAGGCCTGCAACCGGCCAAGGACGCCATCGCGCGCGAAGACGTGCACAGTCCCTACGCGAACCTGATCGCTGTGCGCGCACAGGACAAGGACAAGCCGTGGGTCAAGAAACTCGTCGCCGCCTATCACTCGGAAGATGTGCGGCAGTTTATCGACACGCAATTCAAAGGTGCCGTCGTTCCGTCTTTCTGATCGGACAGCACGCTCGAGCCGCACCCGAAAAAACGCGCCGCGGCGACTTGCCGCGGCGCGTTTTTTCTTGCCCGCTCGTTGAATTTTTCGCCGCTTGGCGCGCCCTATCCTCGTGAGGTAGCCGCTCGGTCGCCTGCGCAGCTCGGATTCTCCGCTGAGCCTCCTGGGCTCCCACTGCCTCCGTTCTACGGGTAAGCACTGATTCCACTTGGGTACCGCTCGACGTGGTCGATAGGGTGCGAAACCCGTGTCCAGCAAGGCTCTTCGGCGTATTCGCCTATTTTTGATCAACGGTTGACTGGTACTAAGCTGGTTATATAATGGGCTCCAATTTGCAGCCCAGTTCATAGGAAGCCGACGCATCGCCGGCTCGCTGCGGGCCAGGGAGTCGGCCACGCGGCCCCTCGTCCACGCGCCACTGCATCAAGCACGATCGCGGCACCACGCATCACCGAGACTGAACCCCCATGCTCAACGGAAACATCCTGACGCCCGAAGGCTGGATTCACGGCACGCTCGAAATCGAAGGCGGACGCATCGCTTCGATCGACGGCATACACGTGGATCCCGCGACGAATGAAAGTCCCTACATCCTGCCCGGCTTTATCGATCTGCATGTGCATGGCGGCGGCGGAGCCGATGTGATGGAGGGGGGCGCCGCGATCGAGACGATCGCGCGCACGCATGCGAGCCACGGCACGACGAGCCTGCTCGCGACGACGATGACCGCGCCGCGAGACGAGCTGATGGCCGTCGTCGCGGGCCTCGGCGACGCCGCGCGACGCCGCGCGGCTGGCGCCTCGCGCGTGCTCGGCGTGCATCTTGAAGGGCCCTACATCAACCCGGGCAAGCTCGGCGCGCAGCCTGACGCAGCCGTCTCGGCCGCGCTCGACGAAGTCCTCAAGTATCTATCGATCGCGCCGATCCGCGTCGTCACGCTCGCGCCCGAGATCGCCGGACATATCGAGGTCATTTCGGAAATGGCCGCGCGCGGTGTGCGCGTGCAGCTTGGGCATTCGCTTGCCACTTATGACGATGCGGTCGCGGCGCTCAAGCATGGCGCTTGCGGCTTCACGCATTTGTTCAATGCGATGTCGCCGATGCATCACCGCAATCCGGGCTTGGTCGGCGCCGCGTTCGCGCATGCGGAGTACGCCGAGATCATCCCTGATCTTCTGCATGTGCACCCCGGTGCGATCCGCGCCGCCTTGCGCGCGATTCCGCGTCTTTACGTGGTGACGGACAGCACATCGGCGACGGGCATGCCGGATGGCGAATACCGCCTCGGCAGCCAGCAGGTCACGAAGTGTCTCGGCGGCGTGCGTCTTGCAGACGGCACGCTCGCCGGCAGCACGCTGACGATGGAAGAGGCGCTGCGCAATCTGGTATCCCTTGGCCTGCCGCTTGCGGACGTATCCAACCGCATGTCGCGCTATGCGGCCGACTATCTCGGAATCGAGGACAGAGGCAGGCTCGCACGCGGGGCGTGGGCCGACATCGTTGTGTTCGAGCGAGACCTTACGCTCGCGGCGACCTACGTCGAAGGAGAAGAGATTGTCGAATATGCTTGACGAGGCGTTCGCCGCGGGCGCTGCCGTCGCGGCGCAATCTGCTGACACGGCGCGCGTCGAGGCCCTTGCGGCCGTGCTTGCCGCGAGGCCTTGCCACGTCGCGTTGACCGTCGCGCGCGGTAGCTCCGATCACGCAGCGAGCTTCTTCGCAAGCCTCGCGATGAGCCGCATCGGTGTGCCCGTCGCTTCGTTGCCGATGTCGATCGCAACGCTGCAGGCGGCGCCGCTGCGCATCGCGGGCGAGCTTGCAATCGCATTTTCCCAGTCGGGCAGGAGTCCCGACCTCGTCGACACGATGACGAGATTGCGCGAGGCCGGCGCGCTGACCGTCTCGGCCGTCAATGCTCCCGATTCTCCGCTTGCACGTGCCTGCGAATGGGAGCTCCCGCTGCGGGCAGGCCCCGAGCGCTCGGTCGCCGCCACGAAGAGCTACATCGCCATGCTCTCGCTTTCGGCGCAGCTCGTCGCATTCTGGCAGCGCGATGCGCAGTTGCTCGAAGCGCTGCAAGCGCTGCCCGAGACGCTCGGCGCGGCGGCGCGGCTCGACTGGGCGCCGGCCGTCGAGGCGCTCGTCGACGTCGAGCGGATGTTCGTGATCGGCCGTGGCCTTGGGCTCGCGATCGCGCAGGAAGCGGCGCTGAAGCTGAAGGAGACGTCGGGCATTCAGGCTGAAGCATTTTCGAGCGCCGAGGTGCGGCATGGGCCGATGGAGCTCATCGACCGCGACTACCCGCTCATCGTCTTTGCGCCGCGCGGCCCCGAGCAGGCAGGGCTCGTGCGCCTCGCGGCCGACATGCGCGCGCGCGGCGCGCGAGTGCTGCTTGCGGCGCCCACCGACATCAACGACGCCGAGTTGCCGCTCATGCCGACGAAGCACGTGGCTCTCGATCCGATCGCTGCCATCCAGTCGTTCTACGTCATGGCCGCCGAACTGGCGTCCGCACGTGGACGCGATCCCGACCAGCCACGCTACCTGAACAAGATCACCGAAACGCACTGAGCGAGAATTGCCGATGGAACGAGTTGAGGACTCCCGACTGATGAGCCAGACACAGGATCGAATCGTCTTGCTCGCACCGCTGACCGGCCCTATCGTGCCGCTTGCCGACGTACCCGACCCTGTCTTCGCAGGCGGGATGTTCGGCGACGGCATTGGCATCGACCCGCTCGACGGGCGGCTCGTCGCCCCTTGCGCCGGCGTTGTCACGCATCTCGCGCGCACTGGGCACGCACTGACCTTGCAAACGCCCGAGGGGGCCGAGATCCTCCTTCATATCGGCATCGACACTGTCGAGTTGAACGGTCAAGGGTTCACGGCCAAAGTGACGCAAGGCGCGCACGTGAAAGCGGGAGATCTGCTGATCGAGTTCGATCAGGATTCGGTTGCGACGAAGGCGCCAAGCCTTGTGTCGGTCCTGGCCGTCGCAAATTCGGACGCATTCGAAATCGTCGAGCGTGCGGGCGGCGCGGCCCACTCGATGGTGAAGACCGGCGACAAGCTACTCGTGCTGCGGCGCAAAGCCGCCGGCAAGCCCGCCGTGGCCATTGCGGCGAGCGCCGAATCCGAGGCATCGCGCGTCATCACACTCTCGGTGACGGGCGGGCTTCACGCGCGTCCGGCCGCCCGAGCCCGCGAAGCCGTGCGCGGCCTCAACGCACGCGTCGAGGTGAGACACGAGGCGCGAGTCGCGAACGTCGAGAGCGTGGTCGCGCTGATGAGCCTCGGGGCCGGCGAGGGCGCTACGATCGAAGTGCATGGTGTGGGGCCCGACGCGCAGCAGGCGGTCGAAGCCGTCGCGCATGAGCTGCTCCGCGAAGTGCATGGCGAGCTCGAGGAAACGCCCGCGCGCTTTGCGTCGCCGGCGCCGCGTCAAGTGCCGCGCTCACCGGGGAGACCGGTCGACCCGAACACGCTCGCGGGCGTATGTGCCGCACCGGGTATCGCCGTTGGCCCGCTTGTGCGCTGGGACGATGCGGAGCTCGATCTGCCCGAGGTCGCGAGCGGCACATCGGCCGCCGAAAGCCGTCGGCTCGATCGCGCGCTCGCCGCTGTCGATGCCGAGCTCAATTCGACGGTGCGCGATGCATCACAGCGCGGTGCCGTCGGCGAGGCGGGGATCTTCGCCGTGCACCGCGTGCTGCTCGAGGATCCCACGCTCATCGATACTGCCCGCGATCTCATCAGCCTCGGCAAGAGCGCGGGTTTTGCATGGCGCGAGGCGATTCGCGCACAGATCGCCGTCCTGGCCAATGTCGAAAACGTGCTGCTCGCCGAACGGGCCGCCGATCTGCGCGACATCGAAAAGCGCGTGCTGCGTGAGCTTGGCTATGTGCGCCAGACGGCTCGCACGCTGCCTGACGACGCCGTGCTGAGCGCGGCCGAATTTACCCCGTCGGATCTGTCTTCGCTCGACCGCACCCGCGTGGCGGCGCTCGTGATGGCGGGCGGCGGCGCGACATCGCACGCGGCGATCATCGCGCGCCAGCTCGGCATTCCCGCCCTCGTCGCCGTCGGTGACGCGCTGCTTGCCATTCCCGAGGGGACGCAGGTCGTCGTCGACGCAAGCGCGGGCCGTCTCGAGTATGCGCCGACGGCGCTCGACGTCGAGCGTGCGCGTGTCGAGCGCCAGCGTCTCGCCGGCGTGCGCGAGGCTAACCAGCGCTTGTCGCGGGAGGCCGCCGCGACGACGGACGGGCGCGCGATCGAAGTCGCCGCGAACATCGCGACGCTTGACGACGCGCGCACGGCCGTGGAGAACGGTGCGGACGCGGTCGGTCTGCTGCGCACGGAGCTGCTGTTCATTCATCGGGCGACGGCGCCGAATCAGGAAGAGCATCGGGCCAGCTACCAGTCGATCGTCGACGCACTGGAAGGCCGCACGGCGATCATCCGCACGCTCGACGTAGGCGCCGACAAGGAAGTCCCCTACCTGACGCTGCCGCCCGAAGCGAATCCTGCGCTCGGCCTGCGAGGTGTGCGCCTTGCGCAATTGCGCCCCGATCTGCTCGACGAGCAATTGCGCGGCCTCATCGCTGTAACGCCGCACGGAGCGGTGCGCATTCTGTTGCCGATGGTGACCGACGCCAATGAGCTGATGCGATTGCGGGAGCAGATCGATAACCTTGCGCGCGCGATGGGCCGCAACGATCCGATCGAAGTCGGCGTGATGGTCGAAGTGCCTTCGGCGGCGCTGCTTGCCGACCAGCTCGCGCGCCATGCCGACTTCCTCTCGATCGGCACGAACGACCTCACGCAATACACGCTCGCGATGGATCGCTGTCAGCCCGATCTCGCGGCCCAGGCCGACGGTCTCCATCCGGCTGTGCTGCGCCTCATCGACGCGACGACGCGGGGCGCGGCGAAATACGGCAAGTGGGTGGGCGTCTGCGGTGCGCTGGCGGGCGATCCGCTCGCCGTGCCGTTGCTCGTCGGCCTCGGCGTGACGGAGCTTTCAGTGGACCCGGTCGCCGTGCCGGGCATCAAGGCGCGTGTGCGCCGCCTCGATTATCAACTGTGCCGTCAGCGCGCCGCGGATCTGCTGGCGCTCGAATCGGCGCAGGCGGTAAGAGCAGCAAGCCGCGAAATCTGGCCGCTCGACTGACGACGACGGGAGCGGCGCTCGCTCGCGCCGCTGCCGCGCCCGCTCGCCGCGGACCGGAAATCGCCTTCATCGACATTGACATAAGCACGACGACGAGAAACCACCCTGGAGGTTTACATGGACGGTAACCCATTCTTGAAGATACAGCGCCTCGGGCGGGCGCTGATGCTGCCGATTGCCGTGCTGCCGGTCGCGGGCATTTTGCTGCGACTCGGGCAATCCGACGTGCTCAACATCAAGCTCATCGCCGACGCCGGCGGCACGATCTTCGACAACCTGCCGCTCCTCTTCGCGATCGGCGTGGCGGTGGGTTTCGCCAAGGACAACAACGGCGTGGCCGCGTTGGCGGGCGGGATCGGCTACCTGATCGAAATCGCGGTGATGAAGGATATCAACGACAAGCTCAACATGGGCGTGCTGTCGGGGATCATCGCCGGCGTCGTCGCGGGGATGCTTTACAACCGCTACAAAGACATCAAGCTCCCAGACTATCTGGCCTTCTTCGGCGGCAAGCGGTTCGTGCCGATCGTGACGGGGCTTGCCTGCGTGGTGCTCGGCGCCGTATTCGGCTACGTCTGGCAACCGGTCCAAGCGGCGATCGACGCAACGGGCCACTGGCTCACGACGGCTGGCGCGATCGGCGTGTTCGTTTACGGCACGCTGAACCGGCTCTTGCTCGTCACGGGACTGCATCACATCATCAATTCGCTCGCGTGGTTCGTATTCGGCACGTTTACCCCGCCGGGCGGCGGCGCGCCCGTCACCGGTGATCTGCATCGCTTCTTCGCGGGGGATCCGACCGCGGGCGGCTTCATGACGGGCTTTTTCCCGATCATGATGTTCGGGCTGCCGGCCGCGTGCCTCGCGATGTTTCATGAAGCGCCGAAGGAGCGCCGCGCGATCGTCGGCGGGTTGCTCTTTTCGATGGCGCTCACGTCGTTCCTGACGGGCGTCACCGAGCCTGTCGAATTCAGCTTCATGTTTCTCGCGCCCGTGCTTTATGTGATTCACTCGGTATTGACGGGCCTTTCGCTCGCGATCTGCCAGGCGCTCGGCATTCACCTCGGCTTTACGTTCTCGGCCGGCGCGATCGACTACGTGCTCAACTACGGTCTTTCGACGAGGGGGTGGCTCGCGATTCCAATCGGGCTTGCGTACGGTGTTGTCTACTACGGTCTCTTCCGCTTCTTCATCCGCAAGTTCAATATGGCCACGCCGGGCCGGGAGCCGGCTACAACCGAGGCGCAAGTCGAGTCGTATGCGTCGGGCGGCTTCGTTGCCCCGACGGCAGGCGCCAGCGCCCCGCGCGCACTCCGATACATCGCCGCGCTGGGCGGTGCGTCGAATCTGACGCTCGTCGATGCTTGCACAACGCGTCTGCGTCTGTCGGTCGTCGACAGCCAGAAAATCTCCGAACCCGAGTTGAAGCAAATCGGAGTGCGCGGTGTCCTGAAGCGCGACGCTCACAACGTGCAGGTCGTGATCGGGCCGGAAGCCGACCTTATTGCCGATGAGATTCGTTCCGCGCTCGGCAGTGACTCGGCCGCCGGCGCCACCGCGGCCGCACAAGCCACGGCGGCCGCCGCCGCTTCGGGTTCGGCATCCGGGGGGGCCGGTCCGCTCGATCCCGAGCCGATGCGCTGGTTGGCCGTGTTCGGCGGCGCGACCAACGTAGTGTCGCTTGACGCCATTGCGCAAACGCGGCTGCGTGTCGTCGTGCGCGATGCCTCCGCCGTCGACCGGCAGCGGCTTGACTCGCTCGACGTCGCGTGGGTGTCGGCCGACACGTTCCACATCGTTTGCGGGCCGGCGGCCTCGCGCTATGCCTCAGTGTTGTCGACGCGCTTGCCCGCACCCGGTGGACCGTCGCCGCAGCCGGTGTAAAAAAATCCCGCCGCATCGGAAGCGGCGGGATTCGTTCAGTACGGCGGCCCCGGGCGGTTTCAGCCAGGGCCGCGGCGGTTACTTGTAGGCGACCAGCGCATTGCGCATCTTCTTCATCGCACTCGCTTCAATCTGGCGAATTCGCTCGGCCGAGACGCCGAACTCGTCGGCGAGCTCGTGCAGCGTCGAGCCGCCGGAGCCGTCGTCATCCACGTTCAGCCAGCGCGCCTCGATAATGCGGCGGCTGCGTGCATCGAGCGAATCGAGCGCTTCGGCGATGCCGTCCGTCTGCAGCTTGTCGCGCTGGCGCGCGGCCAGCACGGCCGTCGGCTCGCTGTGCGAATCCGCCAGATAGGCGATCGGCGCGTACGACTCCTCGCCGTCCTCGATCTGGCCTTCGAGTGCGACGTCGCCGCCCGAGAGGCGCGTTTCCATCTCCGCGACCTCCTCGCGCTTCACGTTCAGCTCCTTGGCGAGGCCGTCGATCTCCTCGGGCGAGAACGCGTGCAGATCCTGCTTATGGCTGCGCAGGTTGAAGAATAGCTTGCGTTGCGCCTTCGTCGTGGCCACCTTCACCATGCGCCAGTTGCGCAGGATGTACTCGTGAATCTCGGCCTTGATCCAGTGGATCGCATACGACACCAGGCGTACGTTTTGCTCGGGATCGAAACGCTTCACGGCCTTCATGAGGCCGATATTCCCTTCCTGGATCAGATCCGCATGCGGCAGACCATAACCGAGATAGTTGCGTGCGATCGAGACGACGAGCCTCAAGTGCGAGAGCACGAGGCGGCGCGCCGCTTCGAGGTTGTTGTGCTTGCGATATTCGTTGGCGTACTGGCGCTCTTCCGCTGCCGTCAGCATCGGAATCCGATTGACCGCCTGAATGTAGGCGTCGATGTTGCCGAGCTGGCCGGGCAGCAGCGAAGGCGCGAGCGTCAAAGCACCTGCCGAGGCGGCCTTGGCGGGCGCCTGGGCGAGCGGGCTCGGAAGGGTCATTGCGTTGCTCACGTAGCGAACTCCTTGAATTTAGATCGCGGATTGCTGCTCAGTCACGAATGCGACTCTCGGGGGATATTAGCACTCCCGGGAGCCGGCTGCTAAGTATTGGAGTTATCCATTCGGTCGAAGTTCCCCATGACTATCGAAACCCTGGATCTGATAGTCATCATACTCCTTCCCGTTGGACGCTGCAGACCTGAAAGGGGGCATGTGTGGCGGCCGCCTGCCGCGGGAAGCGCTGACCTTCTGAAACGGTGTTTTGCGCCACCGTGAACGTTTATGAAATCTCGAGTACCGTAGCATCGCGGTGTGTCGATGTGTCCCCGAACCCTTTTTTTCGGGGCACGCCGCAACCCTTCAGAGAGCCTTTCGGAGACTCATCACATGCGCCACAAGAAGAACCGGAGCTTGCGCCCGCATGCGTTGCTGGCCGGCGCGGCAGCGGTCGTCCTCATCTGCTCGGCATCGGCAGCCCGGGCCGACTCGCTCGGCCTGCAGGTGGCCGGCGGGTTGGGGGAACATAAAGTCGACAAGCTCGATCTGGGATTGGTCTGGGAACCGGGCATCAACTGGTGGTACATGGGCGGGTGGCATTTCGCGCTGCTCGGGGAAGCTCATGTTGCCTACTGGCACGTGAGCGAAGGAACCTCGCGCCACGACGTCTATGAGTTCGGAGTCAATCCGCTCGTGCGCTTCATCAAGGATAGCGGCGCGATCAGGCCATATATCGAAGCCGGCGCAGGCGTGCGGGGCCTCACGCATCCGACGATCAACGACAGTTACAGTCTCGGGACGGCCTTCCAATTCACCGAGATCGTCGGCGTAGGTGCGCAGTTCGGCAGCCGTCAGCAATACGAAGCCGGTCTGCGCTTTCAACATATCTCGAATGCCGGTATCAAAGAGCCGAATCCTGGTATAAATTTCAGCCAGCTATATCTGCAGTACAACTTCTGACGCGGATGCCTGTGCGGTGCCCCGAAGGGGCTTTCTCCGGAAGCCCTTAAGCGACGGTGCTCCCCTGCGGGCGTCCACGCGCATGGGAGCTGAGCGATGGCGGCAAAGGTGATCGAAGCGATTCGCGTGCTCGAACGCGACCGGTTTCGGGCGATGGTCGACGGCGATGTTCCGTTGCTCGCCCAGTTGCTCTCGGATAACGCGAGCTTCGTCCACACCAACGGCAAGCGCGAGACAAAACAGCAGTTCATCGATGC
>CAYPWK010000075.1:0-4842 GCA_964414365.1 uncultured Burkholderia sp.
AACCGATCATGGCTCGCCTGAAGGGCGATTTCTCGAAGGTGCTCGAGCAGGCCATCGCCGGCACGCTCGATACGGTCGAGCTGGCATGGGACCGCCGCACCGCGCTCGGCGTCGTGCTTGCCGCGCATGGCTATCCTGACGCGCCGCGCAAGGGCGATCGCATCAACGAGATTCCGGCCGAGACCGAGCACGCGGTGACGTTCCATGCGGGGACGACACTCGTCGACGGCAAGCTCGTCACGTCCGGCGGGCGCGTGCTCTGCGTCGTCGGCCTGCACGATTCGGTGCGCGGCGCGCAATCGGCCGCGTACGAGACCATCAACCAGATCTCGTTCGACGGCATGCAATACCGCCGCGACATCGGTTATCGCGCGCTCAGTCGAAAGCATTGAAGAACTGAACCGAAAGCGCTCGCCGCTCATGGCCCTCGAACGATGACTGATTCCACCTTCGACGCCGCACCTGTTCGCACTTATTTGCAGGGCCTGCAAAAGCGCATCGCCGAAGCGATCGGCGCGCTCGACGGCAAACCGTTCGTTGCGGATGTCTGGCAGCGCCCGGCGGGGGAACGGCTGCGCGGCGGTGGCGTGACGACGATTCTCGAGGAGGGCGAATTGATCGAGCGCGGCGGAATCGGATTTTCCGACGTAGCGGGCGACGCGCTTCCGCCCTCGGCAAGCGCGGCTCGCCCGCAACTCGCCGGACGCGGCTTCGAGGCAATGGGCGTCTCGCTCGTCATGCACCCGCGCAACCCGCATTGCCCGACGGTCCACATGAACGTGCGTCTGCTCACCGCGACCAAGTCCGGCGAGGCACCGGTCTTCTGGTTCGGCGGCGGGATGGACCTCACGCCCACCTACGGTTACGAGGAAGACGCCCGGCATTTCCATCGCGTCTGCCGCGACGCGCTCGATCCCTACGGCGCGGAGCTCTACCCGCGCTTCAAGCGCTGGTGCGACGAGTACTTCTTTCTCAAGCATCGCGGCGAAATGCGCGGCGTCGGCGGCATTTTCTTCGACGACTTCGCGGAACTCGGCTTCGCGCGCTCGTTCGAGATGGTCAGAAACGTCGGTGATGCGTTCCTCGAAGCCTACCTGCCGATTCTCGAAAGGCGGCGAGCAACGCCGTACGGTGAGCGCGAGCGCGCGTTCCAGGGCTACCGGCGTGGGCGCTACGTCGAGTTCAACCTCGTCTACGATCGCGGCACGCTGTTCGGACTGCAAAGCGGCGGACGCACCGAGTCGATCCTTCTGTCGATGCCGCCCGTCGCCAACTGGCGCTATAACTGGCAGCCTGAGCCGGGTACGCCCGAAGCGCGCTTGGCCAGCGATTTCCTGAAGCCGCGCGAGTGGCTCGACTAAAGGATTCCACCCTGAATTCGCCGCCCCGCTCCCAAGCCAGCGCGCCAGACGGTCCTTCGGACCGACCTGGCCCGTCTGCCGGCAACTCGCTCGGCAGCGCGCATCATGCCGCGCCGCTTGCTTTGCCGCGGCGCGTGGGGCTGCTCGGCGGCACATTCGATCCGATCCACAACGGGCATCTCGCGCTTGCGCGGCGCTTCGCCGAACTGCTGCAACTGACCGAGCTCGTGCTGCTGCCGGCCGGGCAACCATGGCAGAAGGCCGACGTTAGCGACGCGCACCACCGTCTCGCGATGACGCGCGCGGCGGCCGCTTCGTTCGCTCTGCCGGGCACGACCGTCACGGTCGCCACCGACGAAATCGAGCATGTCGGCCCGACTTACACAGTGGATACGCTCGAGCGCTGGCGCGCACGCGAGGGGTCTGACGCCTCGCTATCGCTCTTGATCGGCGCGGATCAGCTCTTGCGGCTCGATACGTGGCACGAGTGGCGGCGCCTTTTCGACTTTGCACATATCTGCGCGGCCACGCGGCCGGGCTTCGATTTGAACTCGGCGCCGCCCGCGCTCGCTCGAGAGCTCTCGTCACGCGAGGCGAGCGCCGAGGTTCTGCGCGCAACGCCGAGCGGCCGCTTGCTCATCGATGCGACGCTGGCGCTCGACGTCTCCGCCACCGATATCCGCGCCGAATTGCGCGAGCAGCTTTCTGGCAGCTCGGGCACGGGCACGGGTATGGGCACGCGCACAGGTGCGAAACCCCTCCCGGTCCCCGCGGCAATCCCGGAGGCCGTCTGGCGCTATATTCTTCAACATCACCTGTACCACCGGTAATCATGGACATTCGCAAACTGCAACGGGCGATCGTCGACGGCCTAGAGGACGTCAAGGCGCAGGACATCAAGGTCTTCAACACGACCCATCTGACGGAACTCTTCGACCGTGTCATCGTCGCAAGCGGCACCTCCAACCGGCAAACGAAGGCGCTCGCCTCAAGCGTGCGCGAGAAGGTGAAGGAAGCGGGCGGCGAGATCGTCAGCACCGAGGGCGAGGATATCGGCGAGTGGGTGCTCGTCGATTGCGGCGACGCCATCGTGCATATCCTGCAGCCCGCTCTCAGGCAGTACTACAACCTCGAAGAGATTTGGGGCGACAAGCCCGTCAAGGTCAAGTTGATGGTCACGAGCCCGTTCGGGGGCGCGCGCCCACGCGAGCCGCTCGCAGGCGACGGGGAGGACCTCGAGGAAGACGGCCACGACGACGACCAAGCGACGAGCGCATCGAAGCCGGCGCGCAAGACTCCTGCGAAGCGGCGAACGAAAAACGGCTGAACGAGGTTCCCGGAAAAGCCCTGGAACTAGCCCCGACATGAAGCTGCATATCCTCGCCGTCGGCCACAAGATGCCAGACTGGATCGCGACCGGCTTCGACGAGTATGCGAAGCGGATGCCGCCCGAATTGCGTATCGAATTGCGCGAGATCAAGCCCGAGCCGCGTACGGGCGGACGGACGGCGCAAAGCGTGATGGCGGCGGAACGGCACCGGATCGAAGCGGCGTTGCCGAAGGGCGCGCGGCTCGTCGCCCTCGACGAGCGAGGCCGTGACTGGACCACACTGCAGCTCGCCGAGGCACTCCCCGCTTGGCAGCAGGATGGGCGCGACGTGGCGTTCGTCATCGGCGGAGCCGATGGCCTCGACCCGGAGCTGAAAGCACGGGCCGAAACGCTGCTGCGCCTGTCGAGCCTCACGCTGCCGCACGGCATGGTGCGCGTGCTGCTAGCCGAACAGCTTTACCGCGCGTGGAGCATCACGCAGAATCACCCCTATCATCGCGTCTGATGCGCCGTCACGTCTCGTGAGCCGCATCGGGCCGCCAGATCAGAAAGAACCGACCGATGCATCGACCGACGCTCCCTTGCCCGCCTTACCCGTTCGTCTACCTTGCCTCGCAAAGCCCGCGCCGACAGGAGTTGCTCGGTCAACTCGGGGTGCGCTTCGAACTGTTGCTGCCGCGTCCCGACGAGGATGCTGAAGCGCTCGAGGCCGAGCGACCCGACGAGCCGCCCGAGGCTTACGTGCACCGCGTAACCGTTGCCAAGGCCGAAGCGGCGCTTGCACGACGGATCGCAGGCGATCATGCGAGCGCACCGATTCTCGTCGCCGATACGACAGTGACGATCGATGGTGCAATTCTCGGCAAGCCGGCCGATGTGGAGCATGCGCTCGAGATGCTGGAACGGCTCGCGGGTCGAGAGCATCAGGTGCTGACAGCGCTCGCCGTCGTCGACGCCGAAGGCCGGCTGCTGCCGCCCGCGCTCTCGCGCTCCACGGTGCGCTTCGCCGCCGCTTCGCGCGAGGCGCTCCGGCGCTACGCATTGACGGGCGAACCGCTGGGCAAGGCGGGCGCCTATGGCATTCAGGGCCGCGCTGCCGAATTCGTGGAGCATATCGAGGGGTCCTATTCAGGTATTATGGGTCTGCCCCTTTTTGAGGCTGCGGCGCTGTTGCGTGCAGCATGCGTCGAGTTCTCAGCACAGTAGGGCGTTCCGTTCCAGGCGTTCGACAAAAGACAGCGATGAACGAAGAAATCCTCATCAATGTGACACCGCAGGAAACGCGCGTTGCGCTGATCCAGCAAGGCGCCGTGCAGGAACTCCACATCGAGCGAACCGCTTCGCGCGGTCGCGTCGGGAACGTCTATCTCGGCAAGGTGGTGCGCGTGCTGCCGGGCATGCAATCGGCCTTCATCGACATCGGCCTCGAGCGCGCCGCGTTTCTTCATGTGGCCGACATTTGGCATCCGCGCATTGCGGGGGAACATGCTCCGCCACCGCAGCCGATCGAGAAGACGGTTTTCGAAGGACAGACGCTGACCGTCCAGGTCATTAAGGATCCGATCGGCACGAAGGGCGCGCGACTTTCGACGCAGGTCAGCATTGCCGGGCGCACGCTCGTCTATCTGCCTCAGGAGCCGCATATCGGCATCTCGCAGAAGATCGAGGACGAAGCCGAGCGCGAGGCCATCCGCGCGCGGCTGACAGCCGTGCTGCCTGCCGACGAAAAAGGCGGCTACATCGTACGCACGATCGCCGAAGATGCGACGAGCGAGGAGCTTGCGGCCGATGTGGCTTATTTGCGCAAGACGTGGGCGACCGTCGTCACCCAGGCCCAACGCCAGCCGCCCACGAGCCTGCTTTACCAGGACCTCAATCTCGCGCAGCGTGTGCTGCGCGATTTCGTGAACGATGAGACGACGCGCATCCAGGTCGATTCGCGGGAGACCTATCAGATGCTCGTCGAGTTCGCGGCGGAATTCACGCCGGCTGTCAGCGCGAAGCTGCATCACTACACCGGCGAGCGGCCGCTCTTCGATCTCTACAACATCGAGACGGAGATCCAGCGTGCGCTCTCGCGCCGTGTCGATCTGAAGTCGGGCGGCTATCTGATGATCGATCAAACTGAAGCCATGACGACGATCGACGTCA
>CAYPWK010000075.1:4852-17218 GCA_964414365.1 uncultured Burkholderia sp.
CGGCACTCGCAAGCTCTGCGCGTTGAGGTGAAGCGCATACCATCGCGCGGCAGCTGCGGCTACGCAATCTCGGCGGAATAATCATCATCGACTTCATCGACATGGAAAACGCCGAGCATCGCGACGCCGTGCTCGCCGAGCTGAAGAAGGCGCTTGCGCGCGATCGCACGCGCTCTACCGTTAACGGTTTCTCGCAGTTGGGCTTGGTCGAGATGACGCGCAAGCGCACGCGCGAATCGCTCGCCCACGTGCTATGCGAGCCCTGTCCGGTCTGCCAGGGCAAGGGGCAGGTGAAGACCGCGCGCACCGTTTGCTACGACGTGCTGCGCGAAATCCTGCGCGAGTCGCGGCAATTTAATCCGCGTGAATTCCGCGTCGTGGCTTCCCAGGAAGTCATCGATCTTTTTCTCGATGAAGAGTCGCAGCACCTTGCTATGCTCATCGACTTCATCGGTAAGCCCGTATCGCTCCAGGTGGAATCGAATCTCAGTCAGGAGCAGTACGACATTGTGCTGATGTGACGCGACGGAGCTTCAAAACAACAGCTCGGAGGCGCTCAACGAGTTCCTGCAGTTCCGGCTTCTCGACCTTGACGTCGACGACGTTGGCTGTGACGGGTTCCTCGACCTCGATGGGACTGCTCGCTGGGTTATCGTGCTCGGTCACGCTTTCCAAAGCCGATCATTGCACCGGGAGGTGGCGCGCAGTCCGTTCCCACGCCGCTCGCTTGTGGACTTGCGAGGGTAGGACTTTTGGTAGTCGGTTTGCGGGAAAATCGCGAAGCTCCAAGCCAACGCATGCGCCGCGCGGCGAGCCCCGTTGAGTAGTTTCATGTCGCCCCTCCAAGCCTGGTCCAAAGGTTCGCGGTTCTGTAACGGCGCAATCAGCGCGCGTCGAGCGCCCTGCTCGCTCGCGCATCCCAGTTCGCCCGTTCGATACGACGATTCGGGCGGCGCCAGGGCATCCTCCTTCTGCCTCGTTGGCAGCGGACGTGAAGCCACAAATGGATGTTCGTCTGCCGCGGCTCATCAAGCTGCCTCGCCCTCACGTCAAAGCAGCCGCCAGCATATCCATCTCAAAACTAAAATCACAGCCGTTAGATTGAACCGGTAAGGCTTTACCTCCCGCCCCATCCGCGACCGCCACCGCCGTGCCACTGCTGGCCGCCGCCGTGCCATCCATGACCGCCGTGCCAGTCGTGGTCGTGATCCCAGTGATGATGGTGGCCGCCGCCCCCACTCCAGTAACCGAACCCGAGCGCGACCGACGGGCCGCCGTAGTCGTAATACCCCGGCGCATAGCCATATCCGTACGGGTAGTCGTAGTCGTTTCCATATCCATAGCCGTAATACGGCGACGCCGCGGGATCGACGACGCAGCCCGCGAGCATGCCGATAAGGGCCAGAGCAATCAATGATCTGAACATGACATCTCCCCCTGTTCGTGACAATTAGATGAGCAAGCTCGGGCCCTCGTTCGACAGGAACTTGTGACCGCGCGTAACAGCGGTAAACATCGGAGGCGGCGCCTGGCCGCGCGGCAGCACCGATGCGCAAATCTCCTAGAATGGCTTCATATGGGTGTTCCGAAGGAGATCGTCATGGCCGAATCGATGGAAAGCATCGTGACGGGCGTGATCCTGCTGGCCGTAGCAGCGATTCTCGTGACAGCGCACTATCGTCGCGAGCACCGTCGCGAACGGTGGCTTGCCGGGCTGGAGAATCACCGCCCCTGGGATCGGCTGCGGCAGCGGCATTGACGGGCGGCAATGGAAGCGCTTTGGAGGCAACTATGCCCGAAGTGGTATCGCAAGAAGACGCCCGCTGGCGGACGACCGTGTATGAAGGGTTCGAAATTCACGTCGTAGCGCTCGTAAAGGGCCACGAGGAAGAACGAGGGCAGCACCGCGAGCTGGCGCCGAGCGACCGCTTTACCTACGCCGGCTATGTCTGCCACCCTGGGGCCGACCCGAAGCTGCCGGGGCACACTGTGCCGTTTCACGCGGACGGCGAAGAGACGTTTCCGTCCGCCGAAGCAGCGTGGGATGAGGGCATGCACGTCGGGCGCACGATCGTCGACGGCACGCACCCCGATCTGACCGTGCTGTCGCTCGTGACGAGCGGGTTTTGAGCCGCTCAGGCGGCCTGCTGCTGGTACTGAATGCGGTGAAGGTGGGCATAGAGCCCGTCTTGCCGCAGCAGCTGCTCGTGATTGCCCTGCTCGACGATGTGCCCGCCCTCCATGACGAGAATCCGGTCCGCGCGCTCAATCGTTGACAGCCGGTGAGCGATGACGAGGGTCGTGCGCCCTTGCATTAGTGTCTCTAGCGCCGCTTGCACGTGACGTTCCGATTCCGAATCGAGCGCTGACGTCGCTTCGTCGAGGATCAGAATCGGCGCGTTTTTGTAGATGGCGCGGGCGATTGCGAGACGCTGCCGCTGTCCGCCCGATAGCCGCATCCCATTGCCGCCGATCGGCGTATCGATGCCCTGCGGCAACGTTGCGATCAGATCGGCGAGATTCGCCGCTTGCAACGCCGCTTCGACGCGCGCGCGATCCGGCGTCTGACCGTAGGCAACGTTCGCGGCGATCGTATCGTTGAACAACACGACGTCCTGACTCACCATCGCGATCTGGCCGCGCAGCTCGTGAATGTCGTACTCCTCGATCGGCACGCCGTCGACCAAAATTGTTCCGCCCTTCGGATCGAAAAAGCGCGGCAACAGATTGACGAGCGTAGTTTTGCCGCTGCCGGAGGGACCGGCAAGTGCGATCATTTCGCCGGGCGCCGCCTTGAAAGAGACCTTATCGAGTATCGGACGCTCGCTCGCCGCATACGCGAACGACACGTTCCGAAACTCGATGTCGCCGTGTGCATTGGGCAGCTTGCGTGTGCCGCCCGTCGGCTCGACAGGCTCGTCGATGAGGCCGAAGATCAGCTCGGCCGCCGTCATCCCGCGCTGCAGCGGCTGATTGACGTCCATCAGATGCTTGAGCGGCGAAATGACGAGCAGCATTGAAGTGACGAAGGCGACGAAGCCGCCGACCGTCGTCTGATCGTGGGCCGATTGCACGACGGCGATCGTGATGACGATGGCAAGCGCGATTGAAGCGAGAAATTGCGTAATCGGCTGAGCGAGCCCGCCCGATACGGTCATCCGCATCGCATATCCTCTCAAGCGCTTGCTCATCGCCGTGAAGCGATCCATCTCGTATGCCTCGCCGTTATGCACCTTGACGACCTTGTAGCCGCCGACGGTCTCTTCGACGATGTACGAAAGCTCATTCGTGAGCGTCTGCTGCTCGCGACCGAGACGGCGCAGCCGCCGGTTGATCTTGCTCACGATCCAACCGATGCCGGGCAGAATGACGGCGACGATGAGCGTGAGCCGCCAGTTGAGGTAGAACAGATAGGCGAGGAGAAAGAAGACAGTCAGCGAATCGCGCACGAGCGTGATCATCACGCTCGTCAGCACGGAAAGGATCTGGTTGACCTCGAACACGATTGCGTTGATGACCGTGCTCGCCGTCTCACGTTGAAAGAACGAAGCGCTCGTGTGGATCATCCGCTCGAACATCGTGAGCCGCAGCTTGAGCAGGATGCGATTCGAAACGTATGAGAGCAAATAGCCGGACGCATACTGTGCCACGCCGCGCACAAAGGCGAGCCCGATTACGGCGAGTGGCACGAGCCACTTCGCACTCACACTCGCCTTCGCGCCAAAGCCGTGGTCGAGAAGCGGTTTCAGGAGCGCGGGAATGCCGGCGTCGGTAGCCGCGCTCACCCCCATGGAAATCACGGCCAGCACGATGACCCATATGTTGGGTTTCACGTACGGCCAAAGGCGCTTCATCACAGACGCGGCCGACGTGCCCGTCTCGCCAATCGTCTTGCGCAAGGTGTTTCTGGTGTCCAACGGATTCCCTTTGCAGCGGTGCAGGTGCGCGCCAGCGCACCGCCCGGCGATTTTGCATCTGTGCCGCGTCGTAAGTCCGAGCAGGACGCGCCTCGTGCCGCGCGGGCCGACCTGCCGCGAACGCCGGGGCTCGGCCCCAGAAAAATCGAAGCATTATAGCCCGCCCGCATCCGCGCGCGCCGCTCCGCCAGGCGGCGGCCGAGGTCCTGCCGGGTCCGACCGGCCCCGGCACCGGTATACTCCGCTCACTTTCCACCACCCGACCGAACCGTGCCCGTCCCGCCGTCCCTCTCCGATCGCCCGACCCTCGGCGTCGGCCTTATTGCGCTCAACAGCGAAGCGCGGCTCGCGCAATGCCTTGAAGCCCTATCGTTCGCGGACGAAATCGTTGTCGTCGACGGCGGTAGCACCGATGCGACGGTGGCCATTGCCGAGGCCCACGGCGCGCGCGTGTTCGTCGAGCGGGACTGGCCTGGCTTCGGGCCGCAAAAGAATCGGGCCGTGGCCGCACTTTCGACCGCCTGGGTCCTTTCGATCGATACGGACGAGATCGTCACCCCCGAGCTCGCAGCATCGATCCGCGCCGCAATCGCGGCTCCAAACGCGGACGTCTACGCGCTCGATCGCCTCTCGAGCTTCTGTGGCCGTTGGGTGTACCACAGCGGCTGGTACCCGGACTGGGTGCCGCGCCTTTTCAAGCGCGGCGCAGCGCGCTTCTCCGACGATCTCGTGCACGAACGGCTGATCTTCGACGCGCCCGCTGCGCGGCTCGCCGGCAAACTGCTTCACTATTCCTACGAGGACTTCGAGACGGTGCTGCGCAAGCTCGACGCCTACTCGAGCGCAGGCGCGCGCCAGCGCCTTGCGGCGGGCCAGCGCGGCGGCCTTTCCCGGGCGCTCGTGCGCGGATTATGGGCGTTCGTACGCACCTATTTGCTGCGCGGCGGATTCCTCGATGGGCGCGTGGGTTTCATCATCGCAGCCTTCAACGCGCAGACGGTCTACTACCGATTCCTCAAGCTCGGGCTGGCAGCCGAGGCCGGGCGCGGCCAGGCTTGAGCGGTCGGGCAGGTGGCCGAGGCGGTACAATTCGGCGGCCATTGCCTTCTCACGACGATCACCTCTGCCTTGCGATGTTCTCGATCATCATACCCACCTGGAACAACCTCCCCTACTTGCAGCTCGTCGTTGAGAGTCTGAAACGCCACTCGCGGTACGAACATCAGATCATCGTGCATGTGAACGACGGCTCTGACGGCACGCTTGCGTGGGTGCGCGATATGGGGCTTGAGCACACAGCGTCGCCGGCGAATATCGGAATCTGCCACGCGGTCAACATTGCCGCGGCACGCGCTACGCGCGAGTACATCGTCTATATGAACGACGACATGTACTGCTGCCCCGGCTGGGACGAGGCACTCATGCAGCGCATCGGACAGATGCCGTCAAATCTTTTTTTGCTGTCGGGCACGATGATCGAGCCCGTCGGGAGCGGCAACCCTTGTGTCGTCGTTCAGGACTTCGGCCGCGATGCAGGCAGCTTTCGTGCCGCCGATCTCATCGCCGCGGCGCCGGGGCTCGTACGCGCCGACTGGCGCGGCGCGACGTGGCCGCCCACCCTGGTGCATCGCGAATGGTGGTTCAAGGTCGGGGGCTACAGCAGCGAGCTCTCGCCCGGCATGAGCAGCGACAATGATTTCTCGATGAAATTGTGGAATGCGGGCTGCCGCATTTTCGTCGGCATCGGCAACAGCCTCGTGTACCACTTTCAGCAGAAGAGCACAGGTAAAGTCGTGAAGAACGATGGCCGCAAACAATTCCTTCACAAGTGGGGCATGACGCAATCAACCTTCGATCGCTACTACCTGCGCCGCGGACAGCCTGTCGACGAACGGCTGGACGTACCCGAGCCGGCGCGCCGCGGCGCGCTGCGGCGCGCGCTCTTCAAGGCGCGGATCAAGCGCGTGTTCAGCTAACCCCTGTGTAAGGAGCCCGACCTACTCGACGTCGGCTCTTTCGCCGAGCGACATGTCCATGACGATCTGCCGCGGCAGATCCGGTTCCCACGCTTGCAGATCGCCCGTGGGGTAGCGCCCGAGCGCGTAGACCGCTCGTTTAATCCTTCCAGCGAAACCGGGACGCGGGATATTCGGTAGCGACGCCGCCTCGCGCGACGCGGTTTTTCTGACATAGCTGCGCATAAACTCCTGCTGCGAGACGCCCCACTTCAGGATGAAAGTCCGCCCTCCCTTATTGCGACGGACGCGCCGCGTGGTCGCGCAGCCGAAGTGATATACGTGGCTTGCGCCGACGAGCCGAAAAACTCGGCAGCCGGCAAGCCAGATTTTCATCAGAAAGTCGTCGTCGCTGCTCATGCCCGGGCCGAACTCGACGCTGTAGCCACCCACCATATGCCAAAGCCGGCGCTGCGTGAGCATAGGCTGCAGCGCGAGGCCGTCGCGGTCGGCCGCCTTCAGGTCCGCGGCGAACGACAGCAACCCGGCTTCGTCGAAGCTCTCCGGGCCAGTGCCGAAATGTGCGACAGTGACTTGCGTATTGCCCGTATCGAGCGGCTCGATGAGGTGGGCCGCGAGGTACGCGGGCGTGCCGTCACCGACTTGCCGGATGGCTGCCTCGAAGGCGACATCCCATCCCGGTAGGCAGTACATGTCGTCGTTCATGAACAGGATCCAGTCGCGCGTCGCAAGTCGCGCGGCGTCGTTCATTGCAACGCAGACGCCGACGTTGCCTCGGCTCCACGTATGCCGGATACCCTCGGCACGAACCCAGTCGAGCGTACCATCCGTCCCTTCGTTGACGTGGACGATGATCTCGTGATCGAACGCCGAATGACGCCGGATGCTCTCGATACACAGCTTGAGGTAGGGCAGATTGTTCCAGGACGGAATCAGGATGCTGAACATTGCGATTGGGCGTCGCCGAATGAAGACGTAGCGGTGGTTTGAGGCGCCGGCGAAGCCTCCGGCGAAAGCGCGATACCGCCGAGAATGGCGATGATGGCTGCGTAAAAGGATGCGATCATCTTCAGGTCGAACGTCTCGACGCTCAACCCGAATATCCAGAATGAGATGACAAACACGAGGCCTAGGAGCGCAGCACGGCGCATCGGCGCGGCCGGCGACTTGAGGCACTTGGCAAACAATAGGCACGGCACGAGGTGGAGCGCTATTCCCGCGAGCCCGCCGATGATGCCGTAATTGGTCGCGTAGGCCAGCATCTGATTATGGGTCTCTCCTCGCCCGAATTGCGCTGCGAGAGGCGTCAATTGGCCCGCATCTGCAAGCGCTTGCATGCTATCAGCGAAGCCGTTGGGGCCGAGACCGAAGACAAAATGCTGGCTCATCAGCATCAGGGCTGCCCCATAGAGCTGAAGACGAACACCCGTCGATGTGTCCTTCTGCCCGTGCGTGTACTGAGCGATATCGGACCAGACCTGAAAGAGGCGCTCTCGCACGGTGACCGAACTGACGCAAACAGCGACTGCCGCGACGACGGCGGCGAGCGCAATCGCCCATCCCCACCAACCAGGCTTGTTCTTGCCGCGTATGTAGATGACGAGCGCGACGACGACAGGTATCGTCACCCAGCCGCCACGCGAGCCCGTCAGCACGGATGCATAGAGTCCAGCAAACAAGCCGGCCAGCTTGATCGCACGAATCGCGAGTTTGTCCTTGCGCCACCAATTGAGCGACAGTGCCGACAACATGCCGAGCACGAGTGCGATGTCACCGAAATGAATCGCATCGAGAAACGAGCTGGCCAAGCGGCCGTCCGTTTCGCGCGGCGCGATGACGAGAACCAACGGCGATGCGATCGCACCGATCGCAAACGAGAGATCGCACCACATCAGCGTGCGAATCCTCAGTCGTCGCAAGGCGAACATGACGGGAACCGTGGCGACGAAACGCGACGGCGAATCGAGCAAGCTCAAAACGACCTTGTCATGCCACAACTCGCTTATCAGTGTCGCGGCAAGGGGGCTAGCAAGCGCGAAGCACGTGGCTGTCACGATCCAATCCTTGCCGCCGGTTTGCGGTATCCCGGCCGAGGCGCCAGGTGCCGCCAGCACACCGAGCGAGATGAGCGTCGCCGCGATCAGCAGCGCGCTTGCGCCCCCGTGGACGACGAGCGTCGCCGCCGGGTACGTGAGCATGAAAGAACCTGCAAGCCAGTTCCCTGCGCGTGAGGACCAGGAGTGTGTGATGATGGAACCAGTCATGTCAATCGACGTCAGCGAACCGCCAGCCGACGGACGCATCCGAACTTCTAAAAATCATGCCGTAGACAAGGGAGCGTCAGCTGGATTCCGTGTCTCGCAACGAAAGTGGACGGTTCAGCCCACAGCCGCGACGGCGTCGTGTTTCAGCCGCCTAGTATATATGGGGCGCTCGCCGCGACCGAAAAAAGAGAGGGCCAGTTCATGTTGCCGGCATGCACCTGGCAACTTCAGCCCGCTTCAATCACTTCGCCCGCCGCACCAACGGTTGCGGCCAACTGGCGCTCAATCGCGCGCGCGACCGCCTCCGGCGCGATTGCACTAACCCTGCCAGTACTCTGAATGCCCAAAGAATGGCAGCGCCGCGTGAGACGCAAGCGGGGCGGCTCAAGATGCGAAAACAGCGTGACGCTCGGCGTATCCGTCGTATGTGCGACGTGCATGAGTCCGCCGTCGCAGCCGACGAACAAGCGGCTGGCGCCGATTGCTTCGCGCGCTTCGAGCAATGAAAGCTGCGCGACGAGCGAAGCGACTCGCAGTCGCTCGAACGAATGCCGCATGATCTCGTCGGCCGCCCTCTGCCCGTTGTCCGACCCAAGGAGGATGATCTGCTGCGGCACGCTGTCATCGGCAGCCGCGTCGAGGGTCCTCAGCAAGCGCAGCCAATGGCCATAGGTTCGATTTTCGTTAATGCCACCGACTGCAAGCGCAATCGAAGGGTTTGCGGGAAATCTGTTCCTCACCGCCCGACGGGTAGCCTCACTGCAATGCAGGTAAGGCTTAGCAAGCTCGGTGAGCTCGATGTCGCCGTGACCGGTACCGAAGACGTCATTGACAGCGGCAAAGCTGAAAAGCGTCTGGTTTCTGTCTGGGCCGTAGAAGTATCGGAAGAGACACACAAATGGCATCTTGCCGAAATGCTTGGTCTTCAACTCGATCGACGGATAGTTGAACTCGTTAAGCACGAGCGCGTCGTAGCTGCGATCGTCGATTTCGTCGATGCTCGAATAGACATTCGCGAAAATATCGTCTTCGCGAAAGAGCGGCTGGAGTTTGGGAAGCGTGAGCAGATCGACGGTAACGCCGGCATTGCGCAAGAGAGACCGCCCCGACAAGTCCATGATCGCGTCGCCGAAATTGGGCTTGCCTGTATAGAGCCAAAGAACCCGCATGCCTTTTTCGATGCGCCGAATTTCGCGCTTGACCTGCCCCGCCAATCTTAGCGAAAGGTGGCGATGCAGGTACTTCTTCGCGAGCTTTATCCGCGAGTGCGTCTGCAGGAAGCTTTCAGTGTCATGGGGAACGACCGGATACGGTATTCGCGTCAATCTTTCGACGCAGCTATCGATGTAGTTGAGCATGCATTCTTGCTTTCGTCTTCGTTTTATTGCCAGTCTTGGACTTGCCGCGCATCATGGGTGGCGCAAACGCCGTTGGCGTGCTACACAGCCGACCCGCCTACGTGCCGCCGCTACGTATCGAGGAAACCATGCTAACGACCGCATGCGTCGCTGGGATGTCATAAAGCGTTGATTCGGGTAAATCGAGCATTTGCGCGGCGGTCTCGATCACGCGCCGTGCGTCGAGCCCCGTCAAACAATTGCTGGAGCTCTTGACATGCTTCTCGCACCCTTCGGCTCGGCATGGCACGCAGTCCCCCTCCCCTTGTAGCAAAAACACGTTCCCATGCCGGCCAGATCCGCGCATCGGCCACGGATCGATTCCGGCTGGCCAGCCACGGGGCCAAGGGCCCCAGCGAACGGGGTCGGACGGACCAAAAATTGCAATCGTCGGTGTCCCCGTGGCCGCAGCGACGTGCGTCGCGCCTGTGTCCGGCCCGACAAAGAGCTTCGCCCGTCTGATCAGTTCGGCGCTTTCCCCGAACGACAACTGGCCCACCAGGTTCAGCACAGGGCTGCCTGCCGCAGCAGTCACGCGATCGGCGTACTCGCGTTCGGCATCGGCGGGTCCGCCGGACAGCGCAATCGCGAACCCTTGCGAGCTCAGCCACCGGATCAACCGGGCCCAGCCTTCGACATGCCATCGCTTGTACGTGAACATCGGATAAGGGTGCAGCACGACGAACGGCTGCCCCGGCCGCATGGCAGGCGGCGCGTCGAATCGCGCGTCGAACTGCGCGCGACGCGCCTCGTCCGCGATGCTCGGCGCAACGACTTCGGCCACCGGCGCAATGCCGAGCAACGTCGCGAGCGCCAACGTGCTGTTCACGGTATGGACGGATTCGTGCAAATTCAGCGCAATGCCGTGCAGCATGAGGCGAGTCAGCCAGTTAACGCGGTCCGGATCGACGAGCCCGACGCGCTTCTTTCCGGCGAACCAGCTGTAAAAGCGTGGCCGGTCGGAGCTGACAGCGGCGCACGCGAGGTCATAGCGGCGCCAGATCCGCGCGGCGTCGGCGAGCCGCTGCCGAAACCCGGCGCGCTGCTCAACGATGATCACGCGGCGGACGTCAGAATTGCCCTCGAGCACGCCTTCCGTGCCGCGGAATACGAGCATGTCGATCGGCGTATTGGGCCACTGCGTTTTGAGCGAGCGCACGATGGGCGTCGTCAGCAGCACGTCGCCGATTCGGCGCGTGACGACAACGAGGATCGAACGGGGAGGACGCGAGGAAGTAAAGAGAGTGCTCACGATTAGAGAAACGCCTTGCGACAGCGCGCCCCGCTCAATAGACGATTTCCACCGCGCTTCCGGCGAACTCGCTGCGCAGCGCGGCGAGCAGCTCGTCGCTCGGCCGCACTCGCCAGGCATCGCCGAGGCGCATCTCGCCCTGCGCGCGCTCATTGCAGTAGGCGATTTGCACCGCAAGCCCGTTCGGCGCGGCCACCTGCGCACGCTGACGGCCGTCCGCTCCCGGACCGCCGCGCCCCCCGCCACTTCGGGTGCCCGCATCGCGCGGCTGCAAGGCAGCGGTCGAGCCGTGCTCGACAACGTCCCGCATCGGCGCGCCGTGCACCTCGAGCACACGCCTAAGCGCCGCGGCATCGGCATTGCCGTTCATGCTGACCTTCACGGCCTGCGCATAGCGGCTGCGCGCGCGCTCCAGATCCATCACCGAATCGGCAGTGAACCGGATCCCGCCCGTGAACGCATCATTGCGCGCCTGCCCTTGCACGACGAGCAGCTCATCTTCCTTGAAAAGCCCGCGATTCGCCTCGTAGAGCTCGTTGAACGCAGTCACTTCGCATTGCCCCGTCGCATCGTCGATCAGCGCGATCATCATCTTGCCGCGCTGCGTCATCTGCGTGCGCAAGGAGACGATGATGCCCGCCACGAGCTTGTCGCGCCCTTCTTTGAGATCGGCGATCTTGAGCCGGACGAAGCGTCGCACTTCGTCCTTGTAGGCATCGAAAAGGTGGCCGGAAAGGTAAAAGCCGAGCGCGGTCTTTTCTTCTTGAAGCTTGCGCTTCTCGGGCCAGGCCGGCTCGTCCACAAGTTCGCAGGTCTGCGCCGGACTATCGCCCATATCGAAGAGACCCGCCTGCATTGCGTTGGCGCTCGCCTGCTCGGCCGCCTCCATCGCGAGCGGAACCGATGCAATCAGCTGCGCGCGATTCGCATGAAGCTCGTCGAACGCGCCCGCGCGAACGAGCGCCTCCACCGTGCGGCGGTTGACGATGCGCCGATCGATACGCGCGCAAAAGTCGAAGAGATCCTTGAATGGGCCCGCCTCGCGCGCGCGCAGAATTTCCTCGATCGCATTCTGCCCGCTGCCCTTCACGGCCCCGAGGCCGTAGCGGATCGTGCGCGAACGCTTCCCGTCGGCCTCGGCGACCGGCTCAAAGCGATACGCGGAACGATTGATATCGGGCGGCAACACGGCCATGCCGTTGGTCTTGCAGTCCTCGTAGAGGACCTTGACCTTGTCCGTGTCGTCCATCGCCAAGCTCATGTTGGCGGCCATGAACTCGGCCGGATGGTGCGCCTTCAGCCACGCCGTATAGTAAGCGAGCAGCGCATAGGCCGCTGCGTGCGACTTGTTGAAGCCGTAGCCCGCGAATTTCTCCATCAGGTCGAAGATCTCGTCGGCCTTTTCGGCCGTGAGCCCGTTCTTCGCCGCGCCTTCGCGGAAGAGCTCGCGATGCTTCGCCATCTCCTCGGGCTTCTTCTTGCCCATCGCGCGGCGCAAGAGATCCGCGCCGCCGAGCGAGTAGCCGCCGATGATCTGCGCCATCTGCATCACCTGCTCCT
>CAYPWK010000076.1:0-17099 GCA_964414365.1 uncultured Burkholderia sp.
ATGACGGTGTTATTGGCGGACGCTGGTACTATCCAGCAATTCAATTGCGTATTGTCCGGCGCGGCGCTGCCCAGCGAGTCGACGGCGCATTGCGTTCCACTTGCATTGAATGTGGTAACCTTCGTCGCACTGCCCTCATTCCTTCCGGAATAAATTGCAAAACTTTGCAGCGTTCCAGTATCAGCCGCAAAGATCGCAGTAAACTGTCCGGCAGCAATTTGCTGCGCCGGGTTGTCGGCATCTTTGAATTGAAAGCTGACGGGAGATTGCTGTGTCCCGCCTACAGTTGGGGGCTGCGCCCCTCCGGCCGCCGGCTTGAAGATCTTGAATGTGGGCATAACGTCCGGATCCGCTATCGCCTTGCCCGTTCCGGGATTCAACAGATTGTTGCCCTGCTCGTTCGAATCCAGCGTCGCTGAAACGGTATCCTGGGTTTTTGAAACGGCACCTGCAAAAGAGAGGGGATCGGACCCGTTCGGGTGAACTATCGCCAGAGTTTGCCAAGTGGTGTCCGTACCGTTATTTGTAGCCCACACGACATCGACGCCAAGTGATGGATAAGCGACAAACCCTTGGTAAGGGGATCCTATTTCAAATGCTACGTTGCCCCCATATTTTGTAACATCGACCGCTGTTGAAGCCTGTATTGTCAGATTGACTTTTTGTGCGACATAAGGGGTGGTCACGTCAAGTGACGGCGTAAGTTGCGGATCGCCAGTCAACGGCTTCTCGCTCATATCTGTTCTCCTCAAATAGCGCGGCACCTCACCGTGGATAGCGCAGAGCCGAGTGACCATCCTGAATTTTCAATAGCCAAAATCGCATAAGTATGCGGTGCCCGCATTTCAATGCATCGACGCGCAACTTTCGCCAAAGCGAAATTACATGTTCGCATTAATGCCAAAAGCGACGCCTCGACATGAGAGTAGCCGATACTCATTCAGACCGACCTAGCACTTTTGATAGTGGCCGGGGACTTCGTCAGCGGGCATATTAGCTAGCTCACGAACCGAGAATCGGTTTGTAAAGCCTGCTTCGACCAAGCTGTGGCCAAGGGGGAATTCGGGAACTGGGGGGGAAGGAAGGCTTAAGCAGCGCGATGCTCGACCTGTACAGTCGTTGCGCTAAGCAATGCCGAGTTCACCGCTTGACGACGGGGCCTCGGCATTCCGATCAGGTACGTTGTTCTGATATTGCGATGCGATCGCTATCTGGCCACCCTGCCACCTTGGCTCGCGCATAGGCGGAAGCAGCGCTTCGCTCGCGGAAAACGACCAGAGAGTGCAGACCAGAAAGCCCGCTCACTCCACCGATAACTGCAAATGCAGCTGCGATCGCGTCACGGTGCTATCGGTCACATCGCTTGCAGAATCTCGATCCGAGAGCGAAGCCGGCGCGTTGCGCGCGCGTTCGATGACATCGAGATATTCCGTGGTCACATCGCCCGTGATGTAATCGCCGTCGAAACAGGAAGCCTCAAATCGTGCAAGTGCTGGATTGATATCACGCACGGCCTGCTTCAACGCCTCGACGTCCTGATAGACGAGATGATCGGCACCGATGATCTTGGCCACCTCCTCGTCAGACCGCCCATGCGCGACTAGCTCCCCACGCGTCGGCATATCGATGCCATAAACGTTCGGAAACTTCACGGGCGGCGCGGCTGAAGCGAAGATAACCCTGTTCGCGCCTGCATCGCGCGCCATCTGGACGATCTCGTGCGAGGTAGTGCCGCGCACGATCGAATCGTCGACGATCAGCACGTTCTTGCCTTTAAACTCGATCGCCATCGCATTGAGCTTCTGGCGCACGGACTTCTTGCGCACGGCTTGCCCCGGCATGATGAACGTGCGGCCGACATAGCGGTTCTTGAAGAACCCCTCGCGATACTCGACACCGAGCTTCGCCGCCACTTGCATAGCGGCGGGACGCGACGAATCCGGAATCGGCATCACCACATCGATCTTCACATCGGGCAGCTCGCGCTTGATCTTCTCAGCGAGGTAATCGCCCATGCGCAAGCGCACGTTGTAGACGGGCACGCCGTCGAGCACCGAATCGGGACGCGCGAGATAGACGTACTCGAAGATGCAAGGATTGAGGCTCGGCTTCTCCGCACATTGCTGACTATGCAGACGGCCTTCCTTGTCGATGAAGATCGCTTCGCCAGGCGCTACGTCGCGCACAAATTCGAAACCGATGCCCTCCACGGCCACCGATTCCGATGCCACCATCCACTCCACCCCCTCGCTCGTTTCGTGCTTGCCGATGCAAAGCGGCCGGATGCCGAATGGATCGCGAAAGGCCAGCAACCCATAGCCGGCAATCAGCGAAACGATGGCATACGAGCCACGCACACGCCGATGGACGCCGGCCACCGCCTTGAACACTGTCTCGGGATCGACCTGGAGCCCCGAAGTGGCCAACTGCATCTCGTGCGCGAGCACGTTCAGCAATACTTCGGTGTCCGAATTGGTGTTCACGTGGCGGCGGTCGATGCGGAACATTTCGTCCTTCAACTGCTGCCAATTCGTGAGATTGCCGTTATGCGCGAGGATGATGCCGAACGGCGCGTTCACGTAGAACGGCTGCGCTTCCTCTTCGCTCGACGCCGAGCCGGCCGTCGGGTAGCGCACCTGGCCGATGCCCGAGGTGCCGGGCAGGCTGCGCATGTTGCGCGTTCGGAACACGTCCCGCACCATGCCATTCGCCTTGTACATATGGAACGTGCTGCCGTTCGCCGTCGCGATACCGGCTGCGTCCTGGCCGCGATGCTGCAACAGCAGAAGGCTGTCGTAGATCAGCTGGTTGACCGGAGAGTGGGAAACTACGCCTACGATGCCGCACATGGCAGGTCCTTCAAGAATACGAAAACCAGGTTGGCGCTCGAGCCTTCAGCCCCCGAGCCCATTAGCCGTCGAGCTTTTTAAGCCCGCCGCGTCGCCGGCTCAAATCCGGACGTACTCGGCGAGCGCCTGAGGCAGGAACGGTTTAAGCCTGTGCACGCCCTGCTCGGCGTAAGGCCGCAACAGCGCGTCGCGCCAAAAATCCTTTTTCGGCAGCTCGGTCAGCCCCGCAAGCGCGACGAGCGCGAGCACCATCGCCACGCCGCGCGCAAAGCCAAACATGAGGCCGAGCGATCGGTCGACGCCATTGAGCCCGCTCGCCGCCACGATGCGCGTGACAAGCGCGCCGAGCACGCCCGCAACGATCACGACGCCCACCATGATCGCGGCAAAAGCCAGCAGCCACTGCGTCAACGCGCCGCCGGGCCAGTCAGCTGGAATATAGGGCACCAAACGGTCGACGTAACGGCACGCCACTAAAAAAGCTGCAATCCAGCCGATCAAGCCGAAAACCTCAGACAGCAACCCACGCCAGGCGCCGCGCAGCGCCGACAGCAAGATGACGGCCAGCGCGGCGTAGTCGAATGCAGTCAGCATGGTCATCCGTTACTGCGCCGCATTGGCCGTGAGCCCCGCTTCGCGCACCTTGGCAATGGCGGCCGAGGCCGCCGCGCGGTCGGGGAACGGGCCGGCACGCAACATGGCGCGCGTCGAACCGTCCGCTTGCTTGCGGTTTTCGATGTAGGCGGGAACGCCGGCCGCCTTTAGCTTGCTCTCCCAGCGGCGCGCACTCGCGTCGTCGGAGAACACACCGAGTTGAACGGCAAATCGCGCGCCCGGCGGCGCAGCGGGCGTGCCGGAATCGGCTTCGGCCGCACTCGGTCCGGGCATTGGTGTGGGCTTCGCGGTCTGTGCTTGCGTTTGAGCTTTGGGTTTTGCCGCTGGTGAAACCAGCGCCTGCTGCGCCGGCTGTTCGGTTCGGGCGGTCGTCTGCGGCGGCGTTGCCGGCTTGGTGGGGGTGGCGGATTTCGCCGTTTGCCCCGCTTTCGAGTGAGGCATTGCCTGCGCTTCCGACGCCGTTCTCACATCCGCACTCGCGGGCGGCGGCGTCAGGCCAGCCGCGGCCTGACCGCTATCCGAATCAGGCGCTACACCCGCCTGCGTGTCGGCCGCATTGTCCGCCGCACGCGACGGCACGCTGCTGGGCCGGCTCGGAATATCAATGGCGATATCGCTCGTCACGGGCTTCGGATGCGAATCCAGCACCATCGGCAGGACAACGACGGCCGCAATGACGAGCGCAATCGCCCCAACGAGCCGCCGGCGTGCGCGCTGCTTTTCGGGGAGTGTCGGATCGAGCAGCATCGCATCCGCGTCATAAGCCGCGTTGCCCGCGGAAGCGTCGCCGCTGCGCTCCGTGCGACGGCGGCGCGGCTCGCCGCGTGCGGAGGATCTGGCATTGCCGCCGCGCCTGCGCGGCGCGTCGTCTTTATTGCCGAACGAGAAAAATCCCATGAATCGCTGAATTCCTGGCGCGCGTCGGAACTGTCAATGTTGCCGCGACTTCCGGAAGGCCATCACGCCGCCCACCGTATAGAAACTGCCGAAAACCAAGATTCTATCATCGTCTGTCGCTCGGCTCGTTGCATCCTGGAAGGCTTCCGCAGGCGTCGCGAAGCGCTTCACGCTGCGGTCGGGCCCATCGGTGACGCCGGCGCGGCGCAATTCAGCCTCGAGCAGTTCGGCCGAAGCGGCCCGCCCGATCGGCAAATCGGTGACGCACCAATGATCGACCTCACCTTTCAAAAGCCCGACGATACCCTCGATATCCTTGTCGCGCATGGCGCCGAAGACGGCGTACGTGTATCGATAAAAGCCCATGCTGCCGAGGTTCTGCGCAAGCACGGCGGCCGCATGCGGATTGTGAGCGACGTCGAGAACGATGGTCGGCCGGCCCGGCAGCACCTGGAACCGCCCCGGCAGCTCGACATTGGCCAGACCGAGGCGCACGTCCTGCGCGGAAACGGGCAGTCGGTCGCGCAGCGCTTCGAGCGCCGCAAGCGCGGCCGACGTGTTGATCAGTTGATTTGCCCCGCGCAGCGCCGGATAGGCAAGCGCGGAGCGCCTCATCCCGCGGCCAACGTAGCTCCACTGTTGCCGCTCACTGCCGGCCTGCCCTTGATAGCGGAAATCACGATCGAAAAGCCAAAGGTCGGCGCCGATCGCGTCCGCGTGGTCGACGAGCGTTTGGGGTGCGGCAGGATCTGCGCAAATCGCCGGCTTGCCCGCGCGGAAAATACCGGCCTTTTCGAATGCGATCTTTTCGCGCGTATCGCCGAGATACTCGGTATGGTCGAGATCGATGCTCGTCACGATCGCGCAGTCGGTGTCGATGACGTTCACCGCGTCGAGCCGCCCGCCCAAGCCCACTTCGAGAATGATCGCGTCGAGCCCGCGTGAGGCAAAGAAGTGAAGGATTGCGAGTGTCGTGAACTCGAAGTAAGTCAGCGAGACCGCTTCGGGCAGGCTTCGGCGCGCCGCTTCCACAGCCTCGAAGTGCGGCAGCAACTCGGCGTCCGTCGCGTTTCGCCCGTCGATGCGCGCGCGTTCGTTGAACTCGAGCAGGTGCGGCGAGGTGTGGCAGCCGACGTGGTAGCCGGCGGCAAGCAGGATCGATTCAAGGATCGCGCAGGTTGAGCCCTTGCCGTTCGTGCCGCCGACAGTGATCACAGGACACGGGAGCGTCAGCCGCAAGGCGTCCTTCACCTTGCCGATGCGGGCGAGCCCCATGTCGATGCCGACAGGGTGCGCCGACTCGAGATGCGCGAGCCAGGCGTCGAGCGTCGAAAAAGTAGTCACAAGTTATCGATTCACGCCACTGCGTCGGCCGGCTGTCGCGTCATGAGGGCGATGAGCCTGGCGATCTCTTCGCGCAGCTTGCGGCGATCGACGATCATGTCGATCGCGCCCTTTTGCAGCAAGAATTCGGCGCGCTGGAAGCCCTCGGGCAGCTTCTCGCGCACGGTCTGCTCGATCACGCGCGGGCCCGCGAAGCCGATCAGCGCCTTGGGCTCGGCGATGACGACGTCGCCGAGGAACGCGAAGCTCGCCGACACGCCACCCATCGTCGGATCGGTCAGCACGGAAATAAACGGCAGCTTGGCATCCGAGAGCTTCGTCAACAGCGCCGTCGTTTTCGCCATCTGCATCAGCGAAAGCAGGCTTTCCTGCATGCGCGCGCCGCCCGAGGCCGTCACGCAGATGAAAGGCACTTGTTGCTCGAGGGCATTCTTTGCGCCGCGCACGAAGCGCTCGCCGACGACCGAGCCCATCGAGCCACCCATGAACGCGAACTCGAAACAGGCCACCACGACGGGCAGCGTATGAATCGCGCCGCCCATGACGACCATGGCATCGGTCTCGCCCGTATCGTCCATCGCATCCTTGATGCGATCGGGGTATTTGCGACTGTCCTTGAACTTGAGCGCATCGACGGGCACGATTTCCTGGCCGATCTCGTAGCGCCCCTCGGCGTCGAGCAGCGCGTCGAGCCGGGCGCGCGCGCCGATCCGCATGTGGTGGCTGCACTTAGGGCACACGTGCAGGTTGGCCTCCACGTCATTGCGGTAGAGCACCGCCTCGCACGACGGACATTTCACCCATAAGCCCTCCGGGATACCTTTGCGGCTTTTCGGGTCGGTCTGTTTGATCTTCGGCGGCAGCAGTTTGTCGAGCCAGCTCATCGTTATTCCTTCAATTGGTCTCGGAGATTACACCCCGTCGAGCGCGCGCCGCACTTCGGCGACGAACTCCCTTAGCGTCGTCACGGCCGCTTCGGGCGGCGTTTCTTCCAGCAGCTGCACAATGCGGCTGCCGATCACGACGGCGTCGGCCACTTCAGCCACCGCGCGCGCCGTCCGCGCGTCCCGAATGCCGAACCCCACGCCCACCGGCAAGGGCACATGCGACTTGATGGCCGGGATTTTACTCGCGATGCTGGAAACGTCCAGATGTGCCGCGCCCGTCACCCCTTTGAGCGACACATAGTAGACGTAACCGCTTGCCACCTTGCCGACGGCCGCAATGCGCGCATCGGTGGAAGTCGGCGCGAGCAGGAAGATCGGATCGACACCGGCCGCGCGCATCCGCTCGGCGAAATCGGCCGATTCCTCGGGCGGATAGTCGACGACGAGCACACCGTCCACGCCCGCCTCGACCGCGGCCGTCGCGAAAGCGTCGACACCCATGCACTCGATCGGGTTCGCATAGCCCATCAGCACGACGGGCGTCTTGTCGTCGCGCTCGCGAAAGCGCTTCACGTCGGCCAGCACTTGACGCAGCGAGACGCCGCGCGCGAGCGCCCGTTCCGACGAGCGCTGAATGACAGGGCCATCGGCCATCGGGTCGGAGAACGGCACCCCGAGCTCGATGACGTCGGCGCCGCCCGCGGCGAGCGCATGCATGAAGTCCACCGTCTTTGCCGGGTCGGGATCGCCAGCCGTGATGAACGGGATCAGCCCTTTCCTGCGCTGCGCGGCCAGTGCCGCGAAAGTCTTTTCGATACGGGACATGATTTTTCTCTTGAATCGGTTGCGCCGGCCGTGCCTGCGGTCTTCAGGTTTTTTGCGTAAAGCCTGTTTCGATCAGGCGACGGCGCCCACGCCGGAGCGGTCCCCGCATGCCGCGGACACGCGCTCGCGCGCGATCGCGCAATAGCTTTCGTTGATCTCGTAGCCGACAAACGCGCGCCCATGACGAGCACATGCGACGGCCGTCGTGCCGCTGCCCATGAACGGATCGAGCACGCGGCCACCGGGCGGGCAGCTCGAGAGCACCATCCGCTCGACGATTTCGAGCGGCTTTTGCGTCGGGTGATCGACGCGCTCGGCGTGCTGCCGATGCAAGCGCGAGACCGACCAGACGTCCTTCGGGTTGTAGCCGAGCTCGAGCCACCTGCTGCCTTCGAAGAGCTTGCGCGAGCGCGCCTTCTTGGTCACGGCGTCATACGGGATCCGCACCGGATCGAGATCGAAGTAGTAATCCTTCGAAACGGCGAAGAAACCGATGTTGTCATGCACGGACGTAAAGCGACGCGTCGTGCCGCCCATGCTCGGCACGCGACGATCCCAGATGATCTCGTTCACCATCTTCAGCTTGGTCTTGAGGAACGAAAAAATCTCGGGCGCATACTGCCATGTGCAGAAGATGTAAAGCGATCCACTTGGCTTCAGCTTCGGGATCGCCAGCTCGAGCCATTGGCGCGTCCAGGAGAGAAACGCGTCGCCCGCCAGCATGTCGGAATCGTTGCCGTAGTCCTTGCCGAGCCCATAGGGCGGATCGGCGACGATCAGATCGATCGAGGCATCGGCAACATTGACGGCATCGACGAGAAAATCGCGATGACGCAAATCGATGCGGGCAGGCACGACCGCGACCGGCGCGGGGGCACTGCCCGCGGCCGGCTGCGGTTCGTCGAAGTCTTCCAGGAAGTCGCGCATCTCGGCGAAGCTCAGAACCGAATACCGGAGCGCTCGGCGACCGTATGCATGTCTTTGTCGCCGCGGCCCGAGAGGTTGACGAGCAGATGCACGTCGCGTCCGAGCGTCGGCGCAAGCTTCGCCGCATAGGCCAGCGCATGACTCGACTCGAGGGCCGGAATGATGCCTTCGATCCGGCAGCAGTCATGAAAAGCCTTCAGCGCCTCTTCGTCCGTGATCGTGACGTACTGAGCCCGCCCGCTGTCCTTGAGCCACGCATGCTCAGGGCCGACTCCCGGATAGTCGAGCCCCGCCGAAACGGAATGCGTCTCGATGATCTGCCCGTTCTCGTCTTGCAGCAGATACGTGCGGTTGCCGTGGAGCACACCGGGGCGCCCGCCCGTCAGCGAGGCCGCGTGGCGGCCCGTTTCGAGCCCGTCTCCGGCCGCCTCGACGCCGACAAGCTTGACTGCTTCGTCATCGATATACGGATAGAAGATGCCCATGGCGTTCGATCCGCCGCCGACGCAGGCAATCACGACGTCGGGCTGCCGCCCCGTCATCTCGGGCATCTGCACGCGGCATTCGTCGCCGATCACGCGCTGGAAGTCGCGCACCATCATCGGGTACGGGTGCGGCCCCGCAACCGTGCCGATGATGTAGAACGTGCTTTCGACGTTCGTCACCCAGTCGCGCATCGCTTCGTTGAGCGCATCCTTGAGGGTGCGCGAGCCGGACTCGACGGGCACCACCGTGGCACCGAGCAGCTTCATCCGATAGACGTTGGCCGCCTGCCGGCGCACGTCCTCTGCGCCCATGTAGACGACGCATTCCATGCCGAAGCGGGCCGCGATCGTCGCTGTCGCGACGCCGTGCTGGCCGGCGCCGGTCTCGGCGATCACGCGCGGCTTGCCCATATGCTTCGCGAGCAGCGCCTGGCCAATCACGTTGTTGACCTTGTGCGCACCGGTGTGATTGAGGTCTTCGCGCTTCAAATAGACCTGGGCGCCGCCGAGCAACTCGCTCCAGCGTTGCGCGTGATAGATCGGCGAGGGACGGCCGACGAAGTGTTTCAGCTCGCGCTGATATTCGGCGACGAACGCTGGGTCCTCGCGAGACTGCTCGTAGGCGATACGCAATTCGTCGAGGGCATGGACGAGCGTTTCCGCCACGAACGTGCCGCCGTAGGGGCCAAAATGGCCTCGTTGATCGGGAAGGTTATACATATTCGTCACTCTGATGAGCGGCGGCGCCGACGCTCCGGTAATCCGTGCCGTGCCGCCTTCGATTCACCCGGCGTCCGCCTCGCGCACCGCGCGCACGAACGCCGCCATCCGGGCGGGATCCTTCACGCCCTTGGCGCCCGGCACTTCGATGCCGCTCGAGACATCGACAGCGTACGGGCGCACGCGACGAATCGCGTCACCGACGTTTTGCGCGTTCAAGCCACCACTCAAAACGGCCCGACGCGCGAGCTCTTCGGGTATAAGTGACCAATCGAAAGTCTTCCCGCCGCCGCCGTACCCTTCGACGTGCGTATCGAAGAGCAGGCCGCCGGCTGCTGAATAATTAAGCGCCGATTCTACCAAATCGGCGCGCTGAGTATCAGGGCCCACGCGCATCGCCCGCAGCCACGGCAAGCCGGCGATCTCGGCAAGCGCCTCGCATTGCTCGGGTGTCTCGTCGCCGTGGAACTGCAACATGGCGAGCGGGACGTTGCTCGTCACCTCGCTCATCCACTCCGGTGTCGCGTTGACAAATAGGCCCACCGCGGAGACGAACGGCGGCAGCCGCCTCACGAGATCGATGGCCTCCGCCGCACCGACGAAGCGCGGACTGTGCGGGTAAAAGACGAGTCCGATCGCATCGGCGCCCAGCTCGACGGCGAGCTCCACGTCCGATTCGCGCGAGAGCCCGCACAGCTTGACGCGCGTGCGGTGCGGCCGATCGCCGGGGGTTGGAGAGGATGAAGTTGACGCTGCGGTTGCGTTCATAGTCTCGGTTTCGCGCCTTTCGGATGGTTTGGCTTCCGATGCGCTTGCTTTCGATCTGCTTTCGTTCAATGGGCCGGCTTTTGATGAGCTTGCTCGGGTCCGGAGCCGGAGGCCGGGCATGGCGCGCATCAATCAATCCAGATGCCGCTCCATGGCATGCTTCCGAGGTTCGCAGGCGGCACGCCGAACGATTCAGGATAGCCGACATGGGCCAGATAGAGCCCTTCCGGCATGAAGGTCGGCGCCGCGCGGTCCCGATCGCCGCTCGCAAGAACGTCGGCAAGCCATGACACAGGGTACCTCCCCCGCCCGACCGCCACCAGGCATCCCATCAGGTTCCGCACCATATGATGCAGGAACGCATTGGCGCGAAAGCGAAAGTGGATCAGATCGCCGGCACGACGGATGTCGATCTGGTAGAGGTGCTTGACCGGTGTCTTGGCCTGACATTCGGACGAGCGGAACGCCGAAAAATCGTGCTCTCCGATAAGGCAGCCGGCCGCCTCGCGCATCGCTTCGATGTCTAGCGGCGTGTGGATCCAGCCGGCGCGGCCAGCCAGCATCGGCGAGCGGACCGGATGCACATGCAGGACGTAGTAGTAGGTGCGCTCGAATGCAGAAAACCGCGCATGAAACGCGTCCGGCATCGGCTTCGCCCACTGCACCGCCACCGCGGGCGGCAGAAACGCGTTCGTTCCGCGCACCCACGAGAAGTCGACGCGCTGGAGCTCGGTGTCGAAATGCACGACTTGGCCTAGCCCGTGCACGCCCGTATCCGTGCGCCCGGCCACGACCGTGTGAATCGGCGTGCATGCAAACTCGGCGAGCGCGCGCTCGAGCACATCCTGCACCGTGTTGCCGTGCGGCTGCGATTGCCAGCCGCAGAACGCCGTGCCGTCATATTGGATCCCTAAGGCGATGCGCATCGGGCGGCCGCGGCGTGCGTCAGGACAGCGGGGCGAGCGTTGCGAGCAAGGCATGCGCGTCATCGCGCGTCCCCGCATCGTTCGACTCGATCACTTCGTGGATCAGCGTCCGCGCGCCACCCAAGTCGCCGAGCGCAATGTACTCGCGCGCCAGCTCTAGCTTATTGCGCGCGATCTTCGCGATCTCCTCGGTCGAGAACATCGGCTGCGCGGGCGTGGCCACGGTCGCCGACGAACCCTGCTCGCTACCGGGCAGGTTAAGGTCGAACGCCAGGTTCAGCCCGCCGAAACGCGCAGCACCGAGCCCCGCCACGGCCGCCGGTAAGGGCATCGGTTCGCCTTCAGGTTCGGCTTCAGGCTCGCCTTCGGGCGCGGCTTTGGCACTGTGAGCATGGCGCACTTCGGCCGCATCGGCCGCAGGCGCGGACGCATCCACGTCGTGCGGTTCGGGATCGAGCGAACGAGCGCTATCGATCTCGCTCGCATCGGCGTGCTCTTTCCGCTCCGCTAGTGAGTCACGCAAGAGCGCGTCGTGCGGTAGTTCCTCCGGCGCGGCCTCCGCGGCATGCGCGGCCTCTGCTTCTTCGTCCCCACCGCCTACGCCGGCCGCCTCAGGCGCCATGCCGTGCACGCCCGTCTGACCATGGCCCGCGGCGCGCGGCGGCAAAGCCATATCGAGGTCATTCAACGCATTGATAGCGTCGGCAGGGAGCACCGCATGCGGCACCTCCGGTTCGGTAACGTCCGAAAGCGGCGCTTGACCATCGTCGGCATGTACAAGGTCTGCCGCCTCGCCATGCTCATCGGGCGCCATCCTAGCTGCCGTTTCGACGGCTGCATGCTGCGGCATAGCCGGGGGATTCGTCGACGCGTTGTCTTCGGTCACGTGCGGCGATTGCTCGCCGGTCGGAGAAGGCGATTCGCCTGCACTCGGCGCGGGTCGCTTATCGTCTTCGACGGGCGAAGCCGCCGAGGCTTCGTCTAAAGCTCCCGCAGCAGACGGTTGCTCGTGCGTGCTCGAAGAAACCGGCGGAACGTCCTCAGCGAAGGGCGGCTCGCCGTCGACATTAGCGGAAGATTGTTGCTGCGCGGCGGCCGAATGCTCGGGCAATGCAGCGTCACCGGGCTCATCGGATAGGGCGGATTCTGCCGCATCGCTTTCTTCACCCGAGAGCGCAAAAAGCGGATTGTCGGGGTCGAGTTGGCGCCCAATCGACGCGATATGCAACCAGTTGGGACCGTGCCCGCCCGACAGATGCCAAATGCGCTGCGCGATTTCGTCGAAGCCCTTGACGTTGCGTCGCTCGGCGTAGTGCCCGGCGAGCCCCATCAGCGCGCGCTTGCTCGTAGGGTTGCGCGCCAAAGCGGAAAGGAATTCGGCCGCGACCGGATCCTGGCTGGACTCCTCGGCAACGGCAGACTTCGCGTCGTCGCTCGCTTGGGCAGAGCGGGCGGGCGCACCGCCGGCAGACACTGCCACCTCCGCGGAGGCCGCGGCGCGTGCCGCGCGGCGCTTGCGGCTGCCAATGGAAAAACCGACGAGTAGCACAAGCAACGCCGCGACGACGGCGGAAGCAACGGCTGCTACGACGGGGATCGAAGCGCGAGCGATGCGAATGCCGTAATCGCCAACGCCGATGAATGATTCACCAGCCGTCGAGCCGCGCGCGCTCGGCACGTGAACGGGCGCCGGCGGCACGCTAGCCTGGGGCGCCGAGCCGCCTGCCGCGGCGACAGCCGGTCCGCTCGCCGCATTCGCGGCGCTCGCCGCGGGCGCTTCCTGCGCCTGCCGGGAGCCGAATCCATGCCGCTGCAAATCCATCAACACGCGATTTTTCAGCGCCAGCAACTGCTGCAGACTGGAAAAACGCTGCTGCGGCGCGCCGACGGTCGATGCAGCGGACGCTGGCGCAACGGCCGTACCCGCGGCGGAGGCCGACGCGATGCCGGACGCCGGCGCAACGGCGTTGCCGGGGGCGCTTGCTGGCGCGGACGTGGCCGACGTGGTCGATTCGTTCAGGCTGCTTGCCCCGGCCTGCGCAGGACTGCTCGCCCCGGACTGAATCGCGCCCGTCCAGGCATGCCCGGTTGTGCCGACCGCTGCCTGCGATCCGCTCGCGGCCGCGGCGTTCGCTTGCGGACGCTGCGTCATTCCGGCCGCGCCGCTTGCGGTGGCGGCCGCCGTTGCAGAAGCGGTTCCGGGAGTGGCCATCGCGGGACTGGCCGCGGATGCCGCGGCATGCTGAGGAGCACTGGCCGGCGCACCGGCGGCCGCGCCCGAGGAGGCTGCTGCCGCAGCGGTCGCAGCCGCCCCTGCGCTCGCGCCCGGCGCCGAGGACGCCGGAGCCGCAATCGGCACGGGCGCGCCTGAAGCGTCGAGCGGCGGCACGTTGAGCACGGCGCCGAGCTTCATCAGACTCGGATCGCCGCGCATGAACGCGGACGGATTCGCGTCGAAGATCGCTTTTGCGGCGCGCGCGAGGACAGCTCGGTCGTGCGATTGCGTTGCTGCGATCGCGACGTCGTTGAGCGATTGCCCGGGCTTCACGGCATACTGCGTCACCGCGGATGCTGCCGATGCAACGGCCGGTGCGCTCGCAGGTTCGTCCGCGCGTGCGGCCGACGAGCCGAGCACCGTCAAGAGCGCACAGACCCGAACAGTTGAGCGGACAAAAACATGCATGGCCGGCAGGCGGAGCGTCGAACGCACTGTCATGAAAGTGTTCCGCGCCATGGAGCGCGGCCTTGGATGGCGTTTGGAGAAGACAAGGTTCGGAGCGATAGTAAAAGAGCCCCACGCTCGCTAGGTTCACTGCCCCTTGGGGCGGCCAGCAGCTTGGGGCGGCTCGGCGCAAGTAAAAAAGGCGCCGCGGATGCGACGCCTTCAGCTTTGCGCGCGCGTAAGCGCGTAGTTTATGTGAGATTACTTGTCTAGCAAAATGCGCAGCATGCGGCGCAGCGGCTCGGCGGCGCCCCATAGCAGCTGATCGCCGACGGTAAAGGCCGACAGATACTCGCCGCCCATCGCGAGCTTGCGCAGCCGGCCAACCGGTACGGTCAGCGTGCCGGTCACGACAGCGGGCGACAACTCACGCATCGAGGCCTCGCGCTCGTTCGGGACGACCTTCACCCAATCGTTGCCCGACGCGAGAATCGCATTGATCTCGTCGAGCGGCACATCCTTCTTGAGCTTGATCGTGAGCGCCTGCGAATGGCAGCGCATCGCGCCGATCCGCACACAGAGGCCGTCGACGGGGATCGAGCCCGGCGTACCCATGGCCGGCTTGCCAAGAATCTTGTTCGTCTCGGCTCCGCCCTTCCATTCTTCCTTCGACATGCCGTTGCCGAGATCCTTGTCGATCCACGGAATCAGCGAGCCCGCGAGCGGCACACCGAAGTGGTCGGTCGGCATCGCATCGCTATTCATCGCGGCGAGCACGCGGCGGTCGATATCGAGAATCGCCGACGACGGATCCGCGAGCTCGTTCTCCACGGCGCCGTGAAGCGTGCCCATCTGCGCGAGCAGCTCGCGCATGTTCTGGGCGCCGGCACCCGAGGCAGCCTGATACGTCATCGCCGTCATCCAGTCGATCAGGTTCTCGCGGAAGAGCCCGCCGAGCGCCATCAGCATCAGGCTGACCGTGCAGTTGCCGCCGATGAAGTTCTTCGTGCCCTTGACGAGCGCGTCCTTGATCACATTCAGGTTGACGGGATCGAGCACGATGACGGCGTCGTCCTTCATCCGCAGCGACGAAGCCGCATCGATCCAGTAGCCGTTCCAGCCGGCCGCGCGCAGCTTCGGGAATACTTCGTTCGTGTAGTCGCCGCCCTGGCAGGTCATGACGACATCGCACTTCTTCAGATCGTCGATGCTCGCGGCGTCTTTGAGTTTGGTCTCGTTCTTGGCGAACGACGGGGCAGCGCCGCCCGCATTGCTCGTGCTGAAGAACACCGGTTCGATCAGGTCAAAATCGCCTTCCTGCTGCATCCGCTGCATCAGGACGCTGCCGACCATGCCGCGCCAACCTACGAGACCTACCTTCATGATTTACCCTTCGAATGGACGCTTCCCCGCAACCTTGCCCGGCGTGACCGCGCGGGGAAGACGAGCGGGCACGGCGGACGATCAGCCTTTCGTCGTGATCGTTTTGGGGGTAATCGATTTAATCGAGATAATGCCGGCCGCGCTGATGGCACCAGCAATGGCGAACCCGCCCGCACGGATCGTCACGCCGTGGAGGTTTGCAATCGAGAGGATTCGAGGGGTTCGCGCCATCGCGACAGTCTACACGAAAATACCGATATAGCGTCGATCTTACGCGAAATGGGTCATTACAGCGCGGCCAACACGGCATCGCCCATTTCGACGGTGCCGACCTGCTTGCAACCGGGCGTCGCGATGTCGCCCGTGCGGTAGCCGGCTTCCAGAACCTTTTGCACCGCTTTCTCGATCCGATCGGCCTGTTCGGCCTTATTGAGCGAGTAGCGCAGCATCATCGCGGCCGAGAGAATCGTCGCAAGCGGATTCGCGACGCCTTTGCCGGCGATATCGGGCGCAGAGCCGTGCGACGGCTCGTAGAGACCCTTGTTGTTCTTGTCGAGCGACGCGGACGGCAACATGCCAATCGAGCCCGTCAACATCGCCGCTTCGTCGGAGAGAATGTCGCCGAACATATTCTCCGTCACGATCACGTCGAACGATTTCGGCGCCTTCACGAGCTGCATCGCCGCGTTGTCGACGTACATGTGCGAGAGCTCCACGTCCGCGTACTCTTTCGCCACATCGATCATCACCTCTTTCCAGAGTTGCGACGTTTCGAGCACGTTCGCCTTGTCGACCGAGGTCAGACGCTTGCCGCGCTTTTGCGCCGCCTGAAACGCGACATGCGCGATGCGGCGCACTTCGGGCTCCGAATAGCGCATCGTATCGAAGCCTTCGCGCGCGCCTTCGAACGCGCCGTCCGGCGCCTGGCGGATGCCGCGCGGCGAGCCGAAATAAATGTCGCCGTTCAGCTCGCGCACGATCAGGATGTCGAGCCCGGAAACGATCTCGGGCTTCAGCGACGATGCGCTCGTCAACTGCGGATAGCAGATGGCGGGACGGAAGTTCGCGAAGAGCTGCAGATGCTTGCGCAGACCGAGGATGGCCTGCTCGGGGCGCAGCGCGCGCTCGAGCGAGTCGTACTTCCAGTCGCCCACGGCGCCGAATAGGATCGCGTCGGCTTCCTTTGCGAGCGCAAGCGTCGAATCGGGCAGCGGGTGCCCCTTCGCCTCGTAACCGGCGCCGCCGACGGGCGCCTCTTCGAGCTCGAACTTCTCACCGAGGGCATTGAGTATCTTCACCGCTTCCTTGACGATTTCGGGGCCGATGCCGTCGCCGGGCAGCACTGCGATCTTCATTCCTTTGTTTCCCTGTGTTCCGTTATTCGTTGGGTAGTCAGCTATCGAACCGGCTGCGATGCGCGGCCGGTTCGATCCGCGGCGGGCGTCGATCGACGAGCCCGCCTACGATGCACGTCAGCGGACGAGCCGATGGCCGAGCCACGGCTGCTTCGCGAGCCGCTCGGCTTCGAAAGCGCGGATCTTGTCCGCATGCCGCAGCGTGAGCCCGATGTCGTCGTAGCCGTTCAGCAAGCAGTACTTGCGGAAGGCATCCACTTCGAACGGATACTCGCGACCGTCAGGCGTCCGAACGACCTGCGCGGCGAGATCGACCGTCAGCTGATAGCCGTTGAATGCGTAGGTGTCGTTGAACAGATGATCGACCTGCTGCTCCGAAAGGACGATCGGCAACAAGCCGTTCTTGAAGCAGTTGTTAAAGAAAATGTCGGCGAAGCTCGGCGCGATCAACACGCG
>CAYPWK010000077.1:0-17063 GCA_964414365.1 uncultured Burkholderia sp.
AGAACGGCCCGCTCGTAGTCGAGCCCGCTCATCAGCACGTTCACGCCGCCATTGAGCTTGCCGAGAATGTTTTCTTCAGGCACTTCGACATCCTCGAACACGAGTTCTCCGGTGTGCGAGCCGCGCATGCCGAGCTTGTCGAGCTTTTGCGCAACCGAGAAACCCTTCATGCCCTTCTCGACGATGAATGCCGTGATGCCGCGCGCGCCGGCCTCGACGTCGGTCTTCGCGTAGACGACAAGCGTGTCGCAATCGGGGCCGTTCGTGATCCACATCTTCGTGCCGTTCAAGACATAACGGTCGCCTCGCTGCTCGGCGCGCAGCTTCATGCTGACCACGTCCGAACCGGCGTTGGGCTCGCTCATCGCCAACGCGCCGACGTGTTCGCCCGAGACGAGCTTCGGTAGATATCGACGTTTTTGCGCTTCGGTGCCGTTGCGGTGGATCTGGTTGACGCAGAGGTTCGAATGGGCGCCATAAGAGAGGCCGACGGACGCCGACGCACGCGATATCTCCTCCATCGCCACCATATGCGCCGTATATCCCATGTTGGCGCCGCCGTACTCCTCCGCAACCGTCATGCCGAGCACGCCAAGTTCACCGAACTTGCGCCAAAGATCCATCGGAAACTGATCGCTTCGGTCGATCTCGGCCGCGCGCGGCGCGATCTCCTTCGCGGCAAAGTTAGCGAGCGTGTCGCGCAGCATGTCGATGTCTTCGCCTAGCGCGAACTGCAGTCCGGGCACGGTGGTGGTCATCATGCCTCCCGTCCCCCAAGGGGACTTCCTTTGGGCGCCGGTTCCGTCCCAAGGGGGACATGCGCCCCCTCTGGGGGCAGCGAACGATAGTGAGCGTGGGTGTCGTTCATGAGCGTCTCCTTGGATTCTGAAGGCGGCCCTCCGACGCGCCTCGGTCAGGCACGCAGCGCCGCGTTCGGTCACCGCGCATTTCACGCCACATTTACGTAAGCGTCAATAGGTTTTGTTGAGTATTACTCAACTTTTGTCTAGGCTGTACTACCTAGGTCTGGCCGTGCTAGTCTCGGCAGCGGTAGCTGCCATCATCAATGCAATCTGAATTCGACTCATAAGATGGACGAACTGAAAGCCGAAGCGAACGCGACGCGTCGCCAGCCGGCGGGGCCCAAGTCGCAGCAGCGCGTGAAGGACATCCTCCAGGCCGGCCGCGACGTATTTGCCGAGAAGGGGTACGAGCGCGCGACCACGGCCGAAATCGCACAGCGGCTCGGCGTCTCGGAAGCCACCGTCTTCAGCTACTTCCGCGGCAAGCGGGAGCTCTGCGCTCGCGTCATCAGCGATTGGTACGACGAAATCATCGCCGCAATCGAAGACGGCCTGCCACGCGACGGCACCGTTCTTCAGCAATTCGCTTTCATCGTTCGAATGCATCTGCGGTTGATGCTCGTCCACGGCACGGGACTTTGCTCGCTCGTGCTATCGGAGGGGCGTACGAAGCAGCACGCGCTCGGCGACGAATTGACCGCCCTGCAACGACGCTATACGGCGCCTCTCATGCACGTGCTCGCGCGGGGTCAGCAGACGGGGCAGGTCCGTCATGACGTGCCGCTGCGGCTCATGCGTTCAATGGTGTTCGGGCCGATGGAGCATGTGCTCTGGGAAGCCACGTTCGCGCATCGCAGCACCGATATCGAAGTCACGGCGGAGCGACTGGTCGAGTTGCTTTGGGCCGCATTGCAGCCGCCTTCGCCCGATGTGGCGGCGCTGACAAAGTTGAAAGACGAGGTGGGCGAGGCCATGCGGCGCTACGAGGGGTCGGCGGGCATCAAGAAAACCGCTGGCTCCGACACCTAGGCGGGCGGCCCGCCGGTGCACAGGCGAGCGCCGACATCGCCGTGCGCACGGTGCGCTCGCGACCATAAAGGCCATATGCGCGGCGCCATTTGGCGGTCCTTGGGCATGCCTTGCCCCTGCTGAGCCCCGAGCGTATCGTTGACTGCCTTCGCCCCGAATCTACTGATGTGATGACCGCCCGACTCACACCCGCCATCGCCTCGGAGTTCGCCGTGCTCGCCCTGTCGCATCTGACGCGCGAATATCCGAACAAGCTCACGCATGCGCTCGCCGGCCGCGATGATGTTCGCGCTCCGCGCGAGCTGCATCCGATTTTCTACGGCAGCTATGACTGGCATTCGTGCGTTCACGGGTACTGGCTCGTGCTGCGACTTCTCGATCGCTACCCCGACCTGCCGGACGCCCCGCGCATCGTCGCCGTTGTCGACGAGCATTTCATTGAACGGAATGTAGAAGGCGAACTTGCCTATCTGAACCTGCCGCAGAACCGCAATTTCGAACGTCCGTACGGATGGGCATGGTTGCTTGCGCTTTCCGGCCAGTTGCATTCGATGGCGAACGTCGATGCCGCAAACGCAGCGCGCTGGGCGAAAGCACTTGCGCCGCTGACCGATCTCTTCGTCGAGCGATTCGAGGAATTTTTGCCGAAGGCCACCTACCCGCTGCGCGTCGGCACGCATTTCAACACCGCGTTTGCGCTATCGCTCGCGCTCGAGTTCGCGCGCGCAACGGCGCGCACCGGCTTGGCCAACCTGATCGAAGCAACGGCACGGCGATGGCATCTGGGCGATCAGGACTGCCAGGCGTGGGAGCCTTCCGGTGACGAGTTTCTTTCGCCGTCGCTAATGGAAGCGGAACTGATGCGGCGCGTGCTGCCCGCCGACGAATTCACCGCCTGGCTCGATCGTTTTTTTCCACGGCTCGCGGCAAGACAACCCGCTACGCTCTTCGCGCCGGCGACGGTGACGGACCGTACCGATGGCAAGATCGCGCACCTCGACGGACTCAACCTGAGCCGAGCCTGGTGTCAACGTTCACTCGCGCGAGCGTTGCCGGCGAGCGACGCCCGCAAGGCGCTGCTCGATGAAGCAGCAGAGCAGCATTTACAGACGGCGCTCGCTCATGTGGCCGGCGACTACATGGGCGAACACTGGCTCGCGAGCTTTGCGCTGCTCGCGCTCGAGGCGTAGAGTGTGAATCGCCGCGGGCGATGCATCTCGAAACGCCCTCTGGTTTTTAAGCGATTTTTAAGCTTATGTTCCTAATGTTGGTTTGCACTGATTGCGCTGCAGGCCCTCGAATCGGTCGCAGCGCACGCGCATGAAATCTTCAACTGAACGACCTGAAGGAGAACGGAGCGGGGTGCCCAAGCGGCTGCGCCCCGTGATCATCATCGCGCTGGTGCTGCCCGTCACGGTCGCCGTACTCGTTATCACGCTCGGCCTTTTCGGACTGCTCATGCGGTTGTTGTGACCATCGTCGGCTGCCGGCGCTTCGAGACAGTGAGGTGCTGCCATGACACATACGCTGATCGGCATGATGGGCGTCGCGTGCTTCGCCTGCACGCTCCCGCTCGCCGCCCACGCGGCGGACGAATCGCTTGCCATGCCCAACCCCCTCTCCGCCTCGGCCTCGGTGGACTACCGAGGCGATGTCCACTCGATGCTGCGCGTGAAGTCGGGAGCCGTCACGCACAACGGCAACTCCGGGATTTCGCCCAGTCTGTTCGGGCCGAACGCCTTGCCGAACTGGAAGGTGAAAGATCTGTCGAGCGATTTCGTGAAGCCGCGCCTGGAAGGCGAACGCTTTCGCTTCCGCTGAATCGAACACGAGACGGTCACGACTGTTTGAGGTCCGAGCGTCGCAGCTCGGAAAGGAAAGGCAAGCGTGGACAAGGCAACCGATATGACGAGGCCGGCTCCGGAATCGCGGCCCCAACCCGTCGACGGGCAACGCCGGACGTGGCTCATTGCGACGTCCACGCTAGGCGGGCTCGGCGCCGTTGCGACGATCGTGCCGTTCATCGATTCGCTCAATCCGCCCGAAAGCGCAAAGGCAGCGGGCGCGCCGGTGCGTGTCGACGTGTCGAAGCTCGAGTCCGGCACCATGATGACGGTGGCCTGGCGGGGCAAGCCCGTCTTCATCGTCAATCGCACGCCGCAGATGCTCGAGGAAGTCAAGAAGGCGACACCGATGGTCGCGGATCCCGATTCTAAGCACCCTTTCTCGATGCCGCTGCCCAAGTATTGCCGCAACGACTATCGATCACGAAAAGAGAACCCGGGGTTGCTCGTGGTGGTGGGTGTCTGCACCCACCTCGGTTGCACGCCGACTCAGCGCTTTCAGCCGGGGCCGCAGCCGAATCTGCCGAGCGATTGGCTCGGCGGGTTCCTCTGCCCGTGTCATGGCTCGACGTATGACCTCGCGGGCCGCGTGTTCAAGGACAAGCCCGCGCCGCAAAATCTTGATGTCCCGCCGTTCATCTTCGAGTCGTCGAAGACCCAGCTCCTGGTGGGCGCGGACGAGAGCGGTGAAGCGACCTGAAGCGACCTGAGGCGTCCGCCCCGTGGGCCTCAGTCACACCGCTGCAGCTTCTCGTGCTCTCTCGCGTGCGCGGCGGCTCGCACCAGCTCGTAGCGTGCGCGCTTCCCGTTGCGAGTAGGCGGAAAGTGCTCTCCTTCGACGCTGGTCACCTCAAAATACTCCCCCGAACCATCGTCGAGGACCACGCGATAAATGCCCGACTGCTCCACTCGCTGACCAGGGCGATACATGGGTTTCATGTTGTGCCTCCTTTTCAACGACTCTGACAAGTAGCAATGCATGTTCCCCGTCATTGGCGCGCTTCGTCATCTTCGTCGCTAAGCGTGAGCCCTGCCGCCGGCAGCGGCAGCGCGGTCCGGTAACGCACTTGTTTCAACGCGAAGCTCGAACGAATGTTCGACACTCCCGGAATTGTCGTCAATTGCTCGAGAATGAAGCGTTCGAGACTGTGCATGTTGGGAACCACCACGCGCAGCAGATAATCCGCATCGCCCGACATAAGATAGCACTCCATCACCTCGGGCCGCTTGTCTATCGCCTCTTCGAACCGGCGCAGGGCATCGGTCACCTGCTTCTCGAGGCTGACCTGAATGAACACGTTGATTCGCAGACCCAACGGTTCAGGATTAAGCAGCGTGACCTGCTGTTTGATGAGGCCTAGCTTCTCGAGCGCGCGCACGCGGTTGAAGCATGGCGTCGTCGAGAGATTCACGGCGCGCGCGAGTTCGGCGTTGGTGATCCGCGCGTTCTGCTGCAACTCATTGAGGATGGCGACGTCGATCCGGTCCAGTTTGCGCGTCGGGCGATCCATAGTTGAAATATTCCGCGAAATTGGCCTTTCGCAGTATAGACGATGCTGCCTGATAGGCAAATAACGAGAAAAACAGACGCACATTCTCGCGGTACACGGGTAACCTCGATCTCCATTGGAAGTCCCATTTCACCCGCCCAGGATCAGCCATGACGGACTTGTCGAACGGCACCGAATGGATGCATGCGCTCTCGAGCCAAAAGGAAGACACCGACCCGGCGGAGACGGCCGAATGGCTCGACGCACTCGACGGAGTCGTCGAACATGTCGGTAACGAACGCGCGCAGTACCTGTTCGAGCGTCTCGCCGAGCATGCCGCAAAACATGGAATCGGCTCCGTGCGGGCGCGAGTCACGCCTTACGTCAACACGATCCCTGTCGAAGCACAACCGCCGTATCCGGGCGACATCGAAATCGAAGAGCGCCTCGCAGCCGCGCTGCGATGGAACGCCCTAGCAATGGTCGTGCGCGCCAATCAGGCCTATGGCGAACTGGGCGGTCATATCGCAAGCTACGCATCGGCGGCCGATCTCTTCGAAGTGGGCTTCAACCATTTCTTCCGGGCCGCCCATGGCGAGCACGGCGGCGACCTCGTCTATTTCCAGCCCCACTCATCTCCGGGTGTTTATGCACGCGCGTATCTGGAAGGCTTTCTCGATGAAACGCACCTCGAGCATTACCGACGCGAGATCGCCGGCCCTGGCCTCTGCTCGTACCCGCACCCCTGGTTGATGCCGGACTTTTGGCAGTTTCCGACCGGCTCGATGGGCATCGGCCCCATCAATTCGATTTACCAAGCGCGCTTCATGCGCTATCTGCACAACAGAGGGTTGCTTCCGACAGAAGGCCGCAAGGTGTGGGGCTTTTTCGGCGACGGCGAGATGGACGAGCCCGAATCGATCGGCGCGCTGTCGCTTGCGGCGCGCGAGAGACTCGACAATCTCGTGTTCGTCATCAATTGCAATCTGCAAAGGCTCGACGGTCCCGTACGCGGTAACGGCCGCATCATCGACGAGCTCGAAGCACAATTCACCGGCGCGGGCTGGAACGTCATCAAGGTCCTCTGGGGCTCGAGTTGGGACGAGCTGTTCGCTCGCGATCGAGCGGGCGCATTGTCGCGCGCATTCGCGCAGACCGTCGACGGTCAATTCCAGACATTCTCCGCGAACGATGGCGCCTACAACCGCGAGCGATTCTTCGGCCAAAGCGCTGAGCTCGCCGCACTCGCCGCGCATCTCGGCAACGACGACATCGACCGTCTGCGTCGCGGCGGCCACGACGTGCGCAAGCTGCATGCCGCCTACGCCAGGGCGCTTGCGCATAAAGGCCAGCCGACGGTGATCCTCGCGAAGACGATGAAAGGCTTCGGCATGGGCGCCGCCGGTCAGGGACGCATGACGACGCATCAGCAAAAGAAGCTCGACCTCGAACATCTGAAGGCGTTTCGCGATCGTTTTCGTCTGCCGTTGTCGGACGACGCGGTGGAACGTCTCGAGTTTTACAAACCTGCGCAAGACAGCCCGGAAATGCAATACCTGCACGCACGCCGGGCTGCCCTGGGAGGCTATCTGCCCAGAAGGCGGAGAGCGGCGACGAAGGTGCCCACCGTACCTCCGTTGTCGTCCTGGGGGCAATTCGCGCTGCAAGCCGATGGCCGCGAAATGTCGACGACGACAGCCATCGTGCGCATGTTCGGCAATCTAATGAAGGACGCCGCGCTCGGCCCTCGCGTGGTGCCTGTGGTCGCCGACGAGGCACGTACGTTCGGGATGGCGAACCTTTTTCGGCAAGTCGGGATCTATTCGCCGCTCGGTCAGCGCTATGAACCCGAGGACCTCGGTTCCATGCTCTATTACCGCGAAGAAACGGGCGGGCAGATCCTCGAAGAAGGCATTTCGGAAGCCGGCGCCATTTCGTCATGGATCGCCGCGGCGACCTCTTACAGCACGCACGATCTCCCGATGCTGCCGTTCTACATCTACTACTCGATGTTCGGCTTTCAACGCATCGGCGATCTCATCTGGGCCGCGGCCGATCAGCGAGCACGCGGCTTTCTCATCGGCGCGACATCCGGCAAGACGACGCTCGGCGGCGAAGGTCTTCAGCATCAGGACGGCACGAGCCATCTCGTCGCATCGACGATTCCAAACTGCCGCGCATGGGATCCCGCGTTCGCCTACGAAATCGCCGTCATTCTCGACGAGGGGATGCGGGAAATGATCGAGCGGCAAAGCGATCATTTCCACTACCTCACCGTGACGAACGAGAACTATCCGCAACCTTCGATGCCCGTCGCGTCGCCCGACGACGCCGCCGCTGTCGCCTCGCTAAGAGCGGGCATCGTGAAGGGAATGTATGCGTTGGCGCCGAGAACGCTGGCGTCGGCGCAGGTCCAACTGCTCGGTTCGGGCGCGATTCTCGGGGAAGTGATGGCCGCGGCGCGGATACTCGAGGACGACTGGGACATCGAAGCCGCTGTCTGGAGCGTGACGAGCTTCTCGGAACTGCATCGCGACGGGATGGCGGCCGAGCGCAACGCCCGCTTGAACCCGGATGCCGAATCCGCTCACTCCTATGTCGAGACGATTCTGCGCGAATCGCACGGGCCCGTCGTCGCCGCAACGGATTATGTGCGTGCAGTGCCGGAGCTGATCCGCGCATATGTCCCGCGCCGATACGTCACGCTCGGCACGGACGGGTTCGGCCGCAGCGACGCGCGGCGCGCACTGCGTGAGTTCTTCGAGGTGGATCGCACCTCGATCGTCATCGCCGCGTTGAAGGCGCTCGCGGATGAAGGCGATATCGAGCCCGGCGTCGTGCGCGCCGCGCTCGACAAATATGGGAGGCGCGTTTCGACCGATGCGCCACCCTGGCAGCGGTGACCGCGGGCTCGCGCGGGCCGTGCCGATCGGCAACGGTCCGCGCAGGTCCTCCAGCCGAGAGCGCTATCGGCTATAGCACGGTCGCCACGCGCACGTCGCGATTGTCTGCCGACGCCACGACTTTCCCGCCGACGCGACTGAACGTAATCGATACGGTTTTCTCGCCGATTCGCAAGTTGCGGACCTCGAGCCAGTCGATGCCTTCGGGCAGCGCGGGCTGCTCGATCAGGATCTCCTCGCGCGCCGCATCGATCGTAATGCCGAGACAAGCTTCGAGGATCATAAACGGCGCACCCGCCGCCCAAGCCTGGGGCAGGCATGCGACCGGATAGGCCGTCGGCGGCTCTCCGCGCTGCCGCATGAAACCGCAGAAGAGCTCGGGCAACCGCATATCGAAGTTGACCGCTGCTTCGTAGAGCGCCTGCAGCAACCCGACCGCAGCGTCCTTATGGCCGTACCGCGCAAGACCTCGTGCGCACAGCGCCGTGTCATGCGGCCACACGGAACCGTTGTGGTACGACATCGGGTTGAAGCGCGGTTGATTCGCACCCAGGGTGCGCACGCCCCAGCCAGTGTGGAAGAGCGTCGACTCGAGCTTGCGCGAGACAGCCTCCCCTCGCTCGCGCGACGGCAACCCGAACGCTAGCAGATGCCCTGCGTTCGAAGCGAGCACGCGGCACAGATCGCCGTGTCCGTCGAGCGCGATGCCGTAAAAGTCGAGGTCCGGCATCCAGAACAACTCCTCGACGCGTTCGCGCAGCGTCCGCGAGCGCGCCGCATAGCGCGCCGCGTCGTCGGGACGCCCGCGATGCTCGGCGAACCGCGCCATCGCGTCAAAGGCGGCGCTCGCATACGCCTGCACTTCGACGAGCGCGATCGGTCCATCGGGCATGCGGCCGTCGGCATGGAACACCGAATCGTGGCTGTCCTTCCAGCCCTGGTTGGCGAGCCCTCGCTCGGACGCGCACTGATAATCGACGAAGCCGCAGGAGTTCTTGTCGCAGACGCTCGCCACCCATTGCGCGGCCCGCTCTAACGCGGGCCAGAGCTCGGAAATCAGCGCCTCGTCTCCCGTGCGCGCGAAATAAGCGCCCGCCAGCACGATGAATAGCGGCGTCGTGTCGACCCCGCCGTAATAGAGCGCGAACGGCACTTCGCCTGTGCCGGCCATCTCGCTCTTGCGCATCTCGTGCATGATCTTGCCTGCCGACGCATCGCGGAAAGCCGAATCCTCGTGCGCTTGATGATCCGCGAGGAACCGCAGCACGCCGCGCGCGAGCCACGGCTGCAGCCACAACGTTTGCAGGGAAGTCACCACGGCATCGCGGCCGAACGGCGTCGAGAACCAGGGAATGCCGGCATAAGGATACGGCCCGGTCGACAAGTCGGTCGTCAACAGTCCGAGATCGGCGAACGAACGCTCGATCCACGCGTTGAAAAGCGGATTGCTCGTGCGGATGCGCGCCGTCACGCGGCGGCGCTCGCGCATGGCGAGGTGCGCGCTCGCGAGCGCCGATCGGACGGCGGCACGGCCCACGCGCGGCCGCAACGTATCCACTTGCGTAATATGCGCGGGGTGCGAGCTATGCAGCGGCTGAGCAACTTGTGCGCCGGGCGCTTGGACGCCGTCCGTCGCGCGCGCGAGCGCGCGTGCCTCGACCGCAACCGAAAGGTAGATCGAGATGCAGGCCTGCGCCGAGAGCTCGATCGCGAAATCGGCGCGGTCGGGGCCCAAGTGGTCGGGTTCGGGAGCAAAGGCGATTCGCACGTCGCGCTGAATCCGGTCGAGGCCGACGTAGCGCAAGTGCACACCGTCCTTACCGACGCGCGGCGGATCGATCGTGCCGCGTTTCGGCCGATTCAAGCCGCGCACTTCGAACATGTCCTTGAAGTCGCACGCAAACGAGATCGACAGCGGCACGATCGCATCGTTCGAACCGTAGTTCGTCAGCGTGATCGCTTCATAAAGGACCGTACCCGACAGCACGCGCATGCGCTCGACATGGATCACCCCTTGGGGCGTTCCTTCGCCGCCGATGGGAGGCAGCGGGCGATTCGTTAGATGCGCCGTGAACGCGGCGTTGTCGTTACTGACGTTGCCGGACAGCAGCGACGGCGCGCGCCCGCCGAACGTGAGCCGCAGTTGCGAAAGCGTGCGTGTGTCGTTCACGAAGAGTCCGTCGTCATGCCCGTTGATGTCGCCGAGCGGGTCATTGACGACGAAGGTATCGCCCGACTTCAGCACATATTGGCTCGAACGGGCGATGTAGGGATTTTCGGTCGCGATGAAGACGTCGTCGGGTTCGCGGTCCTTCAGTTCGTCGTCCCGCGTGCGTGCACCGAGTATGTCGGTATCCAGCATTGTGTCGCTCCTGGTCCTGACGTTGGCGTTAACTTCCCTCGATTGTAGATAGCGTTGGATGAAGGAAAAGGAAAACGGAGAAAAAAGGCGCGGCAGGCGCCGCGCGCGAGCATCGGTACTGCAAGACCGGTGCCCAGATTTCCCGAAAACAGCGCCTGCCGCGCATCCGGAGGCGCCAATCAGCGTTCGACGTCGACGGCGCCGATGAATTCATCGATATGTCGATTGAACGCCTTCGGGTGCGCGAGGTTCATTCCATGCGATGCGCCGCGGATCGTATGGCGCCGGACGTCGGGAATCCATTCCGAGAGGGCCGAGACGCAGCGCCTAAACACGTCGGGGCTCTTTTCGCCATCCATTAAAAGAACCGGGCACGCGATGCGCTCGGCGTCGTCGCACTTGTATGCGGGTAGCGGATCGGCGAACTGGCGCGGCAGCGTGTCGGCATTGTCGATCGCCATCGCGCGAAACGCCGCGGTGCTCTTGGCCCACGACCCCACGCGGCTCACCGAATCGACGAACAGTTCGAGGCCGGCTTCCACTTCGCCGCTTTCGATCAACATCGCCGCGCGCCCGCGAAGCGCGTTGACCGTTTCGGGCAGCACCGCGAGGGTCTGCCCCGGCATTTCGACAGGACCGCCGGGATCGGCAAGCGTCAACGTGCGAAGGCGCTCGCGGTAACGCAACGCGAAGTGAAAAGCGACGCATCCGCCACGCGAATGCCCGATCACGTGTGCCGGCCCATACCCGAGCTTGTCGATGAATTCGGCGAGTTCGTCGGCATGGCGGCTCCAGCTGAACGGCACGGTGCGCGGCGATCCGACGAGTGGCCAGTAATGCGTAAGGCTCACGGCCACGCAGCGGTAATGAGCCGACAGGCCGTCGATTTGGGGCTGCCAGTACCGGTAATCGCAAAGCGACCCGTGTACAAACAGCAGAAGCGGCCCGCTACCGCGCTCGATGTAAGGCATGCGCAAGCCGCTCGCGAGCTCGATAAAACGCAGATCGGCCGCACCCGCAACTTCGGCCGAAAAAGGCCGGATGGACGTTTGCATGGTCGCCTCGGCTCAATCGTCGAAGCGCAGGTCGACGTCGACTTCGCGGCCGATGCTCAGCAAACGGTCCGCGCCCGCCACGACGACAGCGTTCTGCCCGAACGTCAACGCGCCGTCGAGACGACGGTCGGCTCGATAGGACGCGAGCGTATCGGTCGGCTCGTTCGGCCAGCGCGGGTCGGGAGCGCCCGTCGCCTGATCGATCGTCGGAATCGGGCAACGTGCGCACGGTTTCACGAGCCGCAGCACGACTTCACCCTCGTTCGACTGAATGCGCAGCGTATCGACAAAGTCCTCCTCGTACGGCTCGAGTCCTGCCAGCACCAGATTGGGACGAAAGCGGTTCATCGGAATGGCGTCGACGCCCTTGCTTGCGAGCCGCTCGTTGAGGTCGTCGAGCGACGCCTCCCCGATGACGAGCAGCGGATAGCCGTCGGCGAAACGCACCGGCGCGATCGTCTCGCCGGTCCATTTCCGGTTCGCCATGCGCTCGACGGTGGGATCGAAGCGCACGAGCCGCAGCGGCGCCCCGACGAAATCGGAGAACCAGCGCGCCGCTTCGTCGCCGGCGTCGAGCGCCGTAACAGTGTCCCCCCAGACGGTCACCTCGATCTTCCGCGCAGCGCCAAGCTGCGCCGCATCGAGCGGCGTGCGAAGCGGCGCATGGCCCGGCGCTCGCACGATCAATTCGCCGCCGCCAAGCTCCGTTGTGATGAGCGCGAGTCGCGGCAATTGCCGCTGTGTGACAAAAGAGCCGCGGCCGTCGACGAGCATCCAGTGGCGGTCGTAGGCCAACCCGTGAGATAAAAGACGTGCCGAGTCAAGCGCGATGCCCGCACACGATTTGATCGGATAGACGTTGAGCTGGCTGATCGTGGCCATGGCGCGAAAGCGGCCTTAATGGGACGAGTTGGAAACCGGCGATGGTAACACCGCCATACGATCGGGTGTGCCGCGCCCGCGGCGACTCTTGCGCTCGGGCGCAGGCAACCGCCCACCTGGGGCCTTGGGCGCTCGGCTGCAAACTCTAGCTGAACGCAGCGGCGTCGACGCAGCCTGCGGCGGCTCCTGCTCCCCGGACGGCGCAAGTCAGCGGCTCGTCGGCGATGCGCACAGCAAGACCTGTCTCCTCGGCGATCCGCTTGTCGAGATTGGCGAGCAACGCACCGCCGCCCGTGAGCACGATACCGCTGTCGGCAATGTCGGTGACGAGCTCCGGCGGCGCCGACTCGAGCGCAGCCTTGATCGTGTCGATGACGGCCCGAAGCGGCGCCGAAAGCGCATCGGCGACGTCGTGATTGGAAAGCTCGATCGTGCGCGGCAAGCCGTCGGCGAGGCTGCGGCCGACTGCGCAGATGCGCTCGGCGGAGACATTCGGCGTGGCGCTGCCAATCGTCTTCTTCACATGCTCGGCCGTCTGATCGCCAAGCACCACGCCGTACAAGTTGCGAACGTGGCTGACAATCGCGGCATCAAACTGGTCGCCGCCAACGCGCACGAGGCCCTGGTAGGCGATTCCACCTAGCGAAATGACACCGACTTCGGTGGTTCCGCCGCCGATCGAGACAACCATCGAACCGCGCGCTTCGCCGACAGGCAAGCCGGCGCCGACGGCAGCCGCCAGCGATTCACCGATGAGGTTGACTTTCGCGGCGCCGGCCGCGAGTGCCGCTTCGCGGATCGCGCGTCGCTCGACCTCGGTCGCCGTGCAGGGGACGCAGATCGTGAACTCGGCGCGACGCCCGAAAAGGGACCTGAGGTGGGCCATGTCGACGAACTCGCGAAACATCCGCTCCGCGGCCGAGAAATCGGCGATGACGCCGTGCCGCATAGGACGAACGGCTCGCAGATTCTCCGGCGAGCGGCCGAGCAACTGCTTGGCCTCCTCGCCGACAGCGGCGACGCGCGCCGCACCTGTGTCGCCGTTGTTCTGAAAGCAGACGACCGACGGTTGGTTCAGGACGATTCCTTCGTCGCGCATGTAGATGAGCGTGTTTGCCGTGCCGAGATCCACGGCGACGCTTCGCGACAACAGGCGCCTCAAGAGGCGACGCGACATCGTGGGCTTTTTTATCTCTCTCATGGATGGCGACGGTAGGGGTCTCGGGCCGGTCCGCCCGATGATCGATTTACGGCACCGCCTTTGCGGAACTTTAGGCGTGGTCGGCACTTTTTTCATTGTGCGGCGCGCCAATCGGCCAATCTTGCTTAGCCGGCCACATAGGCCATTGGATTGTCCCCACGCGGCGCGGGGCATGGCATCCTTGTCGGCGGATTCGCAACGCACCGCTCGCCGCATCGCTCATGCGCACCACGATTCGCCGCCTACTCCTCCTCCTCTGCGTTCTTCGCTACGGCGCCCGGCTTCTTTGGCGAGCCGCGCCGCATGACGACAAAGTGCGCTGGCTCTCGGCGCTTATCGCGCAACTGCATTCGGCGCCCGATACACGGACGGCACTGCATCGCGCGCTGCCTCAGCTCGGCCCGCTCGCGAGCGCGTTCGCCGAAGCGATCGCGGCCGATCCGGACCATGCGGGACGGCCGCTGCACGATGTGCTCGATGCGCTCGGCCGAGCCGAGACCGCGCTGACGAAACCACTGGAGGGGCAGGAAATCGCCCTCGCCCTGCGTGCCGCGATCGGTCGCCTGCCGGAAGAAGTATTCGCCTGGATCGATCCGACGCCGCGCGAAAACGGCATAGCCGAGCAAGTCCACGCCGCCCGGCTGCGCCGCGAGGCGGGGGGGCACGTCGACGTCACCGTCAAGCTTTTACGCATGCGGCAGGTGCAGCAAATCGAGGACGACATCGCCGTCCTTCTCTGGCTGACCAGACTGCTCGAGCGCGGTTTTCCCGCGGCGCGGCAGCTGGGGCTCAACGAGCTGGCCGAATCATTCGCAGCGGAGCTGCGGCACCGGTTCGATCTGCGCACGGAAGCCGCCAATCTCTCGCAAACGGGCCGGCATTTCGCCGGCAACGCGCATGTCGTCATTCCAGTCGTCATCTGGGATCTCTCGACCGATCACGCGCTCGTTGCGCAACGCATCGAGACCCTGCCGCTCACCGATATCGATGGGCTGCGCCGGCGCGGCGTCAACCTCGAGCGTCTAGCGGCGCACGTCGTGGAAGTGTTCATCGAGCAGGCGTTCGAGCACGGTTTCTTTCATGCCGCGCTCGACGCGCGACGCGTGCGCGTCAGCATCGACGCTGACACGCTCGGATGCCTCGTCCTCGCCGACTGCGCCGTCATGTCGAGCCTCACGGAACCGGAACGCGAATTCTTCGTCCACGGCGCAACCGCGCTCTTCCGGCGAGATTACGGCACGCTTGCGGACATGCATCACGAGGTCGGCCATGTGGCGCCCGGCACGCGCCCTGAAATGCTCGAGGCCGAGCTGCGCACGCGCAGCGAACCGCATTTCGCGTCGCCACCGAGCGAGCGAAGGGCCGGCGCGCTGCTGCTCCATCTGACAGAAGCCGTGCGGCCGTTCGGCGGAGCGGTGCCGCCCCCGCTCGTGCTCGCGCGGCATTCGCTGTCGCGCGCCGAATCGCTCGCGCGTGCACTCGCGCCGCAGCTCGACACCTGGAGGGTCGTCGAAACGTCGTTCGCGGCACTCGCGCGCAAGGATCTCGACCATCGCGGCTTCATCAAGCGCCTCGCGCGCGAGTTGCCGCACCTTGCGCCGATCGCCCCGCGGTTGCCGCTCCTCCTCGTCCAAAGGCTTCAGCGAATGCAGCAGCGGCGAGACCGGTTCGACTCGGCCGCTCTCATGCGCGAGCTGCTGCGCGAGCAACAGCGCACGCGGCGGCTTCTGTGGGCGTGCGCCATCGTCGGCACCTTTCTCGGCGCCGCGATGACGTGGCTCTCCCACTAGAACCGGCTAGACCCGGCGATAGTCGCCCTGAGGTGGCCTTAAGCCCGACGCAGCTCCTGCAGGCTGCGGATGCGCGCAAGAGCGGGCTTGTCCGCCGTCGTCGCGTCATACATCCTGGCGAGATCGGCCTTCAGCGCCGTGCGTGAGCCACCGTCGAGATAGACCATGTGCCCCGACGGGTAGAACATCGCCGACAGGTTCTCGCGCACCTTCTGCTCGAGAAGCGGCATCCTCTGCAAGTCGATGACCGTCTGATAGAACGGCGTCACGAAATCGTAAAGGCCGTTCGCCGAGAGCACCTTGAGGTCGATGTTGAGCGCCATCACCGCGGCGAGATCGCCGGCCGTGTAGAGGATGACGTTGCCCTTGTCGTCGATCCCCTTTTGGGCGCCCGTCGGATCGGTGTGATGGAAATCCCAGTTTTTGAATGTCTGATCGTTGAGATCGGTGAACGACGAGTTCGACGTGTACTTCAACTGCTCGTTGAGGTACGTGTTCCACATCGTCGTATAGACGCCCGAGACCGCCGTCATCGTGGGATCGTTGCCACCAGAATTGGGATCGATCTGCCCCGCGATGCCCGTGTCGATGGCTGTCACGCGTCCGTCATAGGCGCCGAGCGCGAGTCCTTTCGACTTCAGCAGCGACGTAAGAAACAGCGAGTTGCCGCGGCTGTCGTAGCCGGCAATGTCGAGCCCCCAGGCAATCAATGTCGCCTTGTCGATGCCCGTGTACTGCGAGAGCTTCTCGACGATCGCGTCGTCAGTCTGCGGGAACTTGCGCAATGCGGCGAGGTAGTCGGTCCGGGCAAACCCCGCCACCTCCTCGAGGAAATCGATGACGTTCGTCGGCGTCGGCGACACGCCGAGCCGCTTGTGGTACCACGCATCAGCCGCGGCGGTCGGCAACGCGCCGACCGGATTGCCGGCCTGGCCGTAGTCGAGGATCGACGACTGCAGCGTAATCCCGTTCAGGTCGATGCCGTCCTCATGGAGCAGATATGCCAGCACACAGCTGCGCGCCGTTCCGTACGATTCGCCGAACAGATACTTCGGCGAATTCCAGCGCTGGTTTTTCGTCAAAAAGCGCTTGATGAACTGCTTGAGCGACCGCGCATCCTGGTCGACGCCCCAGAACTCCTTGTTGGTATGCGGCGCAACGGCGGCGGAATAGCCGGTGCCGACCGGATTGATGAAGACGAGGTCGCTCTTGTCGAGCAGGCTGTCGGGATTGTCCTCGATCTGATAGGGCGCCGGCGGCGTGAAATTCGGCATCGATGTCTTGATCCGCTTCGGCGCGAACGAGCCGAGCAGCACGAAGACCGACGATGATCCGGGGCCGCCGTTGTAGAAAAACGTGACGGGCCGCGCTTCCTCCGACTGCCCGTCCTCCGTGAAAGCGACATAGAAGATCTTCGCGTTCGGCTGCGAGGTGCTCTCGTCGACCGTCACGAGGTGCCCGGCCGTCGCCGTGTACGCGATCTTGCGTCCGCCAATTTCGATCGAGTGATGCGTGACGGCGGCGGCCTCGGTCGTGTCCGAGATGGAGTCGCCGGGACCGTTGCCGTAGGCGACGGGATCGAAGTAAGGCTCGTCGCCGTTTGCACCTGCCGCGGCAAAAGATCGCGGCATCGAAGCCCTGCCCGGCGTATGCGCCTGCGAATTGTGGTGCGAAGGCTGCGGACTGCCGGAACCGATATCGTGG
>CAYPWK010000078.1:0-5755 GCA_964414365.1 uncultured Burkholderia sp.
GCGCCGAACGAAGGCTCGTGCCGCGCGCGGCGAGCGCAGCGCCGATCGCCTGCGTTGTTCTTTCCGTCATTCCCAGTTGCAATTGTGCCGTCGTCATCGCGCACCTCGTCGTCGCCCAATGCTTGATTGAACCCTGTTGGAACCCATAGTGCCGCGCACGCAGAAAAAAGAACAATTGAACGTTCCCATCGCGGCGATAACGACGGCCGCTATCGACGCGATAGGAAGCTTCAAAAAGAAGAAATGAGCAAAAAAGCGGAGGCGAAAGCCTGATCCGAAGACCAGACTGAATCGGGGAATCTCGAAGCTCGCGATCAAACCGCGTTCATCGCGCGCCGGAAAGCAAGCGGAGAAGCACCCACGGCCGCGCGAAAGCGATGGCCGAGATGGCTCGTGTTCGCATAGCCGCATTCGGCGGCGATCCGATCGAGCGTGAGCGTCGTCGAGCGCAACAGCGCACGCGCTCGCTCGATGCGCTGCTCGGCGATCCAGGTGTGCGGCGGCATGCCGAACGATGCCCGAAACATGCGCGAGAAGTGGAATTCCGAAAGGCAGGCTACGTCGGCAAGTTGGCCGAGCGTGAGCGAGCGCGATAGGTTGCTGTCGATGTATTCGCGCAAGCGCCTGCGCGTGGCCGGTGCGAGGCCGCCCGAGACGGGAGCATCGCGTCGGCGCACGGCCTGCCCGCGCAGCAGCAGGCTCAGCATCTCGTGCGCGGCTTCGTTCGCGCGCAGCCGGTCGTCCGGGTCGTCCCAGGGCGTGACGGCGAGCGATTGGCAGAGCGCCGCGAGCCGCTCGTCCTCGAAGTACGTGCGATCGGCCAGCGTGAGCTCGCGCGGTTCGCGGTCGAGCTCGCGAATGGCCCGCCGCGTGAAATGCTCCGGGAGGAAATAGAGATGCATGAAGTGCATGTGCCCGCGCACCCACCACCGCGATTCGTGATCGCTCGGCAGCGCGCATAGCCGCCGCGGCGCACCATACCGCCCGGGGAGCTTTTGCCGCTCTGTCCGGTGGCCGCCGTTGAGATAGCACGAGAGCGTATGGTGGCCCGGGTTGTCGTAGGCCGTTTCGACTTCGACAATGTCGCGCCGCCAGACGGCCGCGGCGAGCTGGTCGCCGAGCCAGGCGAAACGCTCGAGCGTCGCATTCGCCTCGGCGAGCGTGCGGCCGATCGAGTGCATACCGAACGGCGGTTCCTCGACACGCGCACCGGATCGCGCGCCCGCGACGAGAGCCCCGGCGCCAGCGGGTTCGGCGCAAACGGCAGGCACACCGGCGCGATCAGCAGAATCGGCGCCATCGGTCGCAGGCAGGAAAAGGCTCGCATCCACGGGGAAAGGCAACGTCACGGTCGGTCGAGGAGTTTCGAGTATAGCGAGGCGGCTCGGCTCACGTGCGGCTCTGTCCCGAAAAAACCGCAAAGTTGGACAACGCGATGAGTGGGTCGCAGGGCATAGTCGGGACCAAGTCGTGCGTCGTTTGCCAAGCACAAGCCGGGCTGGCTCGCGGCGGCCTGGCTCGCGGAGGGCGGGCACGCGGACGAAGAATCGATTAGGACACCCCAATGAATCTTTTGCTATACCTCACTACCGTTTTGATCTGGGGTACGACCTGGATCGCAATCAAATGGCAGACCGGCGTCGTCGCGCCGCCGGTTTCGATTGCGTTTCGCTTCTGGCTGGCAGCGTTCGTCATGCTCGCGCTCGTTCGCCTGACGCGCCGCCCGCTCGTGCCGCCTCGCAGGGCCTGGCCGCTGCTGTTTTCGCAGGGCCTCGCGCTTTTTTGCGTGAACTTTCTCTGCTTCTACTACGCCGAGCAGATCGTGCCGAGCGGCCTCGTGGCCGTCGTATTCTCGACAGCGCCGCTCTTCAACGCGATCAACGGGCGCGTCTTCATGGGCCGCCCGCTGCAACCCAGTGCGATCGTCGGCGCCGTCCTCGGCCTCATCGGCATCCTCTGCCTCTTCGCGCCGCAAATGGCCGGGCATGCGGACGACCATGCGATGTGGGTCGGGCTCGCTATCACGCTTGTCGGCACGATGTCGTTTTCGGTCGGAAATCTGCTCTCGAGCCGCATGCAGGCGATCGGGCTTCACCCGACCGTGACTAACGGCTGGGCGATGCTGATCGGCGCGGCCATCCTGACAGTCGGCAGCTTCGCGGCGGGGTTTTCTTTCGAGCCTGAATTGACGGTCCGCTATCTCGGCGCGCTCGCCTACCTTGCGGTGCCGGGCTCGGTCATCGGCTTTACGACTTACCTGACGCTCGTCGGGCGCATCGGGCCCGACCGGGCAGCCTATTGCACGGTGCTGTTCCCGTTCGTCGCGCTCGCCGTGTCGACGGTGTTCGAAGGCTACCGCTGGTCGCTATCGGCGGTCATCGGCCTCTTGCTCGTGGTAATGGGCAATCTGATCGCCTTCAACATGTTGCGGCGCTTGCCGTTCGTGCGCCGACGCGCGCATGCCGCTCGCGTTTGAGCGCCAGGGCGATCGTCCTATCTTTGCGCGTTTAATCGCGCATCGCCGCTCGGCTTGGTTAGCGTAGGGGTCCCTTACCCCCGACGCTAACGGCGCCGCGTTGCGCGGCACAAGGACGGCCGTCCCGATGAACCCAAGTCGCTCGTGGTGGCGCAGGCTGGCCGCATGGTGCACGTGCCTGCGCCGATCAGCCGAAATCGCTTCGCTCCCTCGCCTCTACGATCGGACGCTGTTATTCGGCGGCGGTGCGGTGCTCACGTTTTCGATCCTCGTGGCCGCCATCGCGGGCGTCGCGCATCGTTACACGCGCTGCCTCGATGACTGGCGCGCGGGGTTTCTCGCGGAGCGCGACTTCGTCAACGCATCGGTCGAGCGCAATCAGGCGCGCCTGCGCCACACCGTGGAAACCTACGAAGCGCTCACCCCCGTGCACGAACGCGATGCGGTGCCTGTCGATCGGTATCTTCGGCTGCTCGCGGAAAACAGGGGTGTCGTCATCACAGGCCATGACCTCGGTGCGGCGCCGTTCACGATCCTTTCGACATTGACGGCTTCCGAGGATCGCGAACGTCTGGCCGGTTTGCTGCGGCTCTTGCGCGAGATTTCACCGCGCTCGTTGTTGCGCCAGCACGGCGCAACCGACGATATCGGCGGCTTCCTCTATACCGAGGATCGACGTTTCCTGGCGGCGTGGCCGCCGCTGACCAGTGAGCGGCTCGCGAGCGGGTCGAGTAGGCCGAGCACGGACGGCGCGCAGGGCTCGGACGGCGCGCAGGCGGCTGCCGCGGCGCCCGGCCGCGCCGGGCCCTCGAGCACGGGCGTGCCCTCCGGCGCCCCGGACATCGAGGCGCTGATCGACCGCTATGTCGCGCACGTCGACGCGGAGCTCCGCAATCATGCCGACGCCATATTGCGGCGTGATCGCGTGTTTTGGGTCGCGCTCTACGATTCCGATATGTACGGCACCATGGTCAAGCACTACGCCGCGCCGATCTACCGTGACGAAGCGCGCCTTGCCGTTCTCGCCGTCACGCTGCCGGCCAAGCAGATTCCGCGACTTTTCCAGCCGGCCGTGCATGATCCCGATTTCTTCATGGTGTCGCGCGATCGCCGCCATCTAATCGGCATCGACGGATCGAGTCCGCGCGCCGAGCGCTGGATGCGCGCACTGGCCGCCTCACCGTCGGTGTTCGAGCTTGCCGACGAGCGCGTTCGGTTCGTGCGCCGCGGCAGCGATTTCTTCATTGTTCAGCGCATCGCCGGCCCGGAGTGGATTGCGGTGTCGGCCTTCGACTGGCGCACGATTGCCGCCAATCTGAAGGGGCCGGTTGCCTGGACCGTCGCACTGACGTCGATTGTGCTCGCCGTGCAATGGGCGTTCGTCCTGCTGATCGACCGGTTCGTGCTCGCGCCGCTTCGCGTCCGCGCGCGGCGTGTGTTCGAAAGCGAGGCATTCAGCCGCATAGTGCTCGCCACCGCGCCTGTGGGACTTGCCGTGTTCGATCAGTCGACGCGTCGGATCGTCCTCCAAAACGGCATCGCCCGCGCCTTGCTGTCGGCGTCGTCCGACGCGGCCGCCTTCTATGCGCGGCTCTTGGAAGGCCGTCCGCGAAGGCGCCGGGGTGGCGCGCGGCCGAGGCGTCGCACGCGCCCGAAATCCGACAGCGCATCCCGGCGAACGCGTGTTTCCGCCACCGTCGACGCCTCGATCGGCGCACGCGCGGACGCAGACACGGGCGCAACGACCGCCGGCGCGGTTCGCTGCGCCGAGGTGTCCGTAACAGCCGCGGATGGGACGCGCCGTGAACTCGCCGTTGCATTCACGCGGGCACGGTATCGCGCCCAGGAAGTGGTGCTTTGTAGCCTCAACGACATCAGCCGCCAAAAGGAGACCGTCCGGCTGCTGCGCCGGGCACGTCGGGCCGCCGACGAGGCGAGCCGCGCGAAGTCGATGCTGGTCGCCACGATCAGCCATGAGCTACGCACGCCGCTTTATGGCGCGCTCGGCAATCTCGAACTGCTGGCGACGGAGGCGCTGACGCCTTCCCAGGCCGCGCGCGTCGGCTCAGTCAGGCGAGCATTCGACTCGCTGCTCTCGCTCGTCGACGACGTGCTCGATCTGTCGAAGGCCGAAGCGCGCGAGCTGAGCCTGCATGTCGAGCCGTTTCAACTCGATGAGGTGATCGAGCGTTGCGCGCAGACGCTTGCACCCGCCATCACAGGCAAGGGACTGGATTTTCTGTGCCTCGTCGATCCTTCGGTCGGCGGCAGCTGGCACGGCGATGGGCTCCGGATCGCGCAGGTCGTGACGAATCTGCTCGGCAACGCCTGCAAGTTTACGCAAAGCGGTGCGATAACGTTGCGCGCGGCGGTGGCGTGCACGGCCAACGGCGGCGAAATGGTGGTGTTGTCCGTCGCCGATTCGGGCATCGGCATTGCCGCGAGTCGGCAAGCGCGCATCTTTGAGCCGTTCATGCAGGCCGACGATTCGATCGGCCGCCGCTTCGGCGGCACCGGCCTCGGGCTCTCGCTGAGCCGGCGTCTCGTCGATCTGATGGGCGGCCGCATCGACGTAAAAAGCGCGGAGGGGCAGGGCGCAGTGTTCACGGTGTACCTGCCGCTGCGGCGCGATCGATCCGCGCCGGCAGGCACGCAGGCCACCACCGACGAGCCGGCGCCGCTTGCGTTCGATGCCATCGCCGTCGCTTGCGAGCACTCGGCGTGGCGGGCCGCGCTGATTGCGCAGTTGCATTTTCGGTTCGGCGCGGTGGCGCGCATCGACAAAGCGCGTCCCGGTGCACCGCCGGCAACGGGCGCGCGGACGATTCTGGTCCTCGGTTCGCATGCCGATGAGATTCCGCCCGCATGGCGCACGACGTTGGCGACGTATGTCGATGCGGTCGTGGTTTCCGAGCGCGGCCCGCTTCATCCGCAGCGTCGGGACGGCGCGTGGCACGTCACTTCGCTTTCATCGGCGAAGCTCGAGCTTGCCATCGCTGCCTGCGGCCACCGTCAAACAGTGCCTGAGCTCGAGACCAGCCGCTATGAGAACTCGCCGGCGCATAGCGCGCATCCCGACGCGCGGATACTCGTCGTCGACGACGACCCGGTGAGCCGGACGCTTCTGGCCGATCAGCTCGGAGCGCTCGGCTATTGCCGGATCGATGTGGCCGCCGACGGGCAGGAGGCGCTTGCCGCGTGCTGGCGGCGCCCGTATGACGCCGTCGTGGCCGATCTCTGCATGCCCATAATGGGCGGACGCGAGTTACTCGCGGCGTT
>CAYPWK010000078.1:5855-7550 GCA_964414365.1 uncultured Burkholderia sp.
GTCGTGGGCCGAAGACGATCAACGCTTGTGCACTGCGGCAAGCCTTGGCGATACGGAGTCGTTCTTACAAGCCTTGCACCGAGTGAACGGTGCGCTGCTGATGCTTGGCGAATGTGAAGCCAGCGCTTGTTGCAGCGCGTTGCGTGAGCGAATTCGGGCAGACGGGATCGGCGCGATCTCCGAGGCGCTCGATGTATTTCGGCGCGGTGTCGCACGGATTGCCGAATCGGGCGCTGCGATGATGACGAACGATGGAGATCCGCGCCACGGGTGACCGGCGGACGGCCGAGGGCGCATGTAATCCCGCCCCCCGGAGGCACGCACTCCATCGTTCTTGGGCACCAAACTTGCACGGGAGGGCGGGCCGGCACTAGGCGCCCATTTGCGCCGGGCTTTCCCGCCGTCCCATATCGCTGGTGTCAAAAAGGCTGGTGTCAAAGAGGCCCCTGGTGCGACAGCTTTCGGGAGGATCGACGATGAGTACGCAGAGAGACGAATTGCAGGCCACCATCGATGCGCTCGTGCAGGATGGCAAAGGGTTGCTCGCAGCCGACGAGAGCGGCCCAACGATCGCGAAGCGGTTCAAGGCGGTCGGCATCGAGTCGACCGAAGAGAATCGCCGCGCCTGGCGCAGCCTGCTGCTCGGCGCGCCGGGGCTCGGCGAGTTCGTGAGCGGCGTCATCCTGTACGAGGAGACGCTTGGGCAAAAGGCCGACGACGGTGAGCCGCTGCCGCGTCTCGCGGAACGCCAGGGCATCGTGCCGGGCATCAAGGTGGACAAAGGCAAGATCCCGCTCGTGAATGCGGCCGGAGACGAAATCACGCAAGGGCTCGACGGGCTCGCCGAGCGACTGGCGCATTACAAAGAGCAGGGGGCCCGCTTTGCGAAGTGGCGCGCAGTCTATAACGTGTCCGACACCTTGCCGAGCCGCCTGGCAATCGAGACGAACGCGGAATCGCTAGCCTGCTATGCGGCGATTTGCCAGGACGCGGGCGTCGTGCCGATCGTGGAGCCCGAGGTGCTGATCGACGGCGATCACTCGATCAGCCGCTGCGCCGAGGTTACCGAAGCGGTCCTGCACGAGGTCTTCCATGCGCTGCACCGTCATCGCGTCGCGCTAGAGCTGATGCTGCTGAAGCCGAGCATGGTGCTTCCAGGCAAGGAGCACGCGCAGCAAGCCAGTGTGGAGGAAGTGGCATCGAGCACGGTGACGATTCTCGGCCGCACGGTACCGCCCCTCGTGGCCGGCATCTTTTTCCTCTCGGGCGGCCAGACGCCGGAGCAGGCCACCGCGCATTTGGATGCGATCAATCGCACGGGGCGGCGCCCTTGGCCGCTCAGCTTCTCGTACGCGCGGGCGCTCCAAGAGCCGCCGCTGAAAGCATGGCGAGGCCAGGCCTCGAACGTCGGCGAAGCGCAGCAGGCGCTGCTGAAGCGCGCACGGCTCAACGGAGCCGCGGCACGCGGGCGTTACAACGCCGAAGACGAGCAAAAGGGCTGAGCGCGATAGGAAAGCAACAGCGGGCGCCGGGCGGGCCGAGCGGCAAACAGCCGGCCCGCGGCGTCCCTCGCGCTTAATGCAGCATCGCGAGCTGTACGACCTTGACGACGACGAGCCCCACGGCGAGCACGAGATAGCCGCGCAACGAGGCCATCCATACGCGCGTCGCCAGCGTCAGCTTCGGCGGCGGCAG
>CAYPWK010000078.1:7650-13491 GCA_964414365.1 uncultured Burkholderia sp.
CAGCACACCGGCGAGCGTTTGCACGGCCTCGGTCAAGAGCCCGAGCGGCGTACCCGGAAGCAGCACGAGCGTGGCGGCGAGCGCAATGATCGCAAAGTAGACGAGATAGAACCCCTTCGCGTCGAACAAGCTCCGATGCAGCGAGTGACGGATCGTGAAAACGTCGCCGATTGCATAGGCGGTGGCAAGCGAGACGGCGGCGGCACCGATGATCGACGCATCGAGCAGCGCCACGGCGAAGATCGTCGCCGCCGTCTTGCCGACGTACTGGTGCAGACCGGCGATCACGCCGCTCGCATCGGTGAAGTTGCCGAACTCGGGGCGGCCGTGAAAGAGCGCGGCCGTGAACGCCATCATCGCGATGGCGCCGACGATCACGAACGCGATCCCGATCCACAGATCGACCTTTTCGTACTTCATGAAGCGCGGCGTGATGCGCTTGTCGATCACGTAGCTCTGCTGAAAGAACAATTGCCACGGGGCGATCGTCGTGCCGACGATGCCGATCACGAGCAGCATGACGTCCGAGAGCTTTGCGCCGTGCGGCCAGCTGGGCATGACGAAGTCGTGTGCGATGACGCCGACGGGCGGATGGATCGACACGAGCACGGGCACGAGCAGCAGGCTCAGCAGGCAGAGCACGATCGCAAAGCGTTCGAACCGCCTGAAATCGCCGGTGCTGACCGCAGCCATCGTCAGCACGGCGGCCGCGCAGACGCCTACGATCTTCGGCACGCCGAGGAATTGGAGCGCGAACGTGATGCCGATGAACTCCGTGACGATCGTGAGCGCATTGAGCAAGAACAGATCGATTACGCTGAAAGCGCCCCAGAATTTGCCGAACCGCTGGAAGATGAGGCGTGCGTGGCCGACGCCCGTGACGGCGCCGAGCCTCAGCACCATCTCCTGATTCACATAGAGAACCGGGATCAGGAGCGCGAGCGTCCAAAGCAGCGTCGTGCCGTAGTTCTGGCCCGCTTGCGTGTAGGTGCCGAATGCGCCGGCGTCGTTGTCGCCCACCATCACGATGAGGCCCGGGCCGAGGATCGCGAGCAGCGTGCGCAGGCGCGCCATCCAGGTGCGGCGCGGCGCCACGTCGTGATGAGCGATCGTGCCGAACGCCCCCTTGATGTCGCCGACGTGCGCTTGATCGAGTACGGCGCTACGTACTCCGGCGAGATTGGTCATGTTTGCAGGTGTGGACATTTCGCTTCTTCCGCTGATGATGCCGGTTATTTGGTACGACTCGGTCCGCCGGGCGTTTGCGCCTGCGCGCTGCGACGAACCCTATGAGACGATCGTTTTTGCCCGCGATGCTCGCGGACAGGTTCAGCCACACGCGGCCGGTACGCCAGCCGCGTGAACGAATGGCGCACGAAGCCACACGAGGCCCGTGCGCACCGAACCATCGGAACGAGGCGTGCAGCGGCAAACGGCCACACACAACGCCTCCCGATGGCGGGACGGCCATTCGAAGCGATGCGCGAGTGATGTCAGGGAAAAACTACGAAGCGCACCGTCTGCCTGCTGGCTAGACGGCGGCGGAGAGGTGAATCAGCGCGGACGTCGTGCCGGTCAGGCAGAAAAACCGTTCGAAGGTCGACTACTGCAACTGTCCAAGGGATACACCCCACTTGTTGAGATACCGAAATTGTAGTTTCGCGATGAAACGACGGTCAACCGTTAATTTCGGAGTCCTGTGCGTTTTCAGCCACTACGATTGCAACAATTCGTTAAATAGGAGTGCGAACGATTCGGGCTGAGGTTTCCGCAGGCCCTGACTACCGCGCGTTCCGACGTTCGACGAGAGAGTCGACGAGCGCACGCATGCGGCTCCAGTGCGAACCTTCCCAAAAGATGCGCTTGCAGGCATCGCAGGTCACGAACCGCGCTTGCCGCTCGAAGACGCCCTCGGGCACGCGGCCGAGCGCCTCCGATCGCTCGAGCGAGCGCAGCGGCGTGTTGCATGCCAGGCACAGCCGGAACGGTCTCAGGCTTCGCACGAGATCGAGCCTGTCGACGATTTCACGCAATTGCTCCTGAGGCTTCAGCGCGCGCACGTAGCAGCCATGCGTGATCGTGCGGCGCTTGAGCAGTTCGCGATCGCGCGAGAGCACGATGCGTCCCTCGGCGGCGGCGAGCGCTTCAATTTCGTCGTCGGCGAAATGATTGTCGTAGAGCGTATCGAAGCCGGCGAGCCGCAGCAGGTGGGCGAGGCCGCCGAGATGGGCGTCGGCGACGAAGCGCACGACGCGCAGCGGCGCCGGCCGCACGCGCAGCACCGGCGAGATGTCGAGTGCTTCGAATTTAGGGTAGACGGCGACGCGGTCGCCCTCTTGGAGCACCCGCTCGAAGCCGACCGATTCGCCGTTGACGAGAATGAGCTCGACCTCGGTATGCGGCACCCCGAGCGCTTCGATCATGTGCTTCGTCGTGGCCGCCCGCGCGCAGACGCAGCTGAACTCGCGCCTGCGCAGCGGCGGGGCCAGAAAGTCGTTCAGCTCTTCGTAAAAGCGAAAAGTCGCGGTCACGGGAGGCATGCGCACGAGTATCGCACGACCGGCGTGACCCTGATGCGTGTCGAGTCGCCTGCAGGCGGCCGACCTTCGTGCTTTACTGGCCGTTTCCCGAGAGATCGGTTCGTCAGAAGGAGCAATCGATGGATATCGGATTTATTGGGCTCGGCAGCATGGGTCGCAGCATGGCGGAAAACATCCTGAAAGCGGGCCACAGCGTGCGCGTCTGGAATCGCTCGCGCGAGCGGGCGCAACCGCTTGAGGCGCTCGGCGCGAAACTCGTCGATACGCCGGCCGCCGCTTTTTCGGGCGACGCCGTCTTCTCGATGCTGGCCGACGATGCGGCCGTGCGCGAAGTGTTCGACCTGAATTTGCTCGAGAAGGCGCCGCGTGATCTCGTCCACGTGAACATGGCGACGATCTCCGTCGCGTTCGCCGAAACGTTCGCGCGCGAGCATGCGGCGCGCGGCATTCACTATGTTGCCGCGCCCGTGATGGGGCGCCCCGACGTGGCCGCCGCGGGCAAGTTGACGATCATCGCCGCCGGCGCGCCTGCTGCGATCGATCGCGTGCAGCCCGTTTTCGATGCGATCGGCCAGAAGACCTGGCGGATCGGCAAAGAGCCACAGCATGCGAATGTCGTGAAGCTGACCGCCAATTTCACGCTCGCGTCGGCCGTCGAAACGCTCGGCGAGGCCTCAGCGCTGCTGGCCGGCCACGGTGTCGCGATGACGGATTTTCTCGACGTGATCACGAATAGTGTCTTCCCGGGCCCGGTCTATTCGGGATACGGTAAGCTGATTGCCGAAGACCGCTACGAGCCCGCCCAGTTCAAGGCGCGGCTCGGATTGAAGGACGTTCGTCTGGCGCTGTCGGCTGCCGAAGCTTGTTCGACGCCGCTGCCGATCGGCAGCGTGGTGCGCGACAGCCTGCTCGATGCGATCGCGCATGGCGACGGCGAGAAGGATTTCGCCGTGCTCGGCAAAGTGGCAGCGCGGCGCGCCGGCCGGTAGGCTGCGACGTCCGGCGGACCGAGGGAATAGGGCGCATAAGGTAGATAGGCGGACAGGGCGGACGGCTAGTCGATCGCCCTAACCGTCAGCGTCAGGCCGGTGAACGTCCGTCTTCATCATTCGCGCCCGGCAGCCACCCGAGCGCGAGCGCCGCGCCAGCGAACGCAAGCGAGACAACGGTGACGCCCGACCAGGCTCCCCACGCCCAGCCTAGCCCGCCGAGCGACGCGCCAAGCGCCCCACCGACGAAGAAGATGCCGACGAAAAGACCGTTGAGCCGGCCGCGCGCGGCCGGGTTCAGCAAGTTGATTGCACGCCGGCCCAACGTCTGATCGGTGACGACGCCCGCGTCGAGCATCGCCGCGCTCGCGACGAGCAGCGCGAGGGCCCATCCGCGATGCGTGCTGGCCGGAAATCCGAACCACCCGGCACCCGCGATCCCGCCCGCGACGACAGCCGCGAGCATGCCCAGGTGGCCGATCGTGAGTGCCGCTCGCCCATGGCCGAGATCGCCCGCGCGGCCGGCCAGCGGCGTGACCACGACGCCCGCCGCGCCGGCGAGCGCGAAAAGGCCGATGGCGTAGAAATCGAGGCTGAACGGCGCCCGCGCGAGTTCCAGGCCGATGGCCGTCCAAAACGCGCTGAACGCCCCCATTGCGAGCGCGGCGGACAAGGCACGGCGTTGCAACGTCCGCTCATCGCGCAATAGCGTCCAGAGCGACGCAAGCAATTGCGAATAACGCGTGGCGCCATGCGGTGCGCGCCTCGGCAACTGCGTGGCGAGAACGAAGGCGAGCACCGTATCCGCCGCGGCGGCGATGCCGTAGAACGCGCGCCATCCGACCGACCCAGCCACGACGCTCGCGAGCGGCCGCGAGAGCAGGATGCCGAGCATGAGGCCGCTCATGACATTGCCGACTGCGCGGCCACGATGGCTCTCGGACGCCATCGATGCCGCCATCGGCACGAGCATTTGAATGACGCTCGAACTCGCGCCTGCGCAGAAGATGGCCGCGAGGAACAGCATGCCCGAGTGCGTGAGCAAGGCGACAGCGAGCCATGCGGCCGACGCTGCCAGCGTGCGCACAATGAGCGCACGGTTTTCGACGAGATCGGCGAGCGGTACGAGCAGCACGAGCCCGAATGCATAGCCGAGTTGCGGCAGCATCGCAATGGCGCCGGTTAGACTCGCCCGCAGCGCGAGCGACCGGGCGATCGGACCCGTGAGCGGCTGCGCGGCGAACAGATTCAGGACGATGATCCCCGTGGCCGCGGCAAAGAGCAGCGTAAGCGCGGTCGTCAGCGTGGGTGACGATTCCAGCGCGACGCTGTCGGTCGCCGCGGCCCGGCAATACTGAGCGGGCCGATTCATGTGTATTCCATCCACGATTGAACGAGCCTCATCGTAGGCTGCCGCCTTCTATGCGACAATTGAAAGATGTCGATATTGATTATGCGGGATTGCTTTGAACACGCGTGATCTGGAGGCGTTCGTGGCGGTCGTCGATAGCGGTTCGATGGTGCGGGCTGCAACGCGGCTTCATCTGACGCAGCCCGGCCTCACGCGCCGGGTGCAAAACCTCGAGACGACGCTCGGCGTGGCTTTGCTCGATCGCCAGAGCAAGCCGCTCAAGCCGACGAGCGCGGGCAGGGAGGTCTATGCGCTCGCGCGCGCGGTGCTGCGGTCTGTCGACGATCTGCTGTCCGTTGCCGCGCCGGGCAGCGAGCCGGCCGGCGAATTCCGGATCGGCGTGCCTCCGTTTCTATCCGAGATGGCGCTGGAAGCGCCCGTCGACCGGCTGCGCTCGGCGTTCCCGCGCTTGACGCTGCGGGTGTCGGCCGCGTGGTCGCCGGCGCTGCTGGAACGCCTCGCGCGCGCCGAAGTGGACGCAACCGTCGTATTGATGCCGACATCGTCTACGATGGCGGATTCGGTGACGGCAACCCTTCTGGCCGTGCAGCCGACCATGGTGGTCGCCTCGCGCGAGCTCGAACTGCCGCGACCGGCGCACGGCAACGGCCCGATTACGATGACGCTCGAGGAAGTCGCGCGCTTCCCGTGGGTGCTGAACCAGGATGGCTGCGGCATGCGTTCGGTCCTCAGTCGTGCGTTGCAGGCGGCGGGGCTGCCGTTCGAAGTCGCTGTCGAAGCGTTCGGGGCGGATTTGCAGCTGTCGCTCGTCGCTCGCGGCCTCGGGCTCGGTGTCGTTACGCCGCATGTGCTTGTACGCAGTCGTTATCGCGAAGCCTTGCAGCCGATCGACGTGCCGGGCTTCGACGGGCGGCTCGACGTCTTGCTCGTGCACGGCACG
>CAYPWK010000078.1:13591-16973 GCA_964414365.1 uncultured Burkholderia sp.
GTTAATGGATCGATGCGCAGCCGACGAAAATTCGAGGTGGGCTTGACTTCGTCTGACGCATGTCAAGGACGAGCTATGACGAACACGATGAAATCGGACTCACCGGAAACCGGTCGCGCCGCGGTTGGGTCGCCGGGAATCCATGCGAAACAGAAAACTGACCTCGGCGCCATGAAGAGCGAAGCCATGCAGCATAAGTGCGTCCTGGTCGTGGACCGCGACGCCGAGGCGCTTGCAGGCCTGACGTACTTGCTGGAGTCCATGGGCTACGGGGTCGTTGCAACGCGCGACCATCGCGAAGCCCTGGACATTGCGCAGCGGCGGCTGCCTGATGCAGCGTTGATCGATATCGGCGCACCCCAGCTCGAAGGCCTGGCCGTGGCACATGCGTTGCGCGAAATCGCGGGCAAGCGGCCGCTGCTCCTCGTCGCGCTAACCGGATGGGGCCAGCCGCAATATCGTCAGATGGCGCTCGATGCCGGTTACGACGTCCACTGGGTCAAGCCAATCGGTGCGGACCAGGTGAACTTTCTACTTTCGATGACGTTTGTATGACCGTTGTGTAAAAGCAACGAATAGCGCCGAAACAGGAGGGCTTGTTGCAACGCACCAAGCTCTTTGCTAGAGTAGGAACTGTCTCCTCCATGTCTCCTCTGATATGGATTCAGCCCGCTACCAAGCGGGCTTTTTTTTGCCCGGCGCTGGCGGCCAGTGCAGAAACCGCCGATTGACAGGTCTCTCGAACCGATGGTTTGCCACATTCGCGCCGGACGGGGGATTTCGATCCGGCGCCGCGCGAAAAGAATCGGCCCATCAGAATTTATAAGAAAGCGCGACGAACGTGATGAGCGGGTTCGCCGTCAGCTTGCCTTGCGTCACGCCGAGCACCGTTCCGTCCGCGGCCTTGACGATGACCGAGGAGGTCGTCTTCAAGGGAATGTAAGTGAGGTTCGCCGTCAGGCCCCAGTGCTTCGAGAGGCTGTATGCGGCTCCCACATTGAAGACCGGGGCCCACGAAGAAGACGCTTTTGCCTCGACGCTCGTCCTCCCCGGCTTGTTCGCGCCGGCCGCGAGAACCGCGCCGAGGTTGTCTTGGGTGGATGTGACGAAGTTCGGATTCAGCTGGATGTCGGAATACCAGTTGTACGACACCCCAATGCCCAGGTAAGGCCTGAAGCGCGCCGTCGCCGATCCGAAGTAGTAGTGCAGCAGCACGGCCGGGCTCCATTGCCGCACGCTCTTGACGATGGGCTCGTTCGAAGGATCGTCGAGGTTCACGGTGCCGAATGCCGCCGACGGCCCCGGCGGTACGACTTTGCCGTGGCCGTACATCTTGAACGTAGGCGGCACGCCGGCAACGGTCGTGAGCGCGATATGGTCGGTGAAGAAGTGGCTTATCACGAGCCCGGCCGTATCGGCGTTCGTCGTCGAGAGGCCTGTGCCCGACGACGTGAAGGAACTCGGCAGCCGCAGCGGCGTATCGATCGGCTGCGGCGAGACACGGGTCGTGAGCGGCGTGCTCGAGTCCTGCGGCATGATGTGAAACCAGCCGAGCGAAATCACATTCGCGCCCGCTCCCTGCGCGTACGCGGCACCCGAGATCCAGAATGCGACTGCGGCGATTGCCGCGACGTGGATGCGTTTCATTTTTTCTTCTCCCTGAAGCTGCGTTATCCTGCGTGCGTTCTTATCGGCCTTCAGTCCCGTCCGCCGCGCCCCCATCGGACGAGGAGGCGGCGACGCGGCGCGGCCTCCCTGTCCGATGGGGCCGCGCTGTAAAGGCGGGGGTTAGCTACGCGCTACTGCACTGGCTGCTGCACGAATGCGTTGATCGTGAAATACGGAGACGACGCATTGGATTGGTCCAGGTAGCCGAAGACGCCGCCCGTAAAGATGAATTTCCCGGTTGGCTTACTCGAGGACGAACCTGCGGGCCAGGAAGTGACCACGCCGGGCACGCTCTGCGCGAAGCTCAGGTCGAGCGCCGTCGCAAGCGATGCCTGTGAAGGCTGATAAGGATCGAGTAACGTCGCCTGCGTGCCTTCGAGGGCGGTCGCCCGATAGTTGAACTGACTATCGACACCGATGTACTGGCCGTTTTGCGAGTTCACCGTGACGTTCGTCTGCGGCGCGAGGATCGAGATGCCCGACTCGTCGTCGGCGACCAGCGTGTTCGGGTTCGCGTAACCGGTGCGGATGAGGATCGGCACGAGTTGATTGTTCAACTTGCCGACGATCAGATAGCCCGTGCCTTGCGGCTGCGAGGCAAGCGTCGGTTTCGCCTGCCCCTGGAAATGATCCGTCTCGAAGGCGCCGCTTCCGTCCGAGGCGGGCTTCCAGTTGTCGCCGGGCTGCAGGCATTTTCCGGCGTTGACACCCGTGTTGTCGCATTCGGTCCATGTGCCGTCGGCGTTGATCTTGATCGTCGCGTCGACGGCCACCGGCATGAAGTTCTGCGACGGCACCTGGTGATAGCCGAGCTGGTTATAGGTGCCGGCCACGTCGGCCAAGTTCGAGTCGAGCGTCGAAAAGGCGATGAACGGGTAGTAGGGGAACTTGGTGTCGGGCACGGCGCCGACGCCGGCCATGCCGTTGTATTGAATTTCCTTGCCGGGAATCGTGCCGCCGAGCACCCCGAAGCCGACGAAGATGCGAGAGGGCCGGCTCGAATCGAGGCTCACGTTGTTGCCGTTATTGTCGGCCAGGTAAAACGCGCATTGATTCTGCTTCGCTGTCGGCAGCTTCGTTTCCTGTATGAGCTTGCCGCTTTGCGTCGTGCCGGCACGAGTCGGCGTGACAGTGCCCGTGGTTTGAGGAACGGCCGATTCGACATAGGTGAGCTGCCACGTCATCTTCGTCGTATCGATCTGCATTTTGGCGAGTTCGCCATCGCCGCCGCCGCCCGTGAAGACGGTGCTGTAATCGAGTGAAGCGGGGCAGAGCCGCTGGACCACAGGGGCTGGAGGATCACCGCCGCTCGCGGCGCTACCGCCGCAGCCCCCCAAAGTAACAATCGACGCCGCGAGCGCCGGCACCAGAACGCCGTTCAGGATTTCCCGACTCATCATGTTCCTCCCTTTGTGCATTTATCGTTATGGGGCGGCCGCCTCCCTGTCGGTCCGCCCTCTTGGTTCACTTCGTATTCCTAACTATCTCCTCCTCCCTTCGTCGCCTGGCGAGTGGCTCGCTTAAGCGTCCTATCGTTGTTCTATCGCGGACCGACGAACGCGCCGATCCCGAAATAAGGCGTCGAGCTCGTCGTCTGCCCGGCGATCGCCGAGGACGACGTGATGCCACCGTTTTCGGTGCCTTGCAGCAAGATCGCGTAGAGCCCGCCTATGGTCGATGTCGACGAAAAGCCTGTCGCGATCGCATAGCCCGG
>CAYPWK010000079.1:0-16821 GCA_964414365.1 uncultured Burkholderia sp.
AACTATTGGGTGCGTGTGCTCGACTTCGCGATGCTCTACGTGATGCTGGCGCTGGGCTTGAACGTGGTCGTCGGCTTCGCCGGGCTGCTGGACCTCGGCTATATCGCGTTCTACGCGGTGGGCGCCTACACGGCGGCGCTCCTGACCTCGCCGCACCTCGCCAACCAGTTCGAAGGGTTCGCCCATTTGTGGCCGGGCGGCATGCACCTGTCGTATTTCATCATCGTGCCGATCGCGATGTCGCTCGCGGCATTCTTCGGCGTGCTGCTCGGCACCCCGACGCTGCGCCTGCGCGGCGATTACCTGGCGATCGTGACGCTTGGCTTCGGCGAGATCGTGCGGATCTTCATGAATAACCTCGATCGACCGGTCAATATCACGAACGGGCCGCAGGGGATCACCGGCATCGATCCGGTGCACGTCGGAGGCTTCAGCCTGTCGCAGACGCACACGCTGTTCGGCTTCCAACTGCCGTCGGTCTACATGTACTACTACCTGTTCGTGCTCTGCGCGCTCCTCGTGATCTGGGTCTGTACACGGCTCCAGCATTCGCGCATCGGGCGCGCCTGGGCGGCGATTCGCGAGGACGAGATCGCGGCGAAGGCCATGGGCATCAACACGCGCAACGTGAAGCTGCTCGCGTTCGCGATGGGCGCGTCGTTCGGCGGGCTCTCGGGCGCGATGTTCGCGGGCTTCCAGGGTTTCGTGTCGCCCGAGTCGTTCACGTTCTGGGAATCGGTCGTGGTGCTCGCCTGCGTGGTGCTCGGCGGCATGGGGCATATCCCGGGCGTCATTCTCGGCGCGGTACTGCTGGCCGTCTTCCCCGAATTCCTGCGCTCGACCATGGGTCCGCTGCAGCATGCGATCTTCGGCCACCAGATCATCGATACGGAAGTGATCCGCCAGCTCCTGTACGGTCTCGCGATGGTGCTCATCATGCTGTACCGGTCAGAGGGCCTGTGGCCCGCGGCGAAGCACGAGGACAGGATTGCGAAACTGGCGCGGCGCAGCAGCAAGAAGCCGGTGCGCGCGTAACGCCCGCAGCTTTGGGATGGGACCAGAGGAAGAGCTTTGCATGGGGCCGCAGTCAGTGCTGAAGCACTCACTCCGGCCGACAGCTAAAGCGCTAACTCCGGTCGACAGGAGAAAACTTCATGAGCAATAACATTCGTTTGTCCGTCAAGGGCGTGAACAAGCGTTTCGGTGGTCTGCAGGCCCTCTCGGAGGTCGGTCTGCAAATCCAAGAAGGGCAGATCTACGGTCTGATCGGCCCGAACGGGGCCGGCAAAACGACGTTCTTCAATGTGATCACAGGGCTGTATACGCCCGATTCGGGCGATTTCGTGCTCGACGGCAAGCCGTACACGCCGACGGCCGTGCATCAGGTGGCGGAAGCGGGCATCGCGCGCACGTTTCAGAACATTCGGCTCTTCGGGGGCATGACGGCGCTCGAGAACGTGATGGTGGGCCGTCACGTGCGCACGAAGCACGGACTCTTCGGCGCGGTGTTCCAGACGCCGGCCGAGCGGCAAGAAGAGCGCGAGATCAAGGAGCGCGCGCTCGAGCTGCTCGAGTACGTGGGCGTGCTGCAGTACGCGGACTATACGGCGCGCAATCTGTCATACGGACACCAGCGGCGGCTCGAAATCGCGCGGGCGCTGGCGACCGATCCGAAGCTGCTGGCGCTCGACGAGCCGGCCGCGGGTATGAACGCGACCGAGAAGCTCGAGCTCACGAAGCTGCTCGAAAAGATCCGCAACGACGGCAGGACGATCCTGCTGATCGAGCATGACGTAAAGCTGGTGATGCACCTGTGCAACCGCATGACGGTGCTCGATTACGGCAAGGTGATCGCTGAAGGGCTGCCGCAGGACGTGCAGAAGGACCCGAAGGTGATCGAGGCATATCTGGGTGCGGGGGTCCACTGATGGCTACGGCAATGTTGAAAATCAAGGGCCTGCAAGTCAATTACGGCGGCATTCAGGCGGTCAAGGGCGTCGACATGGAGGTCGGCCAGGGCGAGCTCGTGACGCTGATCGGCGCGAACGGGGCGGGCAAGACGACGACGATGAAGGCCATCACGGGCCTGAAGCCGTACTCGGCCGGAGATATCGAATACCAGGGCCAGTCGATCAAGGGCGTGTCGGCGCACGAGCTGCTCAAGCGGGGCCTGGCGATGGTGCCGGAGGGGCGCGGGATTTTCGCGCGCATGTCCATCCTCGAGAACATGCAGATGGGCGCGTATCTGCGCACGGATAAGGACGGCATCAAGAAGGACGTCGAGCGCATGTTCGGCTACTTCCCCCGTCTGAAAGAGCGTGCGACGCAGCTGGCGGGCACGCTCTCGGGCGGCGAGCAGCAGATGCTGGCGATGGCGCGCGCGATCATCAGTCGTCCTAAATTGTTGCTGCTGGACGAGCCGTCGATGGGCCTCTCGCCGATCATGGTCGAGAAGATTTTCGAAGTGGTACGCGACATCTCGAAGGAAGGATTGACCGTGCTTCTCGTCGAGCAGAACGCGCGGCTTGCGCTGCAGGCCGCCAACCGGGGCTACGTGATGGACTCCGGAGCTATCACCATGTCGGGCAACGCCAAGGAGATGCTCGACGATCCAAAGGTGCGCGCCGCCTATCTGGGCGAGTGACGCAACCGTGCCCGCGCACCGCAGGGACCTGCGGGCGCGGGCTTCGGGCCCGCCACTCGTGTGGGCGAGCCCGAAAGGGGCCCATCGCTGTGCAGGCAGGGCCCCGAGCCGCGAGGGCATCGTTCGGCTCGAATATCTTTAAACCCGATCTAACAAGGGGATCCAAGTAGTGAAAAAATCGCTCATCGCCAGTGGCGTTGCGGCGGCGTTCGCGCTCGTCGCTCATTCCAATTCGGCATTCGCCGATATCGTCGTCAAAATTGGTCATGTCGCGCCGCTCACCGGCGGTCTCGCGCACCAGGGCAAGGACTGCGAAAACGGCGCTCGTCTCGCCGTCGAAGAGATCAACGAGAAGGGCCTCGTGATCGGCGGTCAGAAAGTCACGCTGCAACTCGATGGCCAGGACGACGCGGGTGATCCGCGCACCGCGACGCAAGTTGCGCAACGTCTCGTCGACGAGAAGGTGGTCGCCGTCGTCGGTCACGAAACGTCGGGCACCTCGATCCCGGCCTCGAAGATCTACAGCGATGCGGGCATCGTGCAGATCTCGCCCGCGGCGACGAACCCGACCTACACGCTGCAGGGCTTCAAGACGACCTACCGGGTCGTCGCGACCGATGCGCAGCAAGGTCCCGCGCTCGCCAATTATGCGTTGAAGAATCTGAACGTGAAGACGGTTGCCGTCGTGGACGATTCGACGGCCTATGGCCAGGGTCTCGCCAACGAATTTGAAAAGACGGCGAAGGCGCTCGGGATCAAGGTGGTGTCGCACGATGCGACGAACGACAAGGCTGTCGACTTCCGCGCGATTCTGACGAAGATCAAGGGTGAGAATCCCGATGCGATCATGTACGGCGGCATGGATGCCACCGGCGGTCCGTTTGCGAAACAGGCTCGGCAACTGGGCTTGCGGGCGAAGGTGCTCGCCGGCGACGGCGTCTGCACGAGCTCGATCGCGACGCTCGCGGGCCAGGCAGCCGACAACATCGTCTGCTCGCAAGCGGGCAAGGGTGTCGACCAGATGCCGGACGGCAAGGTGTTCGAGGCGAAATATCAGAAGCGTTTCGGCCAGCCGGTGCAGCTCTACGCTCCGTACACCTATGACGCTGTCTACATCATCGTCGATGCGATGAAGCGCGCTCAGTCGACCGATGCGGCGAAGATCCTCGCCGCGCTGCCTGCGACCGACTACAAGGGCATCATCGGAGAAACATCGTTCGACGCGAAGGGTGACCTCAAGCACGGCGTGATTTCGCTTTACGGCTATAAGGACGGCAAGAAGACATTCATCGACGCCGTGAAGATGTAACCTGCCGATCAACTGAAGTAAACGAGAAGAGGCCGCATGGCGTGAGGCATGCGGCCTCTTTTCTCGCTCGCGCCCGCTGTGCTGCCAGCGCGGCGTCAGGTGCTCAGAGCGAATCCAGTACTTCGCGCAGCATGGCCATCATCTGGTCGATTTCTTCGGTCGTCACCGTGAGCGCCGGCATGAAGCGCAGGAGGTTCGGCCGCGCCGCGTTGAGGAGCAGACCATCGGGCTGCATGACGCGCGCTTTTTCGACGATCTGCGGCCCGATGTCCTTCCCGAGCAGCAGCGCGCGCAGGAGGCCTTCGCCGCGCTCGCCCTCGAAGCCGCGCTCGGCCGAGAGCGCGAGCAACTGGTCGCGCAGATAGTTGCCGCGTGCGCGAACGCCTTCAAGGAACCCGGGCGCGGTCAACTCCGAAATGACCGCATGGCCGACTGCCGTCATCAGCGGATTGCCGTTATAGGTGCCGCCTTGATCGCCCGCTTCGAACACTGCCAAGTCGGCTTTCGAGAGCAACGCCGCAAGCGGCACGCCGCCGCCGATGCCCTTGCCGAGCGTCATGATGTCCGGCTCGATGCCGGCGAGTTCGTAGGCGAAGAGCGTGCCGGCACGGCCGCAGCCGCTTTGCACTTCATCGACGATCAGAAGCAGGCCATGGCGCTTCGTCAACTCGCGCAGCTCGCGCATGAACTCGCGCGTTGCCGGGATGACGCCGCCTTCGCCCTGGATCGGCTCGAGCATGACGGCGACGGTCTTTTCGCCAATGAGCCGCTCGACCGAGGCGATATCGTTGAGTTCTGCCTTCGGAAAACCGGGCACTTGCGGCGCATAGATAGTGTCCCAGCCGGGCTTGCCGCTCGCCGACATCGTCGCCAAGGTCCGACCGTGAAAGCTGTGATCGAATGTGATGATCTCGTATGCGCCGTTCCTGAACTTCCTGCCCCACTTACGGGCGAGCTTGATGGCACCTTCGTTCGCCTCGGCGCCGCTATTCGCGAAGAACACCTTGTCGAAGACGCTGTACTCCGTCAGCAGCGCCGCGAGCTGCGCCATCGGTTCGTTGTAGAAGGCCGGCGACGGATTGATCAGGAGGCGGGCCTGCTTTTCGACCGCTTCGATCATCGCAGGGTGGCAGTGGCCAAGACAGTTGACGGCCCAGCCCTGGATGAAATCGAGGTAGCGCTTGCCTTCGTTGTCGAAGAGCCACGAGCCCGTGCCGCGCGTGAAGACGATGTCGGGCCGGTTCGTGATGTACATCAGCGACTGCGTCGGGTACTCGTTGAAATGCATGGGGGGCGGCTCCGCGGAAATAAGTTGAAGGACAAAGGGGACCCAAGCCGGGAATGAAAAAAGCCACGGGATCCCGTGGCTTTCGCTGTTTGACCGATTTCGCGCCTAACCTCGGTACTGCAAGGCACGCAACCGCGACGAGCCGACGGCTTCCCATGAGGGCAGCGAGCGACGACGTCGGACGGGGGTCAGAATGCGGTTCATGCGCGCAAGAATACGACAGCATGGAAATCCATGCAATCGTGATTGCATGTCAACGCGCCACATCACGCTTACGCGTCAGCCAATGCCACTTCGTCGGCTCATTCGCCTATACGGCGTTTGCAAGATCGGCCTCGCTCGTGAACGAGTCCGCATAGAACTCGTCGGCCGGCAGTCCGTGATGGCTCGTGAAATCGCGCAGCGCCGCTTCGACCATCACCGGCGCGCCGCAGGCATAGACCTGGTACCCCGACAAATCGGGCAGATCTTCGACGACAGCCCGGTGCACGAAACCGGAGCGGCCCGTCCAGGCGTCGCTGGGATCGGCCTCCGAAAGCACCGGCACGAATCTGAAGTTCGGATGGTCCTTTTCCCATTGCTCGGCGAGGTCCATCAGATAGAGGTCCTTCTTGCGGCGACCGCCCCAGTAGAGCGTCATCGGCCGGTCGACATTCTTGAAGAACGCGTGCTCCACGATCGCCTTGATCGGCGCGAAGCCTGTGCCCGACGCCAGCAGCACCATCGGCTTCGTCGAATCCTCGCGCAGGAAGAATGTGCCGAGCGGGCCTTCGAAGCGCAGAATCTCGCGCTCTTTCATCGTATTGAAGACGTGGTCCGTGAAGGTGCCGCCCGGCATGTGCCGGATATGAAGCTCGACCGGACCTTCTTCGTGCGGGGCGCTCGCCATCGAGTAGCTGCGGCGCTTGCCGTCCTTCAGGATGAATTGGATGTACTGACCGGCGAGGTATTGCAGCCGCTCGTTGGCCGGCAACTGCAGCTTCAGCACCACGACGTCGTCGGCCTTGCGCTCGATGACGTTGACGCGGCACGGCAGCTTCTTGACCTGCACGTCGCCGACACCGGCGATTTCGCGTACGTCGATGACGAGGTCGCAGTTCGCGGTCGCGCAGCAAAAGAGCGCCATGCCGCGCGTCTTTTCGTCGTTCGAAAGCGCCGACGAGGAATGCGAGCGCTGCTCCACTTCGCCCGAAACGACCGTGCCCTTGCAGGAGCCGCATGCCCCGTTCTTGCAGCCGTACGGCAGACCGACGCCCTGACGCAGCGCGGCCGTGAGCACGGGCTCGTCGGGTTCTACCTGGAACTGCCGGCCGCTTTGCCGGAGAGTCACGTTATATGCCATAGCGTTCGAAACAAAAAATAGAAAATTGGCCGGTTCTGCCACAATGCGCGCATGACCATCACACGACTTCTGCGGCGCCCGCGCGTGCTTATCGTCGGCTGCGGCGACGTGGGCTTGCGCGCCACGCGGATACTGCTTGCGCGTGCGGCGCGCCCTCGTGTCATTGCGCTCACGAGCCGGCCCGAGCGGAAAGCGGCGCTGCGGGCAGCGGGCGCAACGCCGATTTCCGGCGACCTCGATGCCGCCCGCAGCCTGCGGCGCTTGAGAGGCCTAGCATCGACGGTCCTGCACCTCGCACCGCCGCCGCAACACGGCGAAGACGACCCGCGCACGCGCGCGCTGATCGCCGCGCTGACAGCGCCTTACCGCGCGCGCGCCACCGGAAGACCGCGCGGCCCATTGCCTGCGCCGTTTTTCCGCGCAAACCAGGGCTTGGGCCGGGAGCGGATCGCTAAGCAGCGGGGCCGCTCGCCACAAACGTCTATTGTAACTGAGCCTGCTTCAGCGCCCGGGTGGCAGCCATCGGTACGAATCGTCTATGCGAGCACGACGGGCGTTTATGGCGATTGCGGCGGTGCGTTGGTCGACGAGACGCGGCCGGTGCGCCCGCTTAATGCGCGGGCCAAGCGGCGCGTGTCGGCCGAGCGGCAATTGCGGCGGGCGACGGCCCGCGGCGCCCTATCGGCGAGCATTGTCCGGATTCCGGGAATCTACGCGGCCGAGCGGTTGCCGGTAGCGCGAATCGAGCGCGGCATGCCCGCGCTCGTCGATGAAGACGACGTCTATACCAACCACATCCATGCCGACGATCTGGCCGCGATCCTGCTGCGCGCGCTGTCGCGGGCGGGCACGTCGCGCGTCGTCCATGCATCCGACGATACAGTGCTCAAGATGGGCGCGTATTTCGACCGGATCGCCGATGCTTTCGGTCTCGCACGGGTGCCGCGCATCGCGCGCGAGAAGGCGCAAGGCGAGCTTTCACCGCTCACGCTGTCGTTCATGAGCGAGTCGCGCCGGCTAGCGAACGGGCGCTTGAAGCGCGAGCTGCGTGTCAAGCTGCGTTACCCGACCGTCGACGACTTTCTCGCTACCCTGCGCCGCAAGTAGTCAGCCAGTCAGCCGCTCCTGCGCAACGAGCGCCAACAACCGCCAACAACCGCAGGGCTTCGGCATCAACGCTGAGAGAGCGCGCCGAGGTCAGCCTCGTCGAGCCATCGCCACGCGCCGACGCCGAGCGTCGCCGGCAGCGAAAGTGCACCGATCCGCTCGCGGTGCAGCGCTTCGCAGCGGTTGCCGGCCGCGGCGATCATCCGCTTTACCTGATGGTATTTTCCTTCGTTGACGGTCAACTCGAGCAGCCGTTCCGCGCGCGCAACTGCATTTGCCGCTGCGATCGGCTTGCTCTCGCCGTGCAGCAGCACGCCGCTCGTGAGCGCCGCGAGCTGCGGCTCGTCGAGCGGATAGCGCGTCGTGGCGACGTAAGTCTTCGGCACCTTGCGCTTCGGCGAGGTGTACCTGTGGACGAACTGGCCGTCGTCGGAAAGCAGCAACAGGCCCGTCGTGTCTTCGTCGAGCCGTCCGACGCACTGCACGCCCCGGGTAGCGAGCGGCGCCGGCAGCAAACTGAACACGCTCATGTGATGCTGCGGCTCGCGCGAGCATTCGTAGCCGGCCGGCTTGTTGAGCATCAGGTACGCGCGCTCGCGATAGCGCCAGGGTTCGCCGTCGACCTCGAAGACCAACGTGTCAGCGGCGAAATCGGCGTCCGGGTCGGTGCAGGCAGCTCCGCCGACGCTCACGCGTCCGGCCGCGATCATGGCGCGGCACTGGCGCCGCGACCCAAAGCCCTGGGTGAAGAGAATGCTTTCGAGATTCATAAACTCCATCGGGGCTCAGCGTTCACCGGCGACCGTGCGGTGCAGAATGTCCTTCAGCGCGCCGAAGACCGGGTTGTCGTTGTCGTCGCGATAGACGAAGAGCAGATCGACCGGCTTGGCCGGCGCCGTGCGCACGGGCCGGTAGACCACGCCTTCGAATTGGAGCAGCGCAGCCGAGGCCGGAATCAGCGCGGCGCCGATGCCGGCGCGCACGAGCGCCAGCATCGAATGGATCTGGCTCACGTATTCGACGATGTCGGGCAGTACGCCCGCGCGCTCGAAAAGCCCTGTCAGCAATTGATGGAAGTACCGCGCTTCATACGGCGAATACATCAGCAACGGCCGACCCTCGCAATCGGCCAGCGTCGGCTTCGTTCGCCATTGCTGCGCTGCGGCAGCCGGCAGCGCTAGCACGAGCGACTCGCTCGCACACCGCAGCGTCACGAGTTCGCCGTGATCGACGGGCGGGCGCAGTAATCCCACGTCGATCTGCCTCGCATCGAGCGCCTCGAGTTGCGCGCCGCTCACCATTTCCTTCAGCGTCAGGCGTACGCCCGACGACGCGGCGCGCACCGCGCTCACGAGCGCCGGCAACAATCCGTAGCCGACCGTCGCCGTGAAGCCTATCGCAAGGGACCCGGATGCCCCGGCCGCTACGCGGCGCGCCGACGCGGCGGCCTCGTCGGCGAGCCGCAGGATGCGCGCGGCATCGGGCAGAAAGCTGCGGCCGGCGGCCGTCAGCCGTACGGAACGGCTACTGCGCTCGAAGAGCTCGGTGCCGACCTGGTGCTCGAGCAGCCGAATTTGGCGCGAGAGCGGCGGCTGCGTCATGTGAAGGCGCTCCGCGGCGCGCCCGAAGTGCAATTCCTCGGCAACCGCAACAAAGCAGCGAAGCTGGCTGAACTCGAACATCGATACAAAATATGAATTAATCGAGACAGCCGTTATCTTGGACTTGAATTGGTCGCGGTGCAAGAATCGCTCAATTGTTCAAAAGAACGCTTTTTTACGCGCCACCCAACCATGACCCGCTATACACCCACCGAATTCGCCCGCCAGATCGGCACCGGCCTGCTGTCGTTCCCGGTCACCCACTTCAAGAATGACTTCTCGTTCGACGAGGACGCCTATCGCGCCAACCTCGACTGGCTGCTCGGCCACCCGGCCGCGGGCATCTTCGCCGCGGGCGGCACCGGCGAATTCTTTTCGCTGACGCCGACCGAAGTCGGGCGTGTGGTGCGCGCGGCGGTCGAGTCCACCGGTGGGCGCGTGCCCGTGATCGCCCCGGCCGGCTACGGCACGGCGATGGCGAAGGAGTTTTGCGAGGCAGCCGAGCAAGCAGGCGCCGACGGCATTCTGCTGCTGCCGCCGTATTTGACCGAGGCCGCGACCGACGGCGTCGCCGCGCACGTCGAAGAGGTCTGCAAGTCGACCTCGCTTGGCGTCATCGTCTATAACCGCGCGAACCAGGTCCTCGACGAAGTCGCGCTCGAGCGTCTCGCCGAGCGGTGCCCGAACCTCGTCGGCTTCAAGGACGGCATCGGCGATCTCGAGTTGATGACGCGCATTTACGCGCGCCTCGGCGATCGCTTCACTTACGTCGGCGGCCTGCCGACGGCCGAGACGTTCGCATTGCCGTACCTCACCCTCGGCGTGACGACGTACTCGTCGGCCATTTTCAACTTCGTGCCGAAGTTCGCGCTCGACTTCTATTCGGCCGTGCGTGCCAACGATGCCAAGAAGGTCTACGCGATGCTCGACGAGTTCGTGCTGCCGTACATCGCGCTGCGCAATCGCAAGCGCGGCTATGCGGTGTCGATCGTGAAGGCCGGCATGCGCGCCATCGGCCGCAGCGCGGGCCCCGTGCGTGCACCGCTCACCGATCTGACCGAGGAAGAGTTCGCCGAGCTCAAGAAGCTCGTGAGCCGCGTGCAAGGGGTTGCCGCATGACGGTCGCCGGCGATCTTCTGATCGGCGCTTCGCGCGTCGCCGGCACGGCGGGCGTATTCCGCGCCGTCGATCCGGCGACGGGGCACACGCTCGAGCCGGCGTTCACGCTTGCCGATGCGGCCCAGGTCGCGCACGCCTGCGAACTTGCCGACGCAGCTTTCGACACTTACCGCGAGACCGCGCCCGCCGAGCGCGCGACGTTTCTCGAGACAATCGCGAGCGAAATCGAGGCGCTCGGCGATGCGCTGATCGAACGCGCGATGAGCGAGACCGGGCTGCCGCGTCCCCGGCTCGAAGGCGAGCGCGCTCGAACCTGCAATCAATTGAAGCTTTTCGCGCGCCTCGTGCGAGGCGGGGACGCGCTAGACGTGCGCATCGATCCGGCGCTCCCGGAGCGCAAGCCGCTGCCGCGTTCGGACCTGCGTCTGCGTCGCATCGCGGTGGGTCCCGTCGCCGTATTCGGCGCGAGCAACTTCCCGCTAGCGTTTTCGGTCGCCGGCGGCGATACCGCGTCTGCGCTTGCTGCCGGTTGTCCCGTCGTCGTCAAGGGGCACCCTGCTCATCCGGGCACTTCGGCCCTCGTCGGGAGCGCGGTGCAGGCCGCCGTTGCACGCTGCGGGCTGCCCGAAGGCGTTTTCTCGCTGCTGTTCGCCGATAACGAACGGGCCGGCGCGCTCGTCTTCGATCCGCGCATGCAGGCTGTCGGTTTTACGGGATCGCGCGCGGGCGGCGTCGCACTGATGCGCATTGCTCAATCGCGTCCGCAGCCGATCCCCGTCTATGCCGAGCTGTCTGCGATCAACCCCGTGTTCCTGCTGCCAGCGGCGCTCGATGCACGCGCCGATGCGCTCGGCGCGCAGTTCGTCGATTCACTGACGCTCGGCGCGGGCCAGTTCTGCACGAATCCGGGCCTGCTCCTCGCGATCGACGGCCCAGGCCTCGATCGTTTCATCGCATCGGCGGCGACTGCGCTTGCTCAGCGCGCGTCGCAGACGATGCTGACCCCCGGCATCGCCGAGGCTTATCAGCGCGGTGTGGCCCGCCTCGCGAGCGAGCGCAACGTCGAGTGCGTCGCACGGGGGCTGGCCAGCGGCGAACCGAACCGCGGGCAGGCCGGGCTTTATACGACCGACGCGGTTAGCTTCCTCGCGCAGCCGGCGCTGCACGATGAAATCTTCGGCGCAACCGCGCTCGTTGTTCGCTGCCGCGATGCCGGGCAGCTCGCGGCCGTTGCGCGCACGCTCGAAGGCCAGCTCACCGCAACGCTGCAGCTCGATGCCGACGACGCTCGCGATGCGACGCTCGCGCGTGCGTTGCTGCCGACGCTCGAGCGCAAGGCCGGCCGCATCCTCGTCAACGGTTGGCCGACGGGCGTCGAGGTCACGCACGCGATGGTCCATGGCGGTCCGTGGCCCGCGACGACCGATGGCCGTTCGACGTCGGTGGGCACGGCCGCGATCGAGCGCTTCCTGAGGCCCGTCTGCTATCAGGACATGCCCGACTCGCTGCTGCCGCAAGCGCTGCGCGATGCGAATCCGTGGCGCGTGAGGCGCCTCGTCGACGGAAACATGATTCCAGGCGACGGCGCCTGATCGATCGCCGGGTTTGTTTGGCGTACGCCCCCCGGCAAACAAGAACGGCGCGGTGCTAGCGCACCCGCCGCGAGAAAGGAGGAGACTATGGACGCAGAAGCCCCCGCCGTGGGAGCTAAAAGCACGCCGGCTGCGCTGCGCGCAAGCCGGGTGCGTTTCACGATCCTCGCGATGCTTTTCATCGTGACGACGATCAACTATGCCGACCGCGCGACGGTGTCGATCGCGGGTTCGGCGATGCAAAAGGACCTTGGCATCGACGCCGTGGCGCTCGGCTATATCTTCTCGGCGTTCGGCTGGTCGTACGTGATCGCGCAACTGCCGGGCGGATGGCTGCTCGACAAGTTCGGCTCGCGGCGCGTCTACGGCGCGAGCATTCTGATCTGGTCGATCTTCACGCTGATGCAAGGCACGATCGGCTTTTTGGCCGGCGGGGCCGCGGTTGCCGCCGTTTTCGCGCTGCGCTTTCTCGTCGGCGTGGCCGAGGCGCCGGCATTTCCGGCCAACAGCCGCATTGTCGCGGCCTGGTTTCCGGCGAACGAGCGCGGCACCGCCTCGGCGATCTTCAACTCCGCGCAGTACGCCGCGACGGTCATCTTCGCGCCGCTGATGGCCTGGATCGTTCATTCGTTCGGCTGGCATGAAGTGTTCATCGTAATGGGCGTGCTCGGCATCGCGATGGCGTTCGCGTGGCGCATCTTCGTGCGCGATCCTAAAGAGCATCCGCGCGTGAACAAGGCCGAGATCGAATATATCGAGAGCGGCGGCGGCCTCGTCGATATCGACCGCTCGGGCGCGGCTCGCCGGCAGGGCCCCAACATCGGCTACATCAAGCAACTGCTCAGCAATCGGATGTTGATGGGCATTTATGTCGCGCAGTATTGCATCAATGCGCTCACGTACTTCTTCATCACGTGGTTCCCGATTTACCTCGTGCAGGCGCGCGGGATGTCGATCCTGAAAGCGGGCTTCGTTGCGTCGGTGCCGGCCGTCTGCGGTTTTCTCGGCGGCATTTTGGGCGGCATCCTCTCCGATGCGCTGCTCTCGCGCGGGGCGTCGCTTTCGGTCGCGCGCAAGGTGCCGATCGTGCTCGGTATGCTGCTCTCGATGAGCATGGTGATCTGCAACTATGTCGATGCACAAGCGATCGTCGTCGCTGTGATGGCGCTCGCATTCTTCGGCAAGGGCCTCGGTGCGCTCGGCTGGGCCGTCAACTCCGATACGGCGCCCAAGCAGATCGCAGGTCTCTCGGGCGCGCTGATGAACACGTTCGGCAATCTGTCGAGCATCACGACGCCGATCGCCGTCGGCTATATCGTCGGCCACACCGGCTCGTTCAACGGCGCGCTCGTTTTCGTCGGGTTACATGGACTCGTCGCCTGCTTCTGCTATCTGTTCCTCGTCGGCAAGATCCAGCGTGTCGAGTTGAAGCTTTAGTCATGATCGAAACCGTGAGCGCGGCGGCGCGGGAAAAGCCGCGCAACACGGGCGCAATGAGTCACTGAAAACGGAGGCAAGTGAAGGTGGTTGACCGACAAGCCGAGAGCCGGGAAACGACGAGCGACCGCTATGCAAGTGGCGGCACGCCGCGCGTCACGCGCATGCAGGTGATCCCCGTCGCCGGTCGCGACAGCATGCTCATGAATCTTTGCGGCGCGCACGGCCCGTTCTTCACGCGCAACATCGTGCTGCTGACCGATTCGGCCGGTCGCACAGGCGTCGGCGAAGTTCCGGGCGGCGAGGGGATCCGCGGCGCGCTCGAGCGCGTGACGCCGCTCGTGCTCGACACGGAAATCGGCCGCGCCAATGCAACGCTCAACGCCATCCGCCGCGCGCTCGGCGGCGGCGCCGACACAGCGCATCGCGGCACGGTTCACGAAGTGACGAACGAAGCTGAGTCCGCTGTCCTGCGTCAGCCGCACGAGATCAATCTGCGCATGGACAACGTCCTCACAGCCGTCGAGGCGGCGCTGCTCGACTTGCTGGGCCAGCACCTCGGCGTGCCCGTCGCCGAGGTGCTCGCGAACGGCCGTCAGCGCGATCGCGTGCCGATGCTCGCTTATCTCTTCTATGTCGGCGACCGGCGCAAGACGGATCTGCCGTATCTGGACGGATCGAGCTCGCGCGACGAATGGTTCCGTCTGCGCACTGAAAGCGCGCTGACGCCTGACGAAGTCGCGCGGCTCGCGCAAGCGGCCGCCGCGCGCTATGGATTCGCCGACTTCAAGCTGAAGGGCGGCGTGATGGACGGCGAGGAAGAACTGCAAGCCGTCGCGGCGATCAAGGCGCGTTTTCCTGACGCACGCGTGACGCTTGATCCGAATGGCGCATGGTCGCTCGACGAGGCAGTCCGGCTGTGTCGCGGACAGGGGCATCTGCTCGCGTATGCCGAAGACCCATGTGGCCCGGAGAATGGATATTCCGGCCGTGAAACGATGGCCGAGTTCAAGCGCGCGACGGGCATTCCCACGGCCACGAACATGATCGCCACCGATTGGCGCCAGCTCGGCCATGCCGTGGTGCTCGGCGCTGTCGATATTCCGCTCGCCGATCCGCATTTCTGGACGATGCAAGGCTCCGCCCGCGTCGCACAGCTTTGCGCGGAGTGGGGCCTGACGTGGGGCTCGCATTCGAACAATCATTTCGACGTGTCGCTCGCGATGTTCACGCACGTAGCCGCGGCGGCGCCGGGCCCGATCACCGCGATCGATACGCATTGGATCTGGCAGGAAGGGGAGGAGCGCTTGACGCGCGAGCCGCTGCCGATCGTTGGCGGGACCGTCGCCGTGCCGGAGCGCCCGGGCCTCGGCATCGAGATCGACCTCGAGCGCGTGGCGAAAGCGCATGAGCTCTACAAGTCACTAGGCAGCGGTGCGCGCGACGACGCGGTCGCGATGCGATACCTCGTGCCCGGCTGGACCTACGACCCGAAGCGGCCGAGCTACGGCCGCGCCGTGCGCGAAGGGCGCGCTGTCGCGACTCGCGCGTAGCGGCCGGCGATCGTTTGACGGCAATCGCCATCGAAGCACGGCCTATGCGCGCAACACAGGAAACCATACGAAACACAGGAAACACGAACCGATGAAAGTCGACGCAGCCTCGAAAACCCCCGTCGTAACGCGCATGCGCGTCGTTCCCGTCGCCGGGCGCGACAGCATGCTGCTCAACTTGAGCGGCGCGCACGGGCCTTATTTCACGCGCAATATCGTCATCCTCGAGGACAGCAGCGGGCATGCGGGCCTCGGCGAAGTGCCGGGCGGCGAAGGGATTCGCCGCACGCTCGAAGAGGCGAGCGCGCTCGTCGTCGGGCAGCCGCTCGGCCGTTGGCAGGATGTGCTCAATGCCGTGCGTCAGCGCTTTGCCGAGCGTGACGCGGGCGGTCGCGGTACGCAGACGTTCGATTTGCGCATCACCGTGCACGCGGTGACAGCCATCGAAGCGGCGCTGCTCGATCTGCTGGGGCAGCATCTCGAAGTGCCCGTGGCGGCGCTCTTGGGCGAAGGCCAACAGCGCACGCACGTGCCGATGCTCGGCTATCTGTTCTATGTCGGCGAGCGCGAGCGTACCGCTCTCGACTATCGCAGCGAGCGCGATGCCGACGACGCGTGGTTCCGTCTGCGCAACGAGCCCGCGCTGACGCCCGAGGCGGTCGTCGAGTTGGCCGTTGCCGCGCATGCGCGCTACGGCTTTCACGACTTCAAGCTGAAGGGCGGCGTGCTCGCCGGCGACGAGGAAATCGCGGCAGTGACCGCGCTCGCCGAGCGTTTTCCGGATGCGCGGATCACGCTCGACCCGAACGGCGCCTGGTCGCTCGCGGAAGCGATTCGGCTTTGCCGCGACCAGCATGACGTGCTGGCTTATGCCGAGGATCCATGCGGCGCCGAAGGCGGCTATTCGGGCCGCGAGGTCATGGCCGAATTCCGCCGCGCGACAGGGCTGCCCACCGCGACGAACATGATCGCCACGGATTGGCGTCAGCTCGGCCATGCGGTGACGCTCCAGTCCGTCGACATTCCGCTTGCCGATCCGCACTTCTGGACGATGCGCGGCTCGGTACGCGTGGCCCAGCTCTGCGCCGAATGGGGCCTCACATGGGGTTCGCATTCGAACAACCACTTCGACATTTCGCTCGCGATGTTCACGCATGTCGCGGCGGCGGCGCCGGGCCAGATTACGGCGATCGATACGCATTGGATCTGGCAGGACGGCCAGCGCCTCACGCGCGAGCCGTTCACGATCGTCGACGGGCAAGTGGCGGTGCCCGAGCGCGGCGGGCTCGGCATCGAGCTCGACGAGGAAGCGCTGGCGGCCGCGCACGCGCTCTACCTCGAAAAAGGGCTCGGCAGCCGCGACGATGCGGCCGCGATGCAATATCTGATACCGGGCTGGACGTTCGATAACAAGCGTCCCTGCCTCGTTCGCTGAATCATTGGAGTTTCTGCCATGCCTGTCGCTACCACCGAGCTCGAGCCGGCCGCCGCTGAACGAGCGCTGACGATTCGCGTCGACGAGCGCGACAACGTCGCGATCGTCGTCAACGCGCGCGGCCTGCTTGCCGGCACGAAGCTCGACGACGGCACCGTTCTCGTGCAGGGCGTGCCGCAAGGGCACAAGGTTGCGCTTGCCGATCTGGCCGAAGGCGATGCGGTGATCCGCTACGGCGAGGTCATCGGCTATGCCGCGAAGCCGCTCGCGCGCGGCAGCTGGATCGACGAGCACGCCGTACGGCTGCCGCACCCGCCCGCGCTCGATTCTCTGCCGCTCGCCACGCGCAAGGCACCGCCGCAGCCTAAGCTCGAGGGCTATACGTTCGAGGGCT
>CAYPWK010000080.1:0-14769 GCA_964414365.1 uncultured Burkholderia sp.
CGTAAGCACCTCCGTCACGAGCTCGTTAAGCTGCAGGTTCGCAAGCACGGCCGGGGGCGTGCGCGCGTACTCGCGAAAGTCGTCGACCATTCGCTTCATCGCCGCCACCTGGTTCACGATCGTCGTGGCGCCGCGCTTGAGCACGTCGGCGTCGGGCGGCGCGAGCTTGTCCGCGAGCTTCATCTGCAATCGCTCGGCCGAAAGCTGAATCGGCGTAAGCGGGTTCTTGATCTCATGCGCGAGCCGCCGCGCCACTTCGCCCCATGCGGCCGAACGCTGCGCCGAAATCACGTCGGAGATGTCGTCGAAGACGATGACGTAACCCGTCGTTTGCGCTTCGTCAGGTTCCGATTCGGCGCCGCTCTCAATGCCCGCGACGAGCCGCGAGCCGCGCACGAGTAATGTGATCGGCTCCGTTTCGCCGGGCACCGACACCGCGAACTGCTGTTGCCAGTGGCCGTCGTCGGGTCCGCCTGTGCTCGCTGCTTCGCGATCCGCGAACGCCTTGCGCACCATCGCCGCGAACTCCGCAATGACGCCGATGTGCTCTAGCGAAGCGCCGAGCATCGATTGAAACGGCTGCCGGAAAATACGCTCCGCGCCGCGATTGGCCGTGGTGAGCCGGAATTGCCGATCGAGCACGAACACGCCGGCCGTCAGGTTAGCGAGGATGCTCTCGAGGTAAGCCTTCGAATGCTCGAGTGCGATACGGTTTCGTTCGACTGCCGCGCGCGCCTCCGAAAGCTGCCGTGTCATCGCATTGAACGACTGCGTGAGAAAGCCGAGCTCGTCGCGTGTCTTGATCTCGCGTTTCGGCGTGTAGTCGCCTTCGGCGACTTCCTTCGTTCCTTGTGCAAGCAAGAAAAGCGGCCGCGCGAGCTGATTGCCGAGCGCGAGCGCCAGCATCATCGCGATGAACGTTGCGAGAAAGAGCGCAAGCGTCAGCGTCCCGATGTACATCTTGCGCAAGCCCGTGCGACCCAGCGCCTTTTCCTGATACTCGCGATAGGCGCGCTGCACGGCGTCGGCATTACGTGCAAGCGTCGGCGATACAGGTTGCGTCAATTGCAAGAAGCGCTCTGCCGGCTGCAGCAACGACGTGCTGGCGTCCGGAATGCGCTCGACGACGCGCAAGCGCAGCACGCCCGCCGAACCTTTCGCATGCGGGTCGCCGTCGACTTCGCCTTCCACGGCGGCGAAGCCGCGCGTGCGAGCCTGATCGATCGCGAGCGGTGTCGGCATGTCGTCGGGGACGAGCGACGCCATCTTGCTGCCCGATGCCTGCGCCACCACGTGCAGTCCAGGCGCCGCACCGGACACGCCGCCGCTCACCGATTCGACGACCATTGCCTCCTGCACGCCGAACTGATCGCGCAATCGCAACAGCGTGATCGTCGTATTGGCCGGACCGGCGCTCGCGAGCTGCTCGGACATCAGCCGCGCCTTCGTCTGCAGATCCGACAAAGAAGCGTCGAGCATGCCGCGACCGAGATTGAGGCCCGAGGTAAGCGCCGTCTCGACGTTGACGTCGAACCACGATTCGATGCTACGAGATACGAACTGATACGAGACAATATAGATGATCCCGCCCGGCACGACGCCGACAAGCGCGAAAAAGACAGCGAGCTTCGCGAGCAGCCGCGTGCCGAACTTGCCCTTGCGCAAGCGCACGAGAATCATCACGCTGAGCGCGATGACGACGAGCAGAAACACGAGCGCGACAGCGATATTCGCCGCGTAAAGCCACGAATAGTAGCGGTCGAAGAACTCGGTGTTCGCGCTCGCGGCCGCAAGCAGCACGAGCAGCAAGAGCGCCGTCACGGCGACCGTCGATACGAGCACGCGCAGCACGATGCTCTTGGCGTCAGCGGCGCGGCGTACGCTACTTAGCATGTTCGGCCACCGTGAAGATAAAGCGCTTCCAATCGGAAGCAAGCGACCAATCGCGGTTGTTCACCGCGTCGACCTGGAACGGCTTCGGCATGAGCGCCGTATCGAGCTCCATGCGGACCGATGCCGTGTACGTTTCGCCTGCCCGCACCTGCGTGCGATCGATCACGTGCCACGAGGTCACGTGCTTGATGACCGCGAGCGCGTCGTCAAGCGAGCCGAAGCCGAGCTGCAGACCGCCGCTCGAGACGCGGTACTCGCGCGTAAGCGGCTGAAACGACAGACGCCACGTCTGCGAGACGGAGACCGGCTGCTCGTCGAACCAATACCAACGCGCACGCGTCAACTCGAAGTCGGTCGTGAAATACAGCGGCACGCCCCTGTTGACCGCCTCCACGAGACTGCTGTTGAGTTCGAACTCGAAGCGCGCGTCGAGACTCCAGCCTGAACCGTCGGCCTGCAGCGAAGCACGCTGCACGGCAATCGGATCCGCGTTCGCCGGCGCCGCCACGGCAAGGCAAAGAGTAAGCCCAATCCAGAGCACGGCCACGAGCCGAAGCGGGAAGAAGCGTTTGCTGGTCGTCACCGTTTCTGGAAGCGCGCGTAGAAAAAACCGTCGTGGTCGATGTCAGACCCGGTGCGCTCAGCGGCGCCCATGCCGGCCGTCGTGGACGCCGAAAGCGCGTTTGCCGCGCCGGCGCAGACCGGCGCCAGTTGCCCCGGCGCGTCCAATCGTACCGCATCTTGATGCGCGCGTTCAAACCGCTCGGCCTGAGCCTCCCCTTCCTCCGGAAAGATCGAGCAGCTGACGTAGAGCAGTTCTCCGCCGCGGGCAACGAGCGGCCAAAGCGCATCGACGATGCGTTGCTGCTCGCGCGCGAGCGCCGCGATATCGGTCGGCCGCCGCAGCCAGCGGATGTCCGGATGGCGGCGGACGATGCCCGAGGCCGAGCATGGCACGTCGGCAAGTATCCGATCGAACCCGGTGCCGTCATGCCACGTCTCGGGCGTGCCCGCATCGCCGATGCGCAGATCAGCCGTCAACCCGAGACGTTTCATATTTTCGCCGATGCGCCCCGCGCGATCCGCATCGCTCTCGAGCGCGACGAGCGTCACGTCGGCGAGTTCGAGCACGTGGCCCGTCTTCCCGCCCGGCGCCGCGCAGGCATCGAGCACGCGCATGCCGTCGCGCGCGCCGAGCCATTCGGCCGCGAGTTGCGCGCCCGCATCCTGCACGGAGACGACGCCATCCGCAAAGCCTGGAATTCGCTCGACCGGCATCGGCCTCGCAAGGCGTACCGCATGCGCGCCAATCTGCTGCGCATCGAGTCCCGCTTCGCGCAGCGCCTGCAGATAAGCAGCGACAGTCGAGCGGCGAGCGTTCACGCGCAGCGTGAGCGGACCGGGCCGATTGCCGACGGCGAGGATCTCCTGCCATCGCTCAGGCCATGCACGCTCCACCGCTTCGACCCACCATCGAGGATAGTTCCAACGCGCGACCGGATCGGCCGCGGCCTCTCCGAGAAGAGAAGCACGCTCGCGCAAGAAGTTGCGGAGCACCGCGTTGACAAGCCCCTTTGCGAAAGCGAACTCGCGCCGTGCGCCGATCGCGCGAACGGCTTGATCCACGACCGTGTAGGCCTGATAGGCTGCACGCGCTTCGCCTTCGGCCGTGGCGTCGTCCTCATCGGCAAGCAGGGCCAGCGCCGAGGCGAGCAGGCTGGCGACATGCGATGGCGGCGGCCTGCTTACGAGCCGGGCAATGAGCCAGTCCGCCGTGCCTAGGCGGCGCAGCGTCCGATAGGCGATATCCTGTACAGCGCCGCGTGAAAGCGCGACTGCGGCCGCAGGGCTTTGTGCATGCACAGCGGCAAGCGCGGCAGGCAATGCCGTTCCCGCGCGCACCGCGCCCACGGCTTGTGCGGCCGCGTCGAGCGCGAAGCCGAGCGAATCGGGTGCAAGGTGCAGTGCCGGCAGGTAAGGGCCGTGCACAGGTGCGGGCTTGGCCGAGTGACGGCGCGGCGACGAAGATCGGGTCATGAGGAGAGGCGAACCGGCATGCCGCTCAGGGCATTGCGCAAGACAAACGCGCTATTGTAGCCGCTCTCATCGCGCGCCCCGATCCGTGCACGATCGGAGCCTGCGCGGCAACCCCAGCCGCGCTTAGTCGTAGCGCCCCGTACGAGCCATCTCCATCAGGCGTGCGATGCGCTCCTCCGTCGACGGGTGCGTCGAGAACAGGTTGGCTATGGTCCCGCCCGCGAGCGGATTGAGAATCATCATCTGCGCGGTGGTGGGATGCGCTTCAGCAGCCGGGAAAGGGATCCCCGATGCGTAGCGGTGAATCTTGTCGAGCGCGGATGCCAGCGCCTGCGGATCGCCGGAGAGTCGCGCGCCGCCGCGGTCCGCCTCGAACTCGCGCGAGCGGGAGATTGCCATCTGGATCATCGCCGCCGCGATAGGCGCGAGCAATGCCACGGCGATGCTCGCAATCGGATTGGCGGGGCGCCCTTCCTCGTCGCGTCCGCCGAAGAACATCGCGAAGTTCGCGAGCGCGGAGATCGCACCGGCCATGGTCGCGGAGATCGTCGATATCAGGATATCGCGATGCTTCACATGCGAGAGCTCGTGCGCCATCACGCCGCGCATCTCGCGTTCCGACAAGATCCGCAAGATACCCGTCGTCGCGGCGACGGCCGCATGCTCGGGATTGCGGCCCGTTGCGAACGCATTCGGCGCATCCTCGTTGATCAGGTAGACGCGCGGCATAGGCAATTCGGCGCGTGACGCAAGCTCGCGAACCATCCTATAGAACTGGGGCGCCGCTGCCTCGTCGACTTCCTGAGCGTTGTACATGCTCAGGACCATCTTGTCCGAGAACCAGTACGAGAAGAAATTCATCGCGAACGCGATGACCAGCGCGAACACCATGCCGCGCGAGCCGCCGATCATCCCGCCGATCACGACGAAAAGGGCCGTGATCGCCGCCATCAGCATTGCGGTTTTGACCCAATTGAACATGTGGACTCCTTTTCTCCGTTCTTCTCACCAAGGGGCTTGGCTGCGGGCGCGCATTAAGAACGGCGCGTCCCACAACGCAGCAATCGATTGTAAGCGATTCGTTAGGTCATGGTGAGCCGAAAAAATTCCCCGATGCGCGCCCGCAAAGTAGACCTTTGCCTGAGCGGACTCCTTTCTGCCGGCTCATTTTTGCGCCGTGGCGAGCTTCAGCCCCAGTCCGACGAACGCGCTGCCCACGAGGCGGTCGAGCCATTTCTTGACGCACGGCTTGCCGCCCAGCCGCCGTGTCACGCTGCCCGCAATCCAGGCCACGAAGCTATTCCAGACCGTGCTCATGGCGATGAAGACAGCGCCGAGCGCGAGGAAGGCGAGCGCCTTGTGATCGCTCTCTGCCGCGACGAATTGCGGAAAGAAGGAGACGAAGAACAGCACCACCTTCGGGTTCAACACGTTGGTCCAGAACCCTTGCACGAAAAGTTGCCTGAGCGGCTTGGCCGCGGCGGGCTCGCTCGCTTGCCGAGCGGCGTCAGGACGCGCTTTGGCAGGCGTTGAGAAAACAAGCCGCACTCCGAGATAGATCAGGTACATGGCGCCGACGACCTTGACCACGGTGAATGCGGCGGCGGAGGCAGCAATCAGGGCCGTCAGACCGAATGCGCACGCGAGCGTATGCACGCAGCAACCCGCCGAGATGCCGAGCGCCGACATCAGGCCAGCGCCGCGCCCTTGCGCGACGCTCCGCCCGACGATGTAGGCCGTGTCCGGCCCCGGGGTCACGTTCAACAGGAAGACAGCGGCGGCAAACAAGGGAAAATGGACGATGCCGAACATGGGCGAAACTCCAAAAAGCTACTGCGGCAGCGCGAAGCGCCTACCCGCCTCAATCTGGGCGCCCGCGAGGAATTCGCGGACAGGCAAGCGCTTGCCGCCGGGCCTTTGCAACTGCGTGAGACGCAACGTACCTTCACCACAGGCGACCACGACGCCCTCCGATGTCACATCAACGATCGTACCCGGTCCGGCTCCGTTTGGCTTAGAGATAACGGGCTCGGCCGCCCAGATCTTCAAGGCCGAGCCGTCATCGAGCGCGGCGGCGCCCCCGGGGAAAGGATCGAAAGCGCGAATTTTTCGCGCAAGCGCCTCGGCCGGCTGCCGCCAGTCGAGCGCGGCCTCTTCCTTGCCGATCTTGTCGGCATAGGTCACGCCGGTGTCGGGCTGCGGCGTAGCGACGAGCCTGCCATTGCGCTCTAACTCGGCGAGCGCTTCGACGATCAGCCGCGCGCCGAGCGCCGCAAGCTTGTCGTGCAGCATCGCCGTTGTATCGCGCGGCTCGATCGCCACGCGCGCCACGCTCAGCATCGGGCCCGTGTCGAGCCCCGCATCCATCTGCATGAGAGTGATGCCCGTTTCAGGGTCGCCCGCCTCGATTGCCCGATGGATCGGCGCTGCACCACGCCAGCGCGGCAGCAGCGATGCATGGATGTTGATGCACCCGTGCGGGGGAATGTCGAGTACTTCCTGCGGAAGCAGCAGGCCGTAAGCCGCCACGACCATTACGTCGTGCGGCGTTGCGCGCAGCTGGTCGATCGCCGCGGCGGCCTCCGCGGGGAATTTACCGCTACGTCGCAACGAAGACGGCTGCGAGAGCGCTAGCCCGTGTTCGACGGCGTAGCGCTTAACGGCGCTAGCCTGGAGCCTCATACCGCGACCGGCGGGCCGGTCAGGCTGGGTCAGCACGAGCGGCACAGGAAACCCCGCCTCGTGAATCGCGGCCAAGGCCGCTGCGGCGAACTCCGGCGTGCCGGCAAAAACGACGCGTAACTGATGTGCCATGAACGAGCGAGAATCGGGGAGGGGCTAACGCTACGCGTTACATCGTGTGCTCGAGCTTTTTCATTTTCGTCTTGATGCGCGACTGCTTGAGCGGCGACAAGTACTCGACGAAAACTCGCCCCATCAGATGATCCATCTCGTGCTGGATGCAGACCGCCAGCAAGCCTTCGCAATCGAGCTCGAACGACTCGCCGCGCTCGTTCAATGCGCGCACGCGGACCTTTTCGGCACGCTCGACGTTGTCATAGATGCCCGGCACGGAGAGGCAGCCCTCCTCCGAGAGTTTGCGTTCGTCGCTCGACCAGACGATCTCGGGGTTGATGAAGACGCGGAGCTCGTCGTGCGCTTCCGAAACGTCGATCACGATGACGCGCTCGTGGACGTCCACCTGGGTGGCGGCGAGGCCTACGCCAGGCGCGGCATACATCGTCTCGGCCATGTCTGCGACGAGCTTGCGGATGCGCTCATCGACGACACCGACCGGTTTTGCGACCTTGTGCAGCCGCTTGTCGGGGTAATGAAGGATGTTCAGTAAAGCCATGATTCGAAGAAGGTTTCGTTCGCGAATGCGACATTGTCCGACGTTCGCTCAGATCTGCCGATGCGACTGAAGGCGCTCGCAACATGAATGATGATCGTCGGAATTCCGGCGTTCGTCGATATGCCGTTCGGCCAGCTTGTCCGGCCCCGATCGTACGATCGAAGATAGGCCGGACGTCGCGCGCCGCAGCCCCGCCCCGAGGGGAGAGCAGGCGCCCGCGTCGCACAGGAGTTCATTTCGGATGATGAAAATTCTACCATGCAGGCCGCGGGTTCGTGCGCGGCGAAGTCAGGCGCTATGCGCACACGACCTATGACCGAGGCCGAGCTCGCCGCGTGGCTCGTGCTGGCCGGGGCGCACGGTCTGACTCGCGCAGCGCTGCGCACGCTCGTCGACGCGTTCGGGTCGCCGCAGGCGGTACGCGCCGAGCCCTTCCAGTCCCTCGCGGCAGTTGCCGGCGAGACCGCTGCGCGGGCTGCGCTCGCGCCGCCGGCAGCGGGCTTCGATGAAACCGTCAAAAGTGTTGCAGCTTGGTGCGCGAAGCCTGGCAACGCGCTCGTTTCGCTGACCGACGCACGCTATCCGGCCACCTTGCGGGCAATGCACGATCCGCCGCCGCTCCTATATGTAAAAGGGCGGCTCGAGTTGCTGCACGCGAGCGCAGTGGCCATCGTCGGCAGCCGCGGCGCAACACCGCAAGGACTCGAGGACGCCGGATACTTCGCAAGCGCATTGGCAAACGCCGGTCTCGCCGTCGTGTCCGGGCTCGCGCTCGGGATCGATGGCGCGGCCCACCGAGGCGCGCTCGATTCGAACGGGGGCACGGTCGCGCTCGTCGGCACGGGGGTCGATCTCGTCTACCCGGCCCGCCATCGCGCGCTCGCCTCGGAAATCGCCGAGCGGGGCGCAATCGTCTCCGAATGGCCATTGGGCACGCCAGCTCGAAGAGAGCATTTTCCGCAGCGCAACCGGCTGATTGCGGGGCTAGCGAGAGGTGTCCTCATCATCGAAGCGGCATTGCGCTCGGGATCTCTGATCACGGCGCGGCTCGCGAACGAGATGGGCCGCGAGGTCTTCGCCGTGCCCGGGTCGATTCACGCGCCGCTTTCTCGCGGCTGTCACCAGCTCATCAAAGAAGGTGCAAAGCTCACCGAGACGCCGGAGGATGTCCTGGAGGAACTCGGCATCGCGCCGCCACCGGGAGGGGCGTTGCGCGCAGAAGCCTTGCTTCCGGAACGTCCGCCCGCAACGTCGCCGCAGCGCTCGACGCGCGAAGCGCCCTGGTGCCGCCCAGCGCGAATGCCGTTGGCGCGGCACGCGCAATCACGCTTGCTCACGGCGCCCGAGGGCCGCGCGGCTCGCGTACTCGATGCGCTCGGTCACGCGCCGGCGACACTTGAAATCCTGGCGGCTCGGACCGACATCGACAGTGCAGCGCTTCAGGGCATGCTGCTCGAGCTCGAACTGGCGGGGCACTTGAACGCACTGCCCGGCGGCCGATTCGTGAGAAATGTACGACCGGGCTCACTGACCGACGATGGCACCGCATGCTAGAGTCACAGGACACAAGAGCCAAAAACATTGCAAGGATAGATCGATGCCCGCGCTGAACCTCGATACCGATTCGGACCGGATCGCCGAGCGCGTGAACGACAGCGATACGCTCCTCGTCGCCTGCCTGTGCGCCGAATGGTGCGGAACGTGCCGCGACTACCGGGCCGACTTTGATCGGCTTGCCGATGCCCATCCAGGGATTTGCTTCGTCTGGATCGACATCGAAACGCATGCCGATCGCTTCGAAGACCTCGACGTCGAGAACTTCCCGACCCTACTGATCGAAGACGGCGCCACAACGCGCTTTTTCGGCACAGTATTGCCGCACGCGTCGATTGCCGAGCGTCTACTTTCTGAGCTGACCGGGCTTCCCAACGCCACCGGGGCGCCGAAGCTGCGCCCGGCGCTCGCAACTGCCTGACCCTTTTTACCGCCCAGGCGAGTTGCTCGGCCGCGCCGCCCGGCACTGGTCATGCTGAACGGATCGGTGCCACTACCATGAGCTTTGAATAGTGCATACGCCACGCTGGTTTTTCCGACGGAAGGACGCCATGCGAGCGCCGTGTGCTATAAAGCGGTCGTTGAAGGGACCACTATGCGGGTTTTGACCCCGAACACCCAAGATATCCAGTCATGTCCAAAGCACTGATCATTGCCGAGAAGCCCTCTGTCGCGAACGACATCGCTCGAGCGCTCGGCGGCTTCACGAAACATGACGAGTACTACGAGAGCGACGAATACGTTCTGTCGTCTGCAGTCGGCCATCTGCTGGAGATCGCCGCACCTGAGGAATACGAGGTAAAGCGCGGCAAATGGAGCTTCGCGCACCTCCCCGTCATTCCGCCACACTTTGACCTCAACCCGATCGCGAAGAGCGAGTCGCGCCTCAAGGTGCTGACAAAGCTGATCAAGCGAAAGGACGTCGATCGCCTCATCAACGCGTGTGACGCGGGACGCGAAGGCGAACTCATTTTTCGGCTCATCGTGCAGCACGCAAAAGCCAAGCAGCCGGTGCAGCGGCTCTGGCTGCAATCGATGACGCCCGCGGCGATCCGCGACGGCTTCGCGCACCTGCGCAGTGATGCCGAGATGCAGCCGCTCGCCGACGCGGCGCGCTGCCGCTCGGAGGCTGACTGGCTCGTCGGCATCAACGGCACGCGGGCCATGACGGCGTTCAACAGCAAGGGCGGCGGTTTCTTCCTCACGACCGTCGGCCGCGTGCAGACGCCGACGCTGTCGATCGTCGTCGAGCGGGAAGAGAAGATTCGCACGTTTGTGCCGCGCGACTATTGGGAAGTGCGCGCCGAGTTCGTCTGCGCGGGCGGTTTCTACGAAGGCCGCTGGTTCGACCCAAAGTTCAAGCGCGACGAGTTCGATCCTGAAAAACGCGAATCGAGGCTATGGAGCCTTCCCGCGGCGGAGACCGTCGTCGCCGCCTGCCGCGACCACGTCGGTACCGTGACCGAGGAATCAAAGCCCTCGACCCAGCTTTCGCCGCTGCTCTTCGACCTGACGAGCCTGCAACGGGAGGCGAACGGCCGCTTCGGCTTTTCCGCCAAGAACACGCTCGGGCTCGCGCAAGCGCTCTATGAGAAGCATAAGGTGCTCACCTACCCGCGTACCGACGCGCGCGCGCTGCCCGAGGACTACCTCGGCACCGTCAAGAGCACGCTCGAGATGCTGAAGGAGAGCAATAACTATCTGCCGTTCGCGAAGCAGGTTCTCGACAAGAACTGGGTCAAGCCGAACAAGCGGATCTTCGACAACTCGAAGATCAGCGATCACTTTGCGATTATCCCGACGCTGCAAGCGCCGAAGTCGCTGTCGGAACCCGAGCAGAAACTTTACGACCTGGTCGTAAAGCGCTTTCTCGCTGTCTTTTTCCCCGCGGCCGAGTTCCGCGTCACCACGCGCATCACCGAAGTGGCCGGCCATCAATTCAAGACCGAGGGGAAGGTGCTCGTCGAACCCGGCTGGCTCCAAGTATACGGCCGCGACGCGGGCGGCGAGGAGGGCAACCTCGTGCCGGTGCAGAAGGACGAGAAGGTCAAGACCGACAAGATCGCTGCACACGGCCTGACGACGAAGCCACCCGCACGCTACAACGAAGCTACGTTGCTCTCGGCGATGGAGGGCGCGGGCAAGCTCGTCGAAGACGATGAACTTCGTGAGGCGATGGCGGCCAAGGGGCTCGGCACGCCGGCCACGCGCGCCGCCATCATCGAAGGTCTGCTCGGCGAGAAGTACCTCGTCCGGGAAGGCCGCGAGCTGATCCCGACTGCCAAGGCGTTTCAGTTGATGACATTGCTGCGCGGGCTCGGCGTCAAGGAACTGACGGCGCCCGAACTGACGGGCGAGTGGGAGCACAAACTGGCCCAGATGGAGCGCGGGGGGCTTGCCCGCGATGCGTTCATGCAGGAAATCGCGCGGATGACGCAAACGATCGTCAAGCGCGCCAAGGAATACGACTCCGACACGATCCCCGGCGATTACGCGACGCTTTCCACGCCTTGTCCAAATTGCGGGGGGCAAGTGAAGGAGAACTATCGGCGCTTCGCCTGCACGCAGTGCGACTTCTCGATATCGAAGATTCCCGGCAGCCGCCAGTTCGAGATCGAGGAAGTGGAAACGCTGCTGTCGAAGAAGGAAATCGGCCCGCTATCAGGCTTTCGCAGCAAGATGGGGCGGCCGTTCTCGGCCATTCTCAAGCTCGCGTTCGACGACGAGATCAAGAATTACAAGCTTGAATTCGACTTCGGCCAGGACCAGGGGGGCGAAGACGGCGAGGCGCCCGATTTCTCGGATCAGGAACCCGTCGGCGCGTGCCCGAAGTGCGGGGCCAGCGTCTACGAGCACGGCATGAGCTATGTCTGTGAGAACTCCGTCGCCACGCCGAAGAGCTGCGATTTCCGCTCGGGCAAGGTCATCCTTCAGCAGGAGATCGCGCGCGAGCAGATGGCCAAGCTGCTCTCGGAGGGGCGTACCGATTTGCTGACGGGCTTCAAATCCTCGCGCACGGGGCGCAACTTCAAGGCGTACCTCGTCAAGCAAAGCGACGGGAAGATCGGCTTCGAATTCGAGAAGAAAGAGCCGTCGGCCAAGACCGCCGCGAAGACGGCAGGGCGGTCACAGCGAGCAGCGCGGGGCGCCGCGGCTGACGACGCGCAAGAACATGAAACGGAAGAAGCCGTGACAGCGCCGGCGCCAAAAGCCGCCGCCAAGACCGCCGCGCGAACGGCGACGAAGCCGGCAGCCGCAAAGAAGGCGCCCGCCCGCAAAGTCGGGGCGTGATTTCACGATTTCACCGCCGTGCCGGCCGGACCACCGTGCCGGCCGATCGAGGATAAGGCACGGCAACGGCGGCTTGCGTCGGCGCTTCAGCCGTGCAACGAATCAGAGCGGCGTCGGCGTGCTTGCGCGCGGACGCGCGGCTCTCGGCACCTTCGCGAGTGCGCCATCGTGCCGTGCGTCATACGCATGGTGTCCACGCACCTCGAACTCCTCATTCGAATCGACGACTTCGGCATCGTGCTCACGTTGCCCTGGTGAGCCATCCGGTACGCCCGCGCCATCTTGGTGAAGCCACAGTTCGCCGAGCGTGCCATTCGGAGTGCGGCTGAAGTGTTCCACGAGATGGTCGATGAACGTGCGCACCTTGGCGGGAAGATGCCGACGGCTCGGATAGCCGATGTTGACTTCGACCTTCGGCAGCTTGTAGTCGGCGAGCACACGCACAAGGTTGCCGCGCGTTGCGTCGCTGCCGATCAGATAGCTCGGCAGGATCGCGATGCCCATCCCGAGCAGCGCGAACTGCCGCAGCATTTCGGTGTTGTTGCTGACGATGACGTTCGAGGGCCGCACGCGCACTTCACCCTCGGGCCCCGTGAACACGCGCTCCTCGCCCCAATACTCGGAAGGCAGGCTAAGGCAAGCGTGATCGGCCAGCTGCTCGGGTCGAGTCGGTACGCCATGCTTTTCAAGATACGCGGGCGTGGCACACACGATCATGCAGCCGGTGGTGAGACGGCGGGTGACGATACTTGCACTGCGCATCTTCTGCGCGATGACGATGCCTACGTCGAAACCTTCCTCGACGAGATCGACGCCGCGATCGACGAGCGTGAGATCGGGAACGACCTTCGGATACCGGCTGATGTAGGTCTGCAGAACAGGGGCGAGGTTGTGCAGGCCGAAGACGACCGGCGCGACGATGCGTAGCGTGCCGACCGGCTCGTGATTGCGAGCGACGACCATCTGCTCGACATCTTCGAGTTCGTCGAGAATCTGGCGAGCCCGCTCAAGGTAGACCTGCCCGGATTCGGTGAGCGAAAGGCTGCGGGTAGTGCGGTTCAGCAGGCGCGTGCCGAGACGGGCTTCCAAGTCCGCGACATGACGCGTCGCGACTGCATTCGAAATATCCATGGCGCTCGCGGCGCGGGCAAAGCTGCCCAGGTCGGACACTTTCACGAACACGCGCATTGACTGCAGATGATCCATTGACAACTCCTGCCGCTGTTATTGCTCAGAAAAAAATTCCCGAGCCAATACGTAATTGTCCTACGACTCGCCAATCAGCGCAGAGTTGCGCACAGGGGCGCCTTTTTTGCGAATTTTGAAGTAGTGACAGATTTCACTCTGTTACGCGACGGCGCTGGGAGTGGATGCGCGAGGTCAAAAAAGACCGCTCGCGGCGGTCTTGAACGGTGGGGCTCGCTCCAGCTCAGGCGGTGGCGAGTCGCTCCTCGATGCCGGCCTTTGTCCGCGTCAGCGCGGCCGGCAGGTGATGCCGAAGCTTTTCGAAGAGCTCGTCGTGCAGCGCGAGTTCCTGGCGCCAGGCCGCTTCGTCGACCGATGTCACTTGCTCGAACTGTTCGCGCGTGAAATCGAGCCCGCTCCAATCGATGTCCTCATAGCGCGGCGAAATTCCGAAAGCGTGCTCGGCCCCGCCGGCATGGCCCTCGATTCGTCCGATCATCCAGCGCAGCACGCGCATGTTCTCGCCAAAGCCCGGCCAGACAAACTTGCCATCCGGACCCTTGCGGAACCAATTCACGCAGAAGATCTTCGGCAACTTGCCCGCAAGCGCGTCCACTCGCTTGCCGACGTTGAGCCAATGGTCGAAGTAGTCGGCCATGTTGTAGCCGCAAAACGGCAGCATCGCGAAAGGATCGCGGCGCACGACGCCTTGCTGCCCGGCCGCGGCGGCTGTAGTTTCGGACCCCATTGTCGCCGCCATGTAAACGCCTTCAACCCAAGTGCGCGCCTCCGTGACAAGTGGCACCGTGCTCGAACGCCGCCCGCCGAAGATGAACGCATCGATCGGCACTCCGGCCGGATTCTCCCAGTCGGGATCGATCGATGGGCATTGCGCGGCCGGCGCCGTGAAACGCGCGTTCGGATGCGCGGCCTTGCGGCCCGTTTCGCGTGCAATCTCAGGCGTCCAGTCGTTGCCTTGCCAGTCGATGAGGTGAGCTGGCGGCTCGTCGGTCATGCCTTCCCACCAGACATCGCCGTCGTCGGTCAGCGCCACGTTCGTAAAGATGACGTTGCCCTTGAGCGTCGCCATCGCGTTGTAGTTCGTCTTCTCGCTCGTGCCCGGGGCGACGCCAAAGTAGCCGGCTTCGGGGTTGATCGCATATAGGCGGCCGTCTTTGCCGGGCTTGATCCAGGCGATGTCGTCGCCGATCGTCGAGATCGTCCAGTCGTTCATCGCGGGCGGAGGGATCAGCATGGCAAAGTTCGTCTTGCCGCAAGCCGACGGAAAAGCGGCCGCGACGCGGTACTTGCGCCCCTCGTTCGACGTAACCGTGAGGATCAGCATGTGCTCGGCGAGCCAGCCCTCGGAGCGCCCCATTGTCGATGCGATACGCAGCGCCAAGCACTTCTTGCCGAGCAGCGCGTTGCCGCCGTAGCCCGAGCCGAAACTCCAG
>CAYPWK010000080.1:14779-16748 GCA_964414365.1 uncultured Burkholderia sp.
CTTCGGGGAAATGGACGATGTATTTGGTATCGTTGCAGGGCCACGGCATATCGCGCGCGCCGTCCACGAGCGGTGCGCCGACCGAGTGCACGCATGGAATGAAGTCGCCGTCGGTGCCGAGCACTTCGTATACCTGACGGCCCATGCGCGTCATGATCCGCATGTTGACGACGACGTAAGGACTGTCCGTCAGCTCGATGCCGATATGCGCGATGGGCGAGCCGAGTGGGCCCATCGAGAACGGCACGACGTACATCGTCCGTCCACGCATCGCGCCGTCGAAGAGGCCGCCGAGCGTCGCGCGCATCTCGTCCGGCTCCATCCAGTTATTCGTCGGCCCTGCATCTTCCCGATGCTTGGAGCAGATGAACGTTCTGTCTTCCACGCGCGCCACATCCGCGGGGTCTGACCACGCGAGATAAGAGTTCGGCCGCTTCGCGGGATTGAGCCGCTTCAGGGTGCCGGCCTCGACCATCTGCGCGCAGAGCCTGTCGTATTCGGCCTCGGAGCCGTCGCACCATACGATGCGCTCGGGCTTCGTCAAAGCGGCGATGCGCTGCACCCACTCGCGCAGCCGTTTATGTGTCACGTATGCGGGAACCTCAGATACGGCTGCTCCTCCAAAGGCAATTTCGTTCATTGCGCAGTCTCCGTTTTATCTTCGTTGAAAGGGAAACAGTGGGCGCTCGATAACGCCGCGGGCGAGAGGCGCATGCATACCGCGAAAGGCGCATGCAAACAGGCGTCAGGAGCCGTACAGCTTGCGTGGCGTCACAACAAGCTGTTAAAAAGAGGCCTTCCTGCCTAACGACAGCAGTTTTGAAAGCAGCACCGAGCATCGTGACGACAGGCGTTGCATCGCTCATGCCAGCTCCCATCTCTCCGACAGGTTGGAACTGACAAGGATATCACCGCGTCTATCGCGTTCAACGTGCATTGCAGAACCTTCCCCCTATGAAAATTGCCATTCTCGACGACTACCAGGACGCCGTCCGCAAGCTCGATTGCTTTCAGATGCTTGCAGGACATGAGGTCAAAGTGTTCAACAATACGGTGCGCGGCTTGGGCCAGCTGGCGAGCCGCCTGGCAGAAGTCGACGCGCTCGTCCTCATCCGCGAGCGCACCCGCGTGAGCTCCCAGTTGCTCGATAAGTGCCCGCACTTGCGGATGATCAGCCAGACCGGCAAGGTCGGCGGCCACATCGATCTCGGTGCCTGCACCGAGCGCGGCATCGCCGTCCTTGAAGGCGTCGGCTCGCCTGTCGCGCCGGCCGAGCTGACTTGGGCGCTCATCATGGCCGCGCAGCGGCGCATTCCGCAGTATGTCGCGAATCTGAAACAGGGTGCGTGGCAACAATCCGGCCTCAAGACGTCGGCGCTGCCGCCGAATTTCGGCCTCGGGCAAGTGCTGCACGGGCATACGCTCGGCATCTGGGGGTACGGCAAAATCGGCCGGATCGTTGCCGGCTACGGCAAGGCGTTCGGGATGCGCGTGCTGATCTGGGGACGGGAACATTCGCTCGAAGCCGCGAAAGCGGACGGTTATGAAACTGCCGCGAGCCGGGAGGCGCTCTTCGAGGAGAGCGATGTGCTGACGCTGCATCTTCGCTTGAGCGACGCCACGCGCGGCATCGTCAAGCAGGCCGACCTGCTGCGCATGAAGCCCACGTCGCTTTTCGTCAATACGAGCCGCGCTGAGCTGCTCGAGGACAACGCGCTCGCGAATGCGCTGACGCGCAATCGACCCGGGATGGTCGCGGTCGACGTGTTCGAAACCGAGCCGATCCTCCAAGGCTACGGTTTGCTGCGCCTGGAGAACGTGATTTGCACGCCGCATATCGGTTATGTCGAGCGCGAAAGCTACGAGCTGTATTTCAGCGCGGCGTTCGAAAACATACTAGCGTTCGACGGGGGCGATACGTCGAGCGTCGTCAATCCGGAGGCGCTCATCGCAGTTCGGAGGCGATAGC
>CAYPWK010000081.1:0-12670 GCA_964414365.1 uncultured Burkholderia sp.
CGAGAAATTCACTCGAATCGCCGGCCTCGCTCTGGATATCGAGCAGCGACTTCAGCCATTGATGTGCGCGCTTTTGCACGTCGTTGAGATCGGCGCCGCCGTTCTTGTAGAGCCAATGTGCCGCAACGCCCGCCTCTGCGATCTCGTGCATCTTGCGCGTGCGCACCTGGAATTCGATCGGCGCACCGAACGGCCCAACGAGCGTCGTATGCAGCGACTGATAGCCGTTGACCTTGGGAATCGCGATGTAGTCTTTGAACTTGCCCGGCACGGGCTTGTAGAGCGCGTGAAGCGCACCGATGCAGGTATAGCACTCTAGCGGCGAGCCGACGACGACGCGAAAACCGTACACATCGAGCACTTGCGAAAACGAGAGCTGCTTGTCCCGCATCTTTTTGTAGATGCTGAAGATGGTCTTTTCGCGGCCCGTCACCTCGGCGTCGATATGAGCATCGGCGATCGCGCGCTGAACCGACTCGAGAATCTTGCCGACGACCTCGCGCCGATTGCCTCGCGCCGCCTTGACCGCCTTTTCGAGGGTTGCGTAGCGGTTCGGATTGAAGTTCGCGAAGCTGAGATCCTGCAGCTCGCGATAGGTGTTGTTGAGACCCAGCCGATGCGCGATAGGCGCATAGATGTCGAGCGTCTCGCGCGCCACGCGACGCCGCTTCTCAGGCGGCACCGCACCAAGCGTTCTCATGTTGTGGAGCCGGTCCGCCAGCTTCACGAGGATCACGCGGACGTCGCGCGCCATCGCAAGCAGCATCTTGCGGAAGTTTTCCGCCTGCGCCTCCTCGCGATTGCGGAACTCCATTTTGTCGAGCTTCGACAGTCCGTCGACAAGCTCGGCTACCTTCGCACCGAAGCGCTCCGCCAATTCGGTCTTCGTTACGCCCTGGTCTTCCATCACGTCGTGCAGCAACGCGGCAATGATCGATTGCGCGTCGAGCTTCCAGCCCGCGCAAGTCTCCGCGACGGCGACAGGATGGGTGATATAGGGTTCGCCGCTCTGGCGATACTGGCCTAGGTGAGCTTCATCGCTGAAGTGAAAGGCGGCCTTGACCTCCTTGATCTCCTCGGGGCCCATATAGCCGCCGAGCATCGACGTCAGTTTCGCGATCGAAACGACATCGTGCTTGCGAGGTTGCTCAGGGGTGGCCGTCGGCCCGAACAGGTGACGGAATGACTGCTCGAGAACGGCATCGATGTACTTGCGCGCGGCGCCAGGTACCTGCTGTTCGTGTTCTTGTTCGTGATGCAGCGCTTCGGCGGCGGCAGCGGAGGCAGACGATGGGGTATTGCTCATATTCGCCTCCGTTCAACGTTGTGGACAGGTTACACGCTCGGCACGATCGCGGAAAACCCGATACTCGCCCTAAGGGGGCCGTGCCGGGTTGTCCGCGCCCGATGCTTTAGACGGGTACCTTCTTCAGCATCTCGATACCGACCTGGCCGGCCGCGATTTCACGCAGCGCGAGGACCGTGGGCTTGTCGCGGCTCTCGATCTTGGGCGTATGGCCTTGGGCCAGTTGCCGAGCGCGGTACGTCGCGGCGAGCGCCAGTTCGAATCGATTCGGGATCTGCTTCAGGCAATCTTCGACTGTAATGCGAGCCATGTTCGGGTATTCCTTCTCAATATGTTGCTTATTCTACCGTAAGTGCGCAACCGCTCGTCCTTACTCGGCGTGCGGCTGATGAATGCCGAGCTCGACGAAAAGCAGACTATGGCGCGCGTACTGCGAGGCGAAGCGCAGCCGCGTCGCATCGACGACGCACTGTAGCTCGAAGAGCGCGCGCTCGAAGTGTTCGTTGATGATGACGTACTCGGCTTCCGAGGCATGCGCCATCTCGCTACCGGCCGCGAGGAGCCGCCGCGTGATGACGTTCGGCTCGTCCTGTCCGCGCTTTTTGAGCCGGATCTCGAGCGCATCGAGCGAGGGCGGCAGGATGAAAATTTCCACGGCGTTGCGAAACCGCTTCTTCACCTGCTGCGCGCCCTGCCAGTCGATTTCGAGCAGGACGTCGTGACCACTTTTCATCTGCTCTTCGATCCAGAGCCGAGACGTCGCATAGTAGTTGCCGTGCACCTCGGCGCTTTCGAGAAACTCGCCGCGCGAGTGCCGATCGAGAAAATCGTCGACCGTCGTAAAGTGGTAGTGCTGTCCGTCCTGCTCTCCCGGGCGCGGCTTGCGCGTCGTGTACGAGATCGAGAGGCGGATCGCCGGATCTTTGGCGAGCAGTGCGTTCACGAGCGTCGACTTGCCGGCGCCGGACGGCGCGACGACCATGAATAAATTGCCGGGGTAGGCGCCGGCATACGGGTTGCGAGGCGCGGCACCCGCATCGCGTTGGGCGCCGCCTTGGGACATAGCGTCGGTCATCAGTATGCTTACTCCAGGTTCTGCACTTGTTCGCGCATCTGCTCGATCAGCAGTTTCAGCGTCATCGAAGCGTCGGCGAGTTCCTTTGCCGCGGCCTTCGAGCCGAGCGTGTTCGCCTCTCGGTTGAGCTCTTGCATCATGAAGTCGAGCCGCTTGCCGACCTTGCCGCCTTTCTCGATCACATGCCGCGTCTCGCCAAGGTGCGTGGCGAGCCGCGAAAGCTCCTCGGCGATATCGATGCGGATGCCGTACATCGTCACTTCCTGCCGGATCCGCTCGGCGATCTCCTCGCGCGACACAATCGTCGCCGCGGTATCGGGCGCCGCGATGCCGAGCGCTTCCTGAAGGCGCTCGACGATTTTCTGCTGATGCTTGGCGATGAGCTCCGGCACGAGCGGCGCAATGCGCTGCAAGATCGCTTCCATCTCGGTCACGTTGTTGAGCAGCATCGCGGCAAGCTGCGCGCCTTCGCGCGCCCTCACGTCGATCAGCTCGGTCAGCGCCTGCTTGCCGCAAGCAAGCACCGCGTCGCGCAGTGCCTCGGCCGAGGCCTCGCTCTCGGTCAGCACACCGGGCCAGCGCAGGATCTCGCCGCTGCGCATGCGCTCGGCGCCCGGAAAAGCCTTCAGCACCGCGTCCTCGAGTTGCGCGAGCTGCTTGAGCACGTCGAGGTTCAGCGCCCCCGCACTCGGCGCCTGCTCGCTACGCTGCACGTTGATGCGGATGTCGACTTTGCCGCGCGAGAGCTTCGTCATCAGCATTTCGCGCAGCGTCGGCTCGCAGACGCGCGCCTCTTCAGGCATGCGGAAATTCAGGTCCAGAAAGCGAGAGTTAACCGTACGCAGTTCGACCGATACGCTCATGCTTCCAGTCGCCGCGGCAACCGCGATTTCACGCGTGCTGCTCGCGTAGCCTGTCATGCTGTATATCATCGTCCGTCTCGCGATAGAGGCCGTTGCCGGCCGGTTGATCGAGCTGCCCGGCGATACCGCTCCTCGAGCTCGTCCGGCGCGTCGCACGTGCGCGCTTTCGTGCGGCTTTCCCGGACTTTTTGCGCACATCTGATGCACGACGCGCGGATCTCTCGACACGCGCAAGCGGCGCGCACAGGCGTTGAACGTGCATTATCCCATTTTTGCAACTCGCGCCCGCTGGCGCCGCGCCCAAAGCGCCATGGCCGCGCGTCGAGTGCGCCGGGGCCGGGGGCGGTAAAATCGTGCTTTCCTTCCTTTGCCCCATTCCCCGACCATGACCGATATCGCCCAACGTCCGAGCGGACGCCGCGCCGACGCGCTGCGCGAAGTGCGCCTCACGCGCCACTACACGAAACACGCGGAAGGCTCGGTGCTCGTCGAGTTCGGCGACACTAAAGTGATTTGCACCGCGAGCGTGCTCGAACGCGTGCCCGAGTTCCTGCGAGAGCGCGGCCAAGGTTGGCTCACGGCCGAGTACGGCATGCTGCCGCGTGCGACGCACACGCGCGCAGACAGAGAGGCCGCCCGCGGGAAGCAGACGGGCCGCACACAGGAAATCCAGCGGTTGATCGGGCGCGCGCTGCGTGCGGTGTTCGATCTCGAGCAACTCGGCCCCCGCACGTTGCACATTGATTGTGACGTCATTCAGGCGGACGGCGGCACGCGCACGGCGAGCATCACCGGTGCGTTCGTCGCGGCGCATGACGCGGTACAAAAGCTCATCTCGGCGGGCCGCATCGAGCGCTCGCCGATTGTCGACTATGTTGCGGCGATTTCGGTGGGCATCTACGACGGAACGCCGCTGCTCGATCTCGACTACGACGAAGACTCTCGCTGCGACACCGACATGAATGTCGTCATGACGGGTAGCGGCGGGTTCGTCGAAGTGCAAGGCACGGCGGAAGGCTCGCCGTTTTCGCGCGCCGAGATGAGCGCGTTGCTCGATCTCGCGCAGCAGGGCATCGCGCAGCTGGTCGCGAAGCAGAAGGCCGCGTTGGGGAGCGACGAGTGACGGAACGAACGCGATCGAACGATCGGCGGAGCGAGGACAGCGCAACGCCGCACGCCGCGGCAGATGGTTTTGGGCGCGTGGTGCTGGCATCGAACAACGCGGGCAAGCTTCGCGAGTTCGAGGCGCTGCTCGGAGCGGCAGGCGTCGAGCTCATCGCGCAGGGACAACTTGGTGTGCCCGAAGCCGAAGAGCCGTATCCGACGTTCATCGAGAATGCACTCGCCAAGGCGAGGCACGCCGCACAGCTGACTGGACTGCCTGCGCTCGCCGACGACTCAGGCTTGTGCGTGCGTGCGCTCGGCGGCGCGCCCGGTGTTCACTCGGCCCGTTTCGCGCAGGCCGCGGGCGGCGAAAAAAGCGATGCCGCGAACAACGCGCGCCTTCTGGCCGAGCTGCAAGGCGTAGCGGACCGGCGCGCGTACTACTACTGCGTGCTCGTGCTGATGCGGCATGCTGACGATCCGGAGCCGCTCGTCGCCGAAGGGCGGTGGCAAGGCGAGGTCGTCGATGTCGCGCGCGGTACAAATGGTTTCGGTTACGATCCGCACTTCTTCGTGCCGGCGCTCGGCGCAAGCGCGGCCGAGCTCGCGCCGTCGGTCAAGAACTCGCATAGTCATCGCGCGCTGGCGCTGCGCGCGTTGCTCGCACGGCTCGTGGAGGCATGATGGCTGGTTCCGGCCCTACTGGCGGCGGTGTCGTGCAGGCCTTTTTAGCACCTGGCTCGATCAGCCTGAGCTCCCTTCCTCCACTCGCGCTCTACGTGCACTTCCCCTGGTGCGTACGCAAGTGTCCCTACTGCGATTTCAACTCGCACGAATGGAAAGGCGAGCGCTTTCCCGAAGAAGATTACCTCGACGCGCTGCGTGCCGATCTCGAACAGGCGTTGCCCCTCGTTTGGGGACGCCGCGTGCATACGGTGTTCATCGGCGGGGGGACGCCGAGCTTGCTGTCCGCACGCGGGCTCGATCGTCTGCTTTCCGACGCGCGCGCCCTGCTTCCCATCGATGCCGACGCGGAAATGACCCTCGAAGCCAATCCGGGCACTTTCGAAGCGGACAAGTTCGCGCAGTTTCGCGCAAGCGGCATAAACCGGCTGTCAGTCGGCATACAGAGCTTCAACGATCCGCATCTGCAAGCGCTCGGCCGCATTCACGGCAGTGCGGACGCGCATCGCGCCGTAGAGATCGCGAAGCGGCATTTCGACAATTTCAACCTCGATCTGATGTACGCGCTGCCGCGGCAGACATTCGATGAATGTCGGGCCGATGTGGAAACGGCGCTATCGTTCGAACCGCCCCATCTGTCGCTCTATCACCTGACGCTCGAGCCCAATACGCTCTTTTCCAAGTTTCCGCCGCCCTTACCTGACGACGATGCGTCCGCGGACATGCAGGACTGGATTCATGAGCGTATGGCGCAAGCGGGCTATGAGCACTACGAAGTATCGGCTTATGCGAAACCGAACCGGCAGTGCAAGCACAATCTCAACTACTGGCGATTCGGAGACTATTTAGGGATCGGGGCGGGCGCACATTCGAAGCTATCGTTCGCACACCGTATCGTCCGGCAGGCGCGCTACAAGCATCCGGCGACATTTATCGAACACGCGCGGGCGGGAACCGCTGTTCAGGAAGAGCACGCAGTCGGTTCGCATGATTTGCCCTTCGAGTTCATGCTGAACGCCCTTCGCCTCACCGAAGGATTCCCCGTTCATCGGTTCGTCGAGCGAACCGGACTGACGATGACGTCGATCGAGCCGGCGCTGCAAGAGGCGGAGCGGCGCGGGCTCATCACGCGTGACTTCGAACGCATCGCGCCAACGCCGCTCGGGCAGCAGTTTCTCAACGACTTGCAGGCGCTGTTTCTGCGCGACCACAGCGGCGCTCGCGGTTCGGACTGATAACGACGCTGTCGCGAAAACATTGTCGTTTCGGGTTACAATCGCCGTCCTCGGAGGGCTGGCAGAGCGGTTGAATGCACCGGTCTTGAAAACCGGCAAGGCTTCACGGCCTTCGTGGGTTCGAATCCCACGCCCTCCGCCAGTCTGCCAGTCAGACCTCGATCAGTCCCATCCCCACCGCCTTTATCATGGCGGCGCTTCTCGAATGTACCCCCATTTTGTTCCGGATGTTCGTGATGTGGTAGTTGATCGTCGATTCCGAGCAACCGAGAATCCTCGAGATTTCCCACGTCGCCTTTCCCAGCGACATCCATTTCAAGCATTCGATTTCGCGCGGCGTGAGCTTCGGCACGAGCGCGCTCATTTTCCGCGTGGCATGGGGCAAGCCCGTCTCGAAGGCGATATCGCGCGTCAGCCCCAATTCCGGCAAATGAGCGACGGCATCACGTTTTGCATCATCCGGTCGGCGGTTGCTCGCGAAGCACAGCATGCCAACCTCGTGCTTCGGGCCGTGAATGGGCAGTGCCACGCCCCACCTCAGCCCGAATGAGCACGCCTGCTCGTAGAGCGCCTCTTCCTGTGGACCGACGAAGTCTTCACTTCCCCATAAGAACGGGCTCATTTTCGAGCGACAGTGCCGAACGATCGGATCGATCTGCGAGTACCGCTTCTGCTCGTAGATTTTTTGCCACACGGCGGAGTGATTACTTTTGTAGAACGCCTCGCTGAACGGCAAATTGTCTCTCGCCACCAGGGCGAAGATCGTGTATTCGAGCTGATGGCGTCGTCCTACTTCAACTAGCGCGTCGAACCAGGCGTCGGTGTCGACCGCGTTCCATAACGGCGAATCCATAAATTTGCAAAGCATGATGCCCCCGGAATTAGATGCCGAACAACCACCCACCCCTTATATGCGAGGTGTGGCGTCTCCTATCTTTGGCCTGAGCAAGATCGTACAAATTAATTCGAGCATTTTCAAATTTTTATTAACATGCTTACTCCCCGTATATGGGAAATTTTCGCTAGCTCTTATCAATTAGCCAATTCGCGAAGTCGATTTCTCAAACATTGGGTTTCTTTGCCGTAAATCGGCCTTCACCGACGTGTGAAAACCGCGCCCGTTGGGGCGCAACGATCGGCAGCAGTATGCGACGTTGCGACGCGTTTCCCAATAAGTGCGACCCATGCCCGGGCAATATCGGTTTAGTAACTGCTGCCGCCGCTCGCCATCGGTTTAGCCAATTCGCATAGGCAAGTGGTTTGCTCGACAGAACTTGCATTCACTCAGGAGATGCCAATATGCGAACGTGCAGATCACTTACGATACTGACGCCCGCCATAGCGCTATTGATGTCAGTCTCGGCATCGGCGCAAAGTGGACCGGCAGGCGTCGACGCCACCTCCCCGCCGGATTCGATCGCAGCCGCTATTGGCACGCCGCAGCGCCGCGCCGCGCAAGAGGCACTGGCGAGCCTTGCCGATCGCCTGAGCGCCAACTCGAGCGCCGTCGGCACCGGTCGGATCATGGCCGTCGACGACTATGCGCAATTGCGTCACGCCACACTCGGAGACGGATTCGAGACCAACCTGGTCGACCCTGCCGCTTTGCTCGCCGGGCAGCCGATCGATGCCTGCATCCGGGGCACCGGACAATGGCGCTTCGTCGTGATCGCTGCGGGCAAACCCGTAGGACTCCTGACTGTCGTGCGAGTCGGCGGCGCCTGGAAGATGGTGGCCGCCGGTGCAAGCGGGCTCGCCGCGGAAATCGCAGCTGTGGAGGCGCGCTATGCCGCAGGGACACCACCCCCGCGCCCGCGCTTGCGCTTCATCCGCAGCTTGCAAGCCGTGGCGGACTTCATCGAAGTGACGTTCCTCTCCGTGGCGGGCGAACCCATCCGGCGCAGCTATGTTCCGCTCGCGAGCGCTCGTGCCGCCCTATACGGCGAGCAACCTCCGGCACTCGACATTTCGCCCGCCGCCGTGCCGGCATCGGAAATCAGGGGCCTGCTCGTCGAGCGCGTGCGCCTCGGCATGCGCGACGTCCGCTTCGGGCGATGAGGAAGCGATCATGAAAGCTAGCGTGGCGCTCCCCTTTCTCGTCAATTTATTCGTCGTGGCTGTGCCGCTTGCTATGCCTTGCGCGGCGTCCGCCGCTTCGCAGCAACTCGAGCTGGCGGTCGTCGAACAGGAGCACAGCCAATGGTGCTGGGACGCGGATGCGGCCGCCGTCCTCGCCTATCGCGGCGTGCTCGCCAGACAATGCGCGATCGATAATTGGGTCGACTCGATTGATTATGCGTGCAATAGCTATCCTTTCTACTGGGACGATCCAGCGAACTCGCCGAACTATCTCGCGGGGACGACAGGAATCGCCGGCATCCTCTGGTACTGGGGCCGACGCGATTCGAGCTACTACACGGAGCCACTCGCGTATGGGACGGTGCGATCGGCGATCCGGCACCGCCAGCCCATTGTGATCCTATGGAACTGGTACGGCGGCGGCGGACACTTCATCGTCATTGACGGCTACGACGATGACGGCCCAATGCTCTACTTCATGAATCCTTGGCCCGGCGAGGGGGCCGGCGTCGGAGACTACGAGTGGATCCGCAATGGGCGCGGCGACATGGGCACGCACTGGTGGTCCGAATCGCTCATCACCTACTGAGCGGGGTCGGTTGATCCGACCCGCTGCGGCCGCGCTATGGCCTTGCTTTTTCGGCGCGTTTGGCGGCTGTTAGGAGCCGCACTTAGCCAGCGCGAATCGGGATGCGCAACGGCGCGGCGTCGCCTACGCTCTCTTTATGCTCTTCGTCAGCTCGCGCGAGCATTCATCGGAAGCTTCGCTCCAACATCGCCATGTCAGCCACCGTCAACCGTAGCCGCCCACCCGCTCTGCGCGCCCGCGGGTTTTGGCGCCTTGCATCCTTCGGCGCACTGCTCGTCACGAGCGCCTGCACGTTTACGCCGCCGCAGCGCCCTGCTGCGGTGACGTTGCCGCCGCCGGCCGCCGTCAACAGTCAAACGCTCGACCAGTATCGTTACGCCATCGCGAAACGTATCGTCGAGCGCAACCCGTCCTATGTGCTGAAGCGCCCGCCGCAAGCGATGCTGCGCTCACTCGTGGTCGTCGCATTCACCATCAATCGGGACGGCGAGCTCGTTTCGTCGTCGGTTTATCGCACCAACGGCGACGACGACGCGGAAGCGACAGCGCTGTCGACGTTGCGCCGCGCGGCGCCGCTGCCACCGCCGCCGCCGAAGCTGCTCAACGGGCTCGGTCAGGTCGAGATGATGGAGGACTGGCTTTTCAATAACGACGGGAAGTTCCAGTTGCGAACGCTCGCCCTGCCTCAAGCGCAAGCGTTCGATTAGCGTCTTATAATTCCGGGCACCCCGCGCCCGGATGCGCGGCGAACGACGCGCCGCGAGCCGGTCACGCGCGCTTTCGCGCGCCGTGACGCTCGAGCGCGTCCCGACAAACATGGAGACCTAATCGATGTCGGCTTCGCCGTCTTCCCCCGCGGTTGCATCTTCGTCAGCGGCAGCGAGCGCATCGAGCCGCTCGCGCATCGTATTTGCCAGCTTCATCGGCACGGCGATCGAGTTTTACGACTTCTATGTCTATGCCACGGCCGCCGCACTCGTTATCGGGCCGGTATTCTTTCCGCACAGTTCATCGACGGCACAAGCGCTCTCGGCGTTCGTCACGTTTGGCCTTGCCTTCATCGCGCGGCCGATCGGTTCGTTCCTCTTTGGCCATTTCGGCGACCGAATCGGCCGAAAGTCGACGCTCGTGGCGTCGCTACTCGTCATGGGCGTCTCCACGACGCTGATCGGCTTCGTGCCCGGCTACGATACGATCGGCGGCCTCGCGCCTGTCTTGCTCTGCATTCTGCGGCTCGGGCAGGGAATTGGGCTCGGCGGCGAATGGGGCGGCGCGGCGCTGCTCGCCACCGAGTACGCGCCGGCGCAACGCCGCGGCTGGTTCGGCATGTTCCCTCAGCTCGGACCGTCGGTGGGCTTTCTCGCGTCGAATGGCCTCTTCTTCGGACTGGCGCTCGCGCTTTCCGAGGAGCAGTTTCGCAGTTGGGGATGGCGGGTGCCGTTTCTGCTGAGCGCGGTCCTCGTCGCGCTCGGCCTTTATGTGCGGCTCAAGATCGCCGAAACGCCCGCGTTCCAGACGGCGATCGAGCGGCACGAGCGCGTCCGCGTTCCCCTCGTCTCGCTCGTCGTGCACTACGGCTGGCCGACGCTGCTCGGCGCACTCGCGATGGTGGTCTGCTACACACTCTTCTATATCTCGACCGTCTTCACGCTCTCGTACGGTGTTTCGGCGTTGCACTTCTCGCGGCAGGCCTTTCTTGCCATGCTCTGCTTCGCCGTACTCTTCATGGCGATCGCCACGCCGCTTTCCGCCTGGGCAAGCGATCGGTTCGGCCGTCGTCCGGTTCTGATCGCGGGCATCGCGGCCGCCATCGTCTCGGGCTTCGCGATGGCGCCGCTCGTGAGCAGCGGTTCGACGCCGTTAGTCACGCTCTTTTTGACGATCGAGTTGTTTCTGATGGGCGTGACGTTTGCCCCGATGGGCGCGCTGCTGCCCGAACTCTTCCCTACGCGGGTGCGCTACACGGGCGCCGGTGTCGCATACAACCTCGGCGGCATCCTGGGCGCCTCTCTCGCGCCGTACATCGCGACGATGCTCGCCGCGCGAGGCGGCCTCGCCTGGGTGGGCGGCTACGTATCCGTCGCAGCGGCGATCAGCCTCGTCGCCGTTCTGCTCATGCGAGAAACTCGCGACGTTTCGTTCTCCTGAGGAGCGACCTGCATCGCCTGTCGCCGAGTCAGTCTCTTCTCGGCAGACGCTCGCGCGACGTTGCGCGGGCGGGTAGGGAGCGAAGTGAGCGCGGGGGAAGTTCCATTTCAGCGGGCAGCATGGCCCGCTGAGCGCGGGCTGCTTTCAAGCGGCTTGCGACATTTCCGAGCAGCAGGAGCGCGGCGATCGCCGATGCATCTCCCAGTAACCGTATTGGCCAATCCGCAAGCAATTCGGTCGTTCGCACGCCGGCGAGTTGCAAGGCTGCATCGACGCCGAGCGATACCACGGTGCCCCCGACGAAGCACACGAGTCCTTGTCGGCCGACCGTCACGACCGCGGGCATGCTGGCGGCGAGCGATCGCAGCCAGCCGACGCGCACCGCCTGCCCGCAAAGCCATGCGATTGCAAGAAAGCTGATGATCCGCACGCTTGCGAGGTCCTGCTTCATGAAGCCAGGCGATGCATGGTCATCGATACATAGCTTGACAAAAGCGAACGTCAACGCCACGACGAATGCGGCGAGCGTGAGCCCTCGGCCCATCGTCGATGTCTGCGCCTCGGCGGAGACTGGATGGAGCCGGCAGAGGATGCCGAACGCAAACATCAATTGCCATGCGAAGGGATTGAACGGCCAGTTGCCATTGCCGGCGCCAGGCAGCAGCCCGTTCCCGAGCCAGGGCGCCGCGGCCCAGACGGCTAAGCTCGAAGCGAACATCACCAAAGGCGCACGACGCGCGAGCGGCACCGCGAACGGCACGCCAAGCGCAAACAGCACGTACATCGGCAGTACAGCGGACAAGAACGGTTGCTCGCGAAACGACGCAATGCGGCCAAGCGCTTCCAGCGGGTGGCGGGCGAATAGCTGCCAGCCGGTATCGACGGCAGGCCGGCTCGGCAATAGCGTGAATAGCGCGCCCAATGCGAGCATCAGCGCGGCCGTCAGCAAATAGGCGCGGTAGATCTCCCATGCACGCTTCAAAAAGCGGCGCCGCGCCGCCGGATCGCCATGGCGCCCGGCCACGCCGACATAGGCGGCCGCCGATGCGTAGCCACCGAGAAACACGAATACCTCAGCGGCGTCGCAATAGGCATAGCTATGCAGCATGGCATATTGCAGTATGCCGTTCGAAATATGGTCGAGTGCGATGACGACCAGCACCACGCCTCGCAGAAAATCGACTTCGACGGATCGCCTTGTTGATGAAGTCACGGTTTTGCCTTCTGGTTCATGGCGAAACGCACAGGCACCCGCCCGAGCGTTCGTGCTGCCAAAGCGAATTCGTCGAGGCCGGGCGGAAATGATTCCCGGCGCAATTCAGTATTTCAATCCTCGTGCCGCGCGCGGCACCGCCTCCGTTGCGCCGGGCTCAGGACCGAACCCGCCACATCTGCGTAAGGCGTGCAACCGGCCTGCCGCGTCAGTGGTTTTCCGGTGTTGTCCGCCGAAGCTGGCGGCTCGATACTGAGCCGTAGGACGCATCGCGCGAAAGCCGCTGTAATGCTTTCGAAACCGCGAGTCTTTTCCGATTGGCGAGAGGACCGGCGATGAATATTCACCTCGACAATGCAGACATCGTAGCGATC
>CAYPWK010000081.1:12770-16662 GCA_964414365.1 uncultured Burkholderia sp.
TCGGAGCCGCCGCAATGCGATCGGTATAATTGCGGCTTTGGCCATCCCCATCCATGTCCCGCGCTCCCATCGCCCGCCGCCTCGATGTCGTGCGGCGTGCGCAGCAACTCTGGCGCCGCTATGGCGTGTTCTGGCTCGGCGCGATCGCCGTCGGCCTCGTCGCAGTCTTCTACGCACGCCTGATTGACTGGGGCTACAGCGCATTTCTCGGGTTGCAGCACCGCTATGCATGGTTGCCGCTCATCATCACGCCGGCGATCGGCGCTATCTCCGTTCTGGTTACAAGACGGTTCTTCCGCGGAGCGGAGGGCAGCGGGATTCCGCAAGTCATCGCGACGCTGGAGGAAGGCACCACGTCCCTCGGCCCCCGCCTGCTCGGGCTGCGACTGCTGGCAGGAAAGATCGCTGTGTCGTTCCTCGGCATCCTCGGCGGCTTCACGATCGGCCGTGAAGGGCCGACCGTGCAGATCGGCGCCGCGCTCATGTTCAACTTGCGGCGCTTTTACCCGCGCTCAACCGCGTCGATCGAGCGGCAGCTGGTGCTCGCAGGCGCCGCGGCCGGCTTGTCCGCCGCCTTCAACACACCGCTCGCGGGCATCGTCTTCGCCATCGAGGAACTCACGCGCAGCTTCGAAGTGCGCACGAGCGGCGTGCTGATCACCGCAATCATCGTCGCAGGCGTGATTGCGCTCGGGCTCAACGGCAACTACACCTATTTCGGGACGATCCAGATCGCCGCCCATTTCCCCGACGTGCTAGCAGTCGCCGTCGTGGTCACGGCGCTCGTCACAGGCGTGGCCGGCGGCTTTTTCGCCTGGCTGCTGTTGCATACGTCGCGCTGGCAACCCGCCGCGCTGGCGCGCCTGCATCGCGAACGGCCGGTCGTGTTCGGCGCAATCTGCGGCCTCGTCATCGCCATCGTCGGCATCGCAAGCGGGGGGCATACGTTCGGCAGCGGCTATGCCGAAGCGCGCGGATTGCTCGAAGGACGCGAGCAACTCACGATGCTCTATCCGTTCGCCAAGATGGTTTCGATGGTCGCTTCGTACTTGCCGGGCATTCCCGGCGGCATCTTCGCGCCGTCGCTTTCGATCGGCGCGGGCTTCGGCAATCTGCTGCATCTCGTTTTCACGAGCATGCAGTTGCAGATGCTGATTGCACTCGCGATGGTCGGTTATCTGGCCGCCGTCACGCAGTCGCCGATCACGTCGTTCGTCATCGTGATGGAAATGATCAACGGCCATGCGCTCGTCATTTCTTTGATGGCGACGGCGCTGATCGCGAGCCGTGTATCGCGCCTCTTCGCGCCACCGCTATACGAAGCGCTCTCGCATCGCTATCTGACGCCGCGGACGCAAGCGGCGCCGGCAGCCGATTCGCCCAAAGCTCTGGAGCCGCTGTTTGAAGATGAAGGTGGTGATGCCGAACAGCGAGCCGACACGCCGAGCAAGTGAACGCCGCTTTTTGCGGCACGCTCCCGGCCCGCGGCGCGGGACGTGCCGCTCGAGCGCAGGCATATGGCGAATGGCACCGGCCATGAGCCGGTGCACCGCGATTAGAGCTGCGGGATCTCGATCTTGACTTCGAGCACCTCGAGATTGTCCTGGCGCTCGAGGCTCACGCGGATGTCGTCGTTCGAGATGTTGACGTACTTCGATATGACGGCGACGAGCTCGCGCTGCAGTGCGGGCAGGAAGTCGGCCGGCGGGCGTCCGCCCGCACGCTCGTGCGCGATGATGAGCTGCAGGCGCTCCTTCGCGACGACCGCGGACTTCTTCTTCTCGCCGAGAAGAAAGGAAAGAATCGACATGTCGCGCGTCTCCCTTACCTATTGCCGAACAGGCGCTGCAAAAGGCCCGGCTTCTGATAATCGGTGAAGCGCAACGCCTTTTCCTCGCCGAGAAAGCGTGCGACGACATCCTTATACGATTCGGCCACGTCGCTGCCGTCCATATGCACAGCGGGCAAGCCTTGGTTCGACGCGTGCAGGACCGCCTCCGATTCGGGCACGACACCGATCAGTTCGATCCGAAGGATTTCCTGGATATCGGAGAGCGAAAGCATCTCCCCTTCGCTGACGCGCTTCGGGTTGTAGCGCGTAATGAGCAAATGCTCCTTGATGGGTTCCTTGCCTTCGATGGCGCGCTTCGTCTTCGAAGAAAGAATGCCGAGGATTCGGTCCGAGTCGCGCACCGACGAGACCTCGGGGTTCGTGACGACGAGAGCCTCGTCGGCGAAATGCATCGCATAAAGTGCGCCCGCTTCAATACCGGCCGGCGAATCGCAAACGATATAGTCGAATCCCATGCCGGACAGATCGTTGATGACCTTCTCCACGCCCTCGAGCGTCAGTGCGTCCTTATCGCGCGTCTGCGAGGCCGGCAGGATGTACAGGTTCTCGCATTTCTTATCCTTGATCAGCGCCTGATTGAGGTTGGCCTCGCCCTGGATCACGTTGATGAAATCATAGACGACACGACGCTCGCAGCCCATGATCAGATCGAGGTTGCGCAGACCGACGTCGAAGTCGATCACGGCCGTCTTGTGGCCTCTCAGCGCCAGTCCCGATGCAAAGCTCGCGCTCGTGGTCGTTTTGCCCACGCCGCCTTTGCCCGAAGTCACGACAACGATTTTTGCCATTTACCCTTACCCTTGTTCGTCAAATGAGTTCGACGAGGCCTGCGCGGCAGCGGCGCGTATTCGCGCGTCCTACGTGAGCCTCAGCGGTTCGATAATCAGCTTCTCGTCGGCAAGCCTGATCTGGACGGACTTGCCAAGAACGTCGGCCGGCAGCGGATTTTCTGTTGTCCGATAGATGCCGGCGATGGAAATCAGTTCCGGCTCCAGACATGTGCAGAAAATGCGCGCACCATGATTGCCATGCACGCCGGCGAGCGCTCGCCCGCGCAGCGGCGCGTAGATATGAATGTTGCCTTCCGCAATGACCTCAGCGCCGTGGCTCACGAGCCCCAGTACGATAAGATCCCCCTTGGCGTAGACCTGCTGGCCGGAGCGAAGCGGCTTGTCGATGACAACCGTTTGCATACCCGGCACCTGCATGACGGGGGCTTCGGTTGCGGGATTCGGACTTGAAACAGCGGGCTCGGGCTGCTTCGGCTCGTCTCCTTGCCGGTCCTCGGCCTTGGCGCCGCCGCCCCGCTTGTCGCGCGCTTCGAGTAGCGGCAATCCGGCCTCCGCCGCCCAGCCTGTCTGATGAGGCGCGGCGACGATACCGAGCGGGCGCATACGCACACTGTCCAGCAGATGCGCGATTTCGGCGAGCGCGACACGTTCGCCTTCGCCTAGGCGGCGCAGGTCGATCGCGACTACGTCTCCCGCAAAAAACTCTGGCGTGGCCTCGAAGCGTCGCGTGAGCTCGCTCTTCAGCGCATCGAGATCCGTCGTCTTGACGACGAACATCAGCGTATCGACGGAACCGCTGCGTAATTCGAAGTATGGCGATTTGTTCAGCGACATGGCGTTGAAGCAAAAAATTTCGCCTATTTTACAGGGGTCCGCGCGCGCGGCCAGCATTTTCGAGTGGGACATCCCCCTTCAATCGTGAGTGCGCGGCACGTGCCGCACGATCAGCGTTTCCCATTCGTCGGGGGCACGCGTCATTGGCGCATGATCGCCGGTGGGACCGAACCCGAGACGTTCGTAAAACCGCATGGCGGTACGGTTGGCGTCGGTCACCCAGGCATGAACCTCGGTCGCGCCATGTCCGGCCAGCCATTCGCTCGCCGTATTCACGAGCAGTTCGCCGCCACGCAAATGGCGCACGGCAGGGGCGACCCAGAGCGCGCAGACGAACGCTTTGCGCTGATCGTCGAAGTAAGCGCCGATGAGGCCCGCCGGATGGCCCTCGGTATAGAGAATGAAGGACGTGGAG
>CAYPWK010000082.1:0-16642 GCA_964414365.1 uncultured Burkholderia sp.
CGCTCGTTCGGGCTGCAAAGCGAGAGCGCGTCACCCGAAGCGCCGGCGCGGCCCGTGCGGCCAATCCGGTGTACATAGTCTTCGGCGTTGAACGGCAAATCGAAGTTGATGACGGCCGGCAGCTCGACGATGTCGAGGCCGCGCGCGGCGACGTCGGTGGCGACGAGCGCCTCGATCTCGCCGCGCTTGAATGCGTCGAGCGCCTGCATCCGCTCGAGCTGCGATTTGTCGCCGTGTATCGCAGAGGCCACTACGCCGTCACGCTCGAGTTGACGCGCAAGCCGCCCCGCACCGATCTTGCTGTTACAAAAGACGATGACCTGCTTCAGGCCGCGCTCGCGAATCAACTGGACAACGGCACCCTGCTTGTCGCCTTCGGCGACTTCGTAGACGATCTGCGTGACGTTCGCCGCCGTCGAGTTACTGCGCGCGACCTCGATTGTTTGAGGATTGCGCAGATAAGTTGCGGCGAGCTTCTTGATTTCGGGCGAGAAAGTCGCCGAAAAGAGCAGCGTCTGGCGTTCCTTCGGCAGCAGATTGAGGATGCGCTGCAAGTCCGGCAGGAAGCCCATGTCGAGCATCCGGTCGGCTTCGTCGAGCACGAGAATCTGTACCTGGCCGAGATTCGTCGTCTTTTGCTGGACGTGATCGAGGAGGCGCCCGGGTGTGGCAATCAAGATTTCGACGCCGCGCCGCAGCTCCGCCTCTTGCGGATTCATATCGACGCCGCCGAACACCACGGCGCTGCGCAGCGCCGTGTACTTGCCGTACGCCTCGACGTTCGCGGCGACCTGATCAGCCAGCTCCCGCGTCGGCGTGAGGATCAGCGCGCGCACCGGATGGCGCGCCGGCGAAGCGCTCGTGCTCGCGAGCGGCAACAGGCGCTGGATGATCGGCAGCGAAAAGCTGGCCGTCTTGCCGGTGCCGGTCTGCGCGGCGCCCATGACGTCACGGCCCGCGAGCACGACCGGAATCGCCTGAGCCTGGATAGGCGTCGGCGTCGTGTAGCCCTGCTCGGCAACGGCTTTGCGGATCTCCTCGGCAAGGCCGAACTGATCGAAGGTTGCGATGGTGGTAGTGGCTGAGGTGGGCGTTGCAGCGGGATCGGACATAGCGTTCGCTAAAAATGCGCCGTCGGCGGCGTCGCGTCATTCGCGCCGAAGTCAACGAAACGCGCCACCGGAAAGGCCGCTATTGTAGCACCCCACTGTTGCAGGGGCTGTGCCAAGCCCCCGTGCCTGGAAAGCCCGGACCGCAATGAGTCTCTCGCGCTAGCGGGCCGGCACGGGCCGCACAGCGGCCGCGGCAGCTTTCGCTCGCCGTCGTGCCTCGTCGATGTCGGCGCCCGTCGCGACAGCCACCCCCATGCGGCGCTTCTTGAAGCTTTCGGGCTTGCCGAAGAGCCGCACGTCGGCCCCCGGCACGGCGAGCGCCTCGCGCACACCTTCAAACGCGATGCCCGATTGCTCGAGGCCGCCGTAGATGACGGCGGAAGCGCCCGGCACCGCGAGCGACGGATCGACAGGCAGACCGAGAATCGCACGCGCGTGCAGCTCGAACTCCGAGAGCCGCTGCGAGCAAAGCGTGACGAGGCCCGTGTCGTGAGGCCGCGGGCTCACTTCAGAGAACCAGACATCGTCGCCGCGCACAAAGAGCTCGACGCCGAAGACACCGCGGCCGCCCAGCGCACCCGTTACCTCGCGCGCGATCTCACGCGAGCGCTCGAGTGCAACGGCCGACATCGGCTGCGGCTGCCATGATTCGACGTAGTCGCCCGCCACCTGCAAGTGGCCGATCGGCTCGCAAAAGTAGGTATCGATGCGGCCTGTTGTCGGCTCGACGGCGCGCACGGTCAACTGCGTAATTTCGTAATCGAACCGGATGAAGCCTTCGACAATAACGCGCCCCACATTCACACGCGCGCCGGCCGTAGCATACCGCCAAGCCGCATCGATATCGGCCTCGCTCTCCAGAACAGACTGGCCCTTGCCCGACGACGACATCACGGGCTTGACGACGCACGGAAAACCGATGCGTGCGGCCGCTGCCTTCAACTCGTCGAGCGACTGCGCGAACGCATAAGGCGAGGTGGGTAAGCCCAGCGTCTCGGCGGCGAGGCGCCGGATACCTTCCCGGTTCATCGTCAGCTGCGTCGCGCGTGCATTCGGGATGACCTCGGCGAGGCCCGCGGCTTCGATCTCGGCGAGCGCGTCAGTCGCGATTGCCTCGATCTCGGGCACGATGAGGTCCGGCTTCTCGGCGCGCACGAGTTCCATCAGCGCGGCCGCATCGGTCATGTCGATTACGTGTGAGCGATGCGAGACCTGATGGCCGGGCGCATTCGGGTACCGATCGACGGCAATCGTTTCCACGCCGAGCCGCTGCAGCGCGATGATGACTTCCTTACCGAGCTCGCCGGCGCCGAGCAGCATGACTCGCGTGGCGGACGGTGAAAGCGGCGTACCGATTCGTTGACCGATCTGCATGACGGATTTTCGTTCGAGAAGAGAAGCTCAACTTCAACTGAAGCCGCGATGCTAGCATGCGGGCGCCGTTTTTGAAGCGCATTGCGCGGGCAGCGCCGACGCATTGCCGAACACGCTTTGGCGCCTTCGCTCGCATCACCGTTCAGTGCATCACAAACCAGGACGCTCGCTCGCGCGACCCGGGCCGAGTACGTTACCCTTACGCCTTTCGACGAAACGAACAAGGAACGAAACCCATGTCGACCCCGTCCGTCGCGCCGCGGCCCGCAGCTACGCGCTTTCGCGCGCCGACACCCTGCGTCGGCGCACGGGCCGCCGCGCCGCTCCTTGCGGCGTGCGCAATGCTTGCGGCCTGTGCGATGCCGACGCATCCCGACTCAGGTGCACCGACGAGCGATCCGTTCAATCCCGCCGCAACGCAGCTGATCGACGACACGTCGTGGACGCTCGCAAGCTGGCAGGATGCCGACGGCGCGACGCGCGAGATCGCCGGCGCGGCAGACGCAGAGGGCGGAACCAAGGAAGGCGCACCCACACTCGTTCTTTCGACGGCGACAGGCCAGCGCCGCGCAAGCGGCTTCGCAGGCTGCAACCGGTTCACGGGGCCGTATGCGCTCAAGAGCGGCAAGCTTTCGTTGGGGCCGCTCACCCTGACGCGCATGGCCTGCCCCGGATTGCGCGGCCAGCTCGAGCGCGCCTACCTCGACGCGCTCGCCCATATCGCGAAAACCGGCGTGCAATGGCGCACGCCGCATCGGCTCGTGATCGTCACCGAAAACGGCGCCATCCTGCGCTTCGCCGCCGTCGGCCGGTAGAGGCGAAGCGGCGGGCACAAACTCGTATGACTTGAAGCCGCGCGACGCCCCGAAAGGTTAAACTCGCCGCGTTGCGTGAAGCGCAGCCCTCCGCCTCTCTTTCTCGCTCTAGCATGCATACGGTAGTTTTCGGCTGGTTCGGCGTGTCCGCCGTCTGGTTCGCTCCTCTCGCCTGGCGCCTCGCAAAGGCGCTTCTGCCAGGCGGCAGCGGCCTTGGCGGCCCCGGCACGATCCGACTCTGGTTCGGCTTCGCCTGTGTTTTCGCCGCAAGCTCCTCGCTCGAGGCCGCACTCGTACCCGCTGCCGGCAGTGCCCTCGGCCATGCGTTCGTCGCCAGCGCGAATCATGCGTTCGGCGCTTGGGGGCGACTCGTCGGGTCGCTCGCGGCCCTAGCACTGCTGCTCACCGGGCTGCCGTGGCTGATCGGCTTCCGTTGGAAACAGGCGCTCGCGGCGGCCGATCGCGCGTTCGGGCTCGGGCTCGGCTTTACGTTGTCGCGCGATCGAGCTGCGGACGGCATCAATCGAGCAAGCATCAGGCATGAGCGGGCGGCGGCCCGCCAATCTGAGAGACAAGCGCGCACCGCCGGCGCGGGCTCGACGCGCGTACCGGCCAGCAGCGCGCCGTCGGTCAACGCCATCAATACGATGGCACCGAAGTCGAGTGGACGCTATGCTCGGCCGACCGCTTGGCGTCCTCCGTCCCCGCCGCGAGGCGCCGCCGGCGCGCCAGGCGCGAAAGTGCCGACAGCGCAAGCCGCGGGCGGCACGATCGCCGGCACGCGCCATGAAGCGGAGCCCCGCCGGCCGGCCTCCGCCCCGCGACCCGCCAATCGGCGCGCCCTGCGGCCGATGCCGCCTACGGCAGTCTCCGATGACGCGTCCGCAAATCTTCGGTTGCGCGAGCCGCGTGTGACGCAGCACCCGCACACCGCCCGGACCTTCGGCGGCCCGTCGTCCGTACCAAGACCGCAGTCGCAGACAACCGCCTATCCGCAAGCCGTTTCGCCTTCCGCTGCGCGCTCGCGCCCGCAGCCGGAAGTGGAGCCGCAACAGACACCGCAGCCGATGCGAGGCCCGGCGGGCGTGACCCCCCTGTCGCTCAGACCCGTCGCCTCCGCGACACAACCGGCGCCCGAGGGCTTGGCCGCTGTGCCACCCCCAAGCGTCGAAGAAACGTTGCGCGCGATCGAAGCGAACGCTGCTCAATGGACGGCCCTCGCCGGCATCAGCCTCGCGCGACGCGGAGCGTCGGGGCCGCCGGTCGAGCGAGCGGGCAGCGCCAACAGCGACCAGCGGGACGATGAACCGACGGCGCGGTCATCGGCGAGCCCAGTTGCGTCCGAACCGCATGGAATGACCGCACCGGTCGCGCTCGAGATCGACGACGGTCAGCAGTACGAAGGCGATTCCGCGGCGGCACCGCCGCGCGACGATCAAGAGGCGAGCCGCGACGCTGCGCAGCCTGCGCACCTCCCTTCGCCACCGGAATGGCAATCGCCGGAGCTACTTCCATCCGCTGATGAAGTGCCCACAGCCGCGCCAGGTTCATCGCCGACGGCATCGCCGGTGGTCGTGCCGGTTCCCTCCGCCGCCGAACCGCCATGGGCGGAGTCGATCGCGCATGGCGCGGCCGCTCCAAACGCGGTCGAACTGCCGAGGGAAGCGCCGCCGGACGAGGAAGCGGCGCCCGTGCCGATTCCGCCCCCGGCGACGACCGCGATGACCGAGACAACGGCGAACGTGCCGGACGCGGTGGCGGTTCCGGAACCGCGCCCTGCGTCATCCGTCGGCCATGCCGCGACCGAGTTCGCTTTTCACGCGCCGGCGGCTGCGGCCGTCGAGTTGCCGTCAATCGACCTGCTCGAGCAGGCGACGGCCGACGCGGAGCCGATCCCGGAGGAGCGACTCGCGCAAACGGGCCAGCTGATCGAGCAGCGCCTGCAGGAATTCAAGGTACCGGTGACCGTGGTCGGCGCATCGGCCGGCCCCGTCATCACACGCTTCGAGATCGAGCCCGCGCTCGGCGTCCGCGGCAGTCAGATCGTCGGGCTCATGAAGGACCTTTCGCGCGGGCTCGGTCTCACCTCGATCCGTGTCGTCGAAACGATTCCTGGCAAAACGTGCATGGGGCTGGAGCTCCCTAATGCGAAGCGCCAGATGATCCGCCTTTCAGAAATCCTCGCGGCCGACGCCTATCGGCACTCTGCATCGCACCTCACGATTGCGATGGGCAAGGACATCACGGGGCATCCCGTCGTGACCGATCTCGCCAAAGCCCCCCATATGCTCGTGGCCGGCACGACAGGCTCGGGCAAGTCGGTCGCCGTCAACGCGATGATTCTCTCGCTGCTCTTCAAGGCGACGCCGGAGGAGGTGCGCCTCATCATGATCGACCCGAAGATGCTCGAGCTCTCCGTCTACGAGGGCATCCCGCATCTGCTCGCACCGGTCGTCACCGACATGAAGCTCGCGGCGAACGCGCTCAACTGGTGTGTGGGCGAGATGGAGAAGCGCTACCGGCTCATGTCGGCCGTCGGCGTCCGCAACCTCGCGGGCTTCAATCAAAAAGTCCGCGACGCGGCGGCCGCTGAAAAGAAGCTCACGAACCCGTTCTCGCTGACTCCCGAAGCCCCCGAGCCGCTTTCGACACTGCCGCTCATCGTCGTTGTCATCGACGAGCTCGCCGACTTGATGATGGTGGCCGGCAAGAAGATCGAGGAGCTCATCGCGCGACTCGCGCAAAAGGCGCGCGCCGCCGGGATCCATTTGATCCTCGCGACGCAGCGCCCGTCGGTCGACGTCATCACAGGCCTGATCAAAGCCAATATTCCGACGCGCGTCGCCTTCCAGGTGTCGTCGAAGATCGACTCGCGCACGATCCTTGACCAAATGGGGGCCGAGTCTCTGCTCGGCCAGGGCGACATGCTGTTTCTGCCGCCCGGCACCGGCTACCCGCAGCGCGTGCATGGCGCGTTCGTCGCGGACGAGGAGGTGCATCGGATCGTCGAGCACCTGAAACAGTTCGGCGAGCCTCAATACGAGGAAGGCATCCTCGAGGGCCCCGCTGTCGACGGTGCGGCGCAGGATCTTTTTGGAGACGCGCCCGACGCCGAGGCCGATCCGCTTTACGACGAAGCCGTGGCATTCGTCATTCGAACGCGCCGCGCCTCGATTTCGGCCGTGCAGCGGCAGCTGCGCATCGGCTACAACCGCGCCGCGCGACTCGTCGAGCAGATGGAAGCGGCGGGGCTCGTTTCGTCGATGAGCGTGAACGGCAGCCGTGAAGTGCTCGCGCCGCCTGGTCCGGAGCAGTAGACGGAGCAAAAGCAAGCGCAGCGGCGGTAAAACCTGCCCGGCGATTGCAAGAACTAGCGAGTCGCTTTATGCACTGCATCATGGGCGCGGGCGCGCGTCGAGCGAGCCCCCCGAGCGGGGACGTGCGATGCAGTGCGGCATACGCATTGCTTCACTGAGGGCACAGATCCGGAAAGCTGTCTGCAGGCGTGCGCAAAGGCGCGTTTCGGCAGGCGCGCCGTACGGACCCCTATCATCCCCTGCCGCCCCGCCCCCCGTGAGGCGGTAGATTCGAGCCCACGTGCTTGCTCTGACGCGTGGGCTCTCTTTGTATTCGAAGCTCGCGTTTTCGCCGCCGCCCAGGCTGCCCGCCCCTGCGTTACGACGCCGGGACGAACTTGAAGTCGACGGGCGAGCCGATATCGAGCCGGATCGGATTGGGGCCAAGGAGCCCCGTCTCGCGATCGCGGCTGAATACGTAGGCTGTATCGCTTGCCTGGTTGCCAACGATTAGCCAACGCCCGGTCGGGTCGAACGAGAACTCGCGCGGCGTGCGGCCAAGGGTCGATTGGCGGCCGACGAGCCTCAAGAGACCGTCGCGTGGGTCGACGGCAAAGATGACGATCTCGTTCGCGTCGCCGCGATTCGACGTGTAAAGGAACCGGCCGTCCGGCGACAGATGTATCGCTCCACCGCCCACCTTTCCGGAAAAACCCGGCTCCGCAAGCTCCAGCACCTGCAAGGAGCGCAAGGTGCCGTTCGAGTACTGCAAAGTGGTAACGGTGCCGGAAAGCTCGCTCGTCAGGTACGCATACTCCCTTTTCGCATCGAAAACGAGATGGCGCGGGCCAGAGCCGTACGGCATCTGCGCATAACGCTGCTCGGTCGGGGTGACGATCGCGCCGCCGGGTTCCGCGCTTGGCGTGAAGCGATAAACGAACAACTTGTCGAGCCCGAGATCCTGGGCGAAAAGAAAGCGACCGTCGGGCGAAAATACGGTCGAGTGCACATGCGCGCTGTCCTGCCTGCCCTTGACCGGCCCGCTTCCTCTGTGATGAATGATGAGCGCGGCCGTGCCGACGCGCCCGTCGCCTTCGATCGGAAAGACAGCGAAGCTGCCGCCCGGATCGGCCGCGACCGAGTAGTTGGCCGCGAACAGATACTTGCCGTCGGGCGAGATCGTCAGGTAGCAGGGATCGTTGCCTTCCGACGACACCTGATCGAGCACCGTCAACTGGCCGCTCGCCGCATCGAAAGCGAACGCGGTGATGCCGCCGCGAACGCTCGCCGGCCCGTTGTCGCCGGGCAACTCGTTGACGGCGTAGACGTAGCGATTGTCTCGACTCGGCACGAGATAAGACGGATTGACCGTTTTGACCACCGACAGAGGGCTTGCGCGGCCGGTCTGCGAGTCGAAGCGATAGACGTAGATGCCCTCACTCTTGCCTTGCGCGGTGTAAGTGCCGATGAGCAGGTCGAAGATACCGCTGCTGGCCGCACCGCTCGTTTCAGCCAGTGCCGCGCCGGGCGTCAACGAGGCCGCCAGGAAGGCCGCAACCGTTGCCGCGAGCCCCGCAACCGCCGCGAAAGTTTTGAGCTTGAACGCCGGGCAGAGAGAGGTGGCACGCAAATCGCTGTCCCGCGGCAAAACGGTCGTATGCACGAAAATCTCTCAATCCGTCACGAGCGAGGAACCTCCATGAACATCTCCGTGAGCTTAGGACCGCTTGCCGCGCTGATCGCCGGCATCCTGATTCTCGCCGTGCCGCGACTGCTGAATTACATCGTCGCGCTGTATCTCATCATCGTCGGCATCCTCGGGCTCATCGGTCCCGGCGCGGAGCACCTGCGCCTTTGAAGCGGTCTGGCCGCTCAACCGTACCTCAGTTGCTCGAGGCGAAGCTTGCCCTGAAGCGACAGTCCGCCGACTTGATAATGGCCCCCACCGTCGCGATGCTGCTTGAAACACGCGCGCTCGATGAGGAACGCGGCTGCAGTATCCATGCCGTTTCGTGTAAGACCGAGTGTTTTGGGGTCAAGGGGGAGCAAGGCGTTGTCGTCGAGCTTGCTCGCGGCGGAAAGTATGGTGATGCAATCGGTTTTGGACGGGTGCTGCATGGCGTTGATCCTCTCGGTGAGTAAACGTCACAGAAGCGTTGAGGGCCAACGACGCATTGGATACGAGACTTGTCAGCGCGGCAGGCTTTTTTTCTTGTAATCGTGGTGCGATTGCTGCGCGACTGCGTGCGACGCTCGGCCCGAATCCCCGAACCCCGATTTTAGCCACCGACGTCTAACCGTGACAATCACGAAAAGCATCGAAATCGATACCATGCCTCCTCCTATCGAAGATTACGCACTCATTGGAGACGGTCATACGGCCGCCTTGATCTCGCGCGAAGGTTCCGTCGATTGGCTTTGCTGGCCTCGTTTCGATTCGGGCGCCTGCTTCGCGGCACTGCTCGGGACCGAAGAGAACGGCTGCTGGCGGCTCGCACCGGCCGCCGATGCGCCGAAAGTCACGCGCCGCTATCGCGACGGCACATTGGTGCTCGAGACCGACTACGAGCTACCCGAGGGCGCCGTAACAGTCATCGATTTCATGCCGCACGGCAACGGTTGGTCTGAGCTCGTGCGCATGGTCGTCGGCCGGCGCGGCACGGTGCGCATGGATATGGCGCTGACACTTCGCTTCGACTACGGCTTCTCCGTGCCGTGGGTCACGCGGCTTGCGCATGGCAACGGCATCAAGGCGATCGTTGGACCCGATACCGTCGTGCTGCGCACAGACGTCAAGCTGCGCGGCGCCAACATGCATACCGAAGCGGACTTCGTCGTCTCGGAAGGCGAGCGTGTGCCGTTCACGCTTGCCTACTCATCGTCGCATCAACACCTGCCGCCAGCCGACGATCCATTCTCGGCGCTTGCACGCACGGAGACGCATTGGCACGAATGGTCAGCCAGGTGCAAGGTCAAGGGCCGCTACGCAGCACCGATCCTGCGCTCGCTAATCACACTGAGAGCGCTTGCCTACACCCCGACGGGCGGGATCGTCGCGGCACCGACCACCTCGCTGCCGGAACTCATCGGCGGCACGCGGAACTGGGACTATCGCTATTGCTGGCTGCGCGACGCGACCATCACATTGCTCGCGCTGATGCGCGGCGGCTATTACGATGAAGCGAGGGCGTGGCGCGGATGGCTCGGTCGCGTCCTCGCGGGATCGCCCGCGCAGGTGCAGATCATGTACGGGCTCGCCGGCGAGCGGCGACTGCCCGAAATGGAAATCGATTGGCTGCCCGGCTACGAGGGGTCGAAGCCGGTGCGCGTCGGCAACAATGCGGTCAGTCAGCTTCAGCTCGACGTCTATGGCGAAGTCATGAACGCGCTGCACCTCGCGCGCGTAGGCGGCCTGCACGCCGATGAAGCTGTCTGGGCGGTGCAATGCGCAATGCTCGAGCACCTCGAGAAAATATGGCGCGAGCCCGATGAAGGCATTTGGGAAGTGCGAAGCGGGCGCCGTCAGTTTACGTTTTCGAAGGTGATGGCCTGGGTGGCATTTGATCGCGCCGTCCGCTCGGCGGAATCGTTCAAGCTGCCGGGGCCCGCCGATCGCTGGCGCCAACTGCGCGCCGAGATCCACGCCGACGTCTGCCAGTCGGGCTGGAACGAGAAGATCGGCGCATTCACGCAGGCCTATGGCAGCGACGACCTCGACGCGAGCTTGCTGCTGATGCCGCTCCTGGGCTTTTTGCGTCCGGAGGATCCGCGCGTCGCTTCCACCGTGCATGCGATCGAGCGCGACCTGATGCGCGACGGCTTCGTCCTGCGGTATCACACGGGCGACGTCGACGACGGCTTGCCGCCCGGCGAAGGCACCTTCCTGGCCTGCAGCTTCTGGATGGTCGACAATCTCGCGCTGCAGGGCCGGCTCGACGAAGCGCATGCGATGTATGAACGGCTCCTCGGCCTCGCCAATGACGTCGGACTGCTCGCGGAGGAGTACGATCATCACGGCAAGCGCTTTACCGGAAACTTCCCCCAGGCGTTCTCGCACGTCGCGCTGGTGCATACCGGGCTCAATTTGATGCGTCACGAACAGGAAATGACGCACGTGACGGGGCACCCCCAAGATTCACCGAACGAAGCCGCGGACACGGTTCGCTAATGAACGATGCGCGCGAGGGTTCGGGGATACCCGCAGGCATGCACCGATAGTTGCTACACAAGGAGCAACGACGCGCGCCGGGAAACTTTGGTTGACATTTATTATATCGATTGGTTATTGACTTTTTTCTGGCACGTTTCCCGCTGCGTCGAATACGGGAAAACACTTCCTGCACAGTGGTAATCGTTGCGTTGCAACCGGTCATGTTTGTCCTTTATCATCGAAAAAGTCAGTCGTTTCGGCACGAATCGATTTCCGGCATGGCGTGCCGCGACACCGGGCGCCGCGTTCCACTGTTTCGGCCCAGATGTGGGAGCCCTTCATCATGCTTTACCAGTTTTACGAATTTCAGCGCGCGCTCCTTAATCCGCTGACGGCGTGGGCGCAAGCCACGTCGAAGTCCTTCGCCAACCCGGCGAGCCCGTTTGCTTACGTGCCCGGCGCGTCGCGCTACTCGGCCGCCTATGAGCTGCTCTACCGGCTCGGCAAGGATTACGAAAAGCCGGAGTTCAACCTTCATCAAATCGTCAAAGACGGCCATAACATTCCAATCGTCGAGCAGACGATCATCGAAAAGCCGTTTTGCCGGCTGCTGCGCTTCAAGCGCTACGCTGACGACAGCGAAGCCGTTGCACAGCTGAAGGACGAGCCCGTCGTGCTCGTCGTTGCACCCCTGTCGGGCCATCACTCGACGCTCTTGCGCGATACGGTGCGCACGCTGTTGCAGGACCATAAGGTCTACATCACCGACTGGATCGATGCGCGGATGGTGCCCGTCGAAGCCGGCCCGTTCCATCTCGACGATTACGTCGCCTACATCGAAGAGTTCATCCGGCACATCGGCGCGAAGAACCTGCATGTGCTCGGCGTCTGTCAGCCGACGGTGCCCGTGCTTGCCGCGATCTCGCTGATGGCGAGCCGCGGCGAGGATACGCCTCGCACGATGACGATGATGGGCGGCCCGATCGATGCGCGCTCCAGCCCTACGTCGGTCAACAACCTCGCCATGCAGCGCTCGTACGCGTGGTTCGAGAATAACGTCATCCACACCGTGCCGCCGAACTATCCGGGCGTGGGCCGACATGTTTATCCCGGCTTCCTGCAGCATGCGGGCTTCGTCGCGATGAACCCGGAGCGGCATGCGGCATCGCACTGGGATTTCTACCAGAGCCTCTTGCGCGGCGACGAGGAAGACGCCGAGGCGCATCGGCGGTTTTACGACGAATACAATGCCGTGCTCGACATGGCCGCCGAGTACTATCTCGACACCATTCGCATTGTGTTTCAGGAGTTCAGGCTCGCCGAGGGGACGTGGGAGATCGACGGCGAGCTGGTGCGCCCCGCCGACATCAAGGACACGGCGCTCTTCACGATCGAAGGCGAGCTCGACGACATTTCCGGCTGCGGCCAGACGCGCGCCGCGCATCGCCTCTGCACAGGCCTTCCGGAAGGCAAGAAGCGCCACTTCACGGCCGAAAAATGCGGCCATTACGGTATCTTCTCGGGGCGCCGCTGGCGCACCATCATCTATCCGCAACTACGCGACTTCATCCTCGAGCACAACAAGGAAACGACGGTCGCGGCTGAGGTTGTAGAGGCGTGAGGCGTTAGGTTAGTGTTCCGGGCCGGGACACTAACGCCGCATCAGATAGGCGAGCAGCAGTTCGGTGTTCATGCGCACCATCTCGCCGCGCTCGGCGGGCGTGCTGAAGTCGCGCCCAAGCGTCGCCTGCAGCGTGAACCGGTTGGAAACAATGTAATAGCCGAGCCCCGAGAGCGCCACGTAAAAGCGCAACGGGTCCACGTTCGTGCGGAAGAGACCGGCGCGCTGGCCGCGCTCGAGAATCGAGGAAAGCGTCGCGACGATCGGCGAAATCATCTCCCGAATATGCGTCGATTTGTGCATATAGCGCGCTTCGTGCAAGTTCTCGTTGTTGACGAGCCGCAGCAGATCGGGATGGTCCCGGTAGTAGTCCCAGACGAAATGAGCAAGCCGCGTGATGGCCTCGACCGGAGCGAGCCCCGACAAGTCGAGCGCCTTTTCTGCTTCGGTGAGCGCGCCGAACGCATGCTCGAGCACAGCGGTGAACAGCTGCTCCTTGCTGCCGAAGTAGTAGTAGAGCATTCGCTCGTTCGTTTCCGCGCGACGCGCGATTTGATCGACGCGAGCCCCGAACAAGCCACCATTTGCGAATTCTTCGGCCGCCGCGAGCAAGATGCGCCGGCGGGTGCCTTCGGGATCCCTTTTGATTTTCAGCTGATTCATGGTGGCCTTTTTCGTAGTGAGCCGCGTTGTCCGCGTCACGCCACCGGCCCCTCCTTGGACCCGTACGCCGGTGCGTGCGATGGACGCGCCATTATTCGTCGGAGACACCCCCGCATCTTTTAAGCGGTCATGCGAAAAGCGCTTCGATTATGGCACATGGCTTGCGGATGGCAACCCGGGAAATCGGCGATAATGCTCGTTTTGGGCGTGTGTCGCCCACCTTCGGCCTCGCTTGTCCAGATAGTGCGCCGAGAGGGTCGCCAGGCTCGTCCGGCTGCCCGGAAACTCCTCCGTCGCTCGGCCGGCGGCTGGCGCGGCGGGCTGCATCATGACGTCTCCCAACGTGATCGATAGAAACACCCTCGCGGACCGCATCGAAGACCTGCTGCCGCAAACCCAATGCACGAAGTGCGGCTACGACGGGTGCCGCCCGTACGCCGAAGCCGTTGCGAGCGGTGCCGCAAGCTACAACCAGTGTCCGCCAGGGGGCGCCGAAGGCGTCGCCCGGCTCGCCGCGCTGCTCGGCAAGCCCGTCATCCCGCTGAATCCCGCCAACGGTGCGGAACGCCCGCGCCCGCTCGCCGTCATCGACGAATCGCTTTGCATCGGCTGCACGCTCTGCATGCAGGCGTGCCCGGTGGATGCCATCGTCGGCGCGCCGAAGCTTATGCATACCGTCGTGGCGGAGCTTTGCACGGGCTGCGACCTGTGCGTCGCACCCTGCCCCGTCGACTGCATCTCGATGATTCCGGTGACGGGCGACGCGACAGGGTGGCAAGCGTGGAGCGACCAGCAGGCCGCGGCGGCGCGCGTTCGGCATGATCGGCGCCTTGCCCGTCTCACGCGCGAGCGCGAGGCGGCCGAAGCGCGCGCGGCGGCGCGCCGCACCGCAGCGGCGCCCGCTCCGTCCCCGCAAGGCGCGGTCAAGCCCGCGGCCGCCGACGAGGCCGAGGCGAAAAAACGCGCCATCATCGAGGCCGCGCTCGAGCGGGCACGCCAGAAGAAGGCCGCCCTCGAGGCCCAAGGCGTGACGCCGAAGAACGTCACCGGCCTCTCCCCGGCGGTGCAAGCACAAATCGACGCCGCCGAGGCGCGTCGCCGCCGGCTTGGACTCGGCGGCGAGCCTTCGGGCTCCGCCTCGAGCGACTCGCCCGGCGTGAACGCTGCCACCGACAGCGGCGATCCGACGACCGACAAACCAACCTGAACGAGTGCATGAACATCCACCATGCTTACTGCCGTTCGCTGCTGGCTGCCTCGAAGGGACGCCAAGCAGAATGAACGCCACCAAACGCCGGGCAATGTACGAGGCGCTGCAAAGCCTCAATCCGCATCCGACGACCGAGCTCGAATACACGACACCATTCGAATTGCTGATCGCGGTGATGCTGTCGGCGCAAGCGACCGACGTTTCGGTCAACAAGGCGACGCGCCGGATGTATGCGGTCGCGAATACGCCGCAAAAGATGCTCGAGCTCGGCGAGGCAGGTGTCGCTGATTACATCAAGACGATCGGCCTCTACCGCACGAAGGCGAAGAACGTCATCGCAACCTGCCGCATTCTGCTCGAGCAGCACGGCGGCGAAGTGCCCGCCGATCGGGAGGCGCTCGAGAATCTGCCTGGCGTCGGGCGCAAGACGGCGAACGTAGTCCTCAATACGGCCTTCGGCCACCCGACGATCGCCGTGGACACGCATATCTTCCGTGTCGCGAACCGGACGGGGCTCGCTCCGGGCAAGGACGTGCGCGCCGTCGAGGCCGCGCTCGAAAAGTTCACCCCGCCTGAATTCCGGCACGACGCCCACCATTGGCTGATTCTGCACGGGCGTTATATCTGCAAGGCGCGCCGGCCGGAATGCTGGCACTGCGTGATCGAGCCGCTTTGCGAGTACAGGCCGAAGACGCCGCCGCCCGAGCTTTAGGCGCGAGCGATAGGCGGCGAGCGTTGGATGGCGCCCGCCGACCGGCGGACGCCGCAGCCGCCGTTTCCGCTACTGATTCGCCTCGAGCGACACCGCCTCATCGCGTGCCCCGCCCCCCGAACCGACGAGCCAGAGAACGGCGCCAAGGACCGAAGCGCCGCCTATCCACTGCAGCCATCCGAGCGTTTCGCCGAGCAGCAGGGAAGCGAGCGTGACCGTCACGACCGGCTCGAGCGTCGATAGCATCGACGTGCGGGCCGCCCCGAGGCGGCCGAGGCCGCCGAAAAAGGCCAGCATAGCCGCCACGGTAGAGACGAGTGCAATGCCGGCGATGGCGGCCCAGGCCGCGGGCGTATCGGGCCAATGCGGCGGCATGCCGGCGGCCGTGCGCGCAAGCGATAGTGCGCCGAACATCGCTGCGGCCGCGAGGCAGACGACCGCCGTCGTGGCGAGCGGATCGACGCCGCGTGTGACGCGCGCTCCGACGACAATGTAGAGCGAATAGAGGATGGCCGCGGCAAACCCGAGGGCAATGCCGACCGGCTCTCCGTGCCCGCCGCCGACCATCAGTGCCGAGCCTGCAAGGCAAAGCACGAGCGCCGCCGCTTTCACGCGTGTCATGCCTTCGCCGAGCCAGATGGCCGCGAGCAGCGTGACAAAAGCCGGGTAGAGATAAAGCAGCAGTGCAACCAGGCTCGCCTGCGCGTGCTGCAAAGCGATGAAATAGCAGAGCGACTGGCCGAAATATCCGAGCGCGCCCATCGCCGCGATGAAGGCCAATGCACGGCCGCGCGGCCATACCACGCCCCGCCGCTTCGCGACGAGAGCGAGCACGATGCCGCCGATGACGAACCGAAGCGTGAGCAGCCCGACCACGTCGGTGCCGCCCGCGTAAGCGAAGCGTCCGAAAATCGGCATCGCGCCGAATGCGCTGGCCGAAACGGCGATAAGCAACGCGCCATAAAGCGTGTCGGCGCGCGGGGAAGCGGAAAGAGCGGTCATGAGCGGTAATGGGGCGATACGGCCGACAGCGACGATCGCCGGAGCACAGGGTTTCGGCGCAATGACGCGCAATCGAGCGATTCTAGCCGCACCAGACGCCGCTCGCGAATGACGTAGGACATCTGGCGGCCCTAGCCGGCGAGCTAGCGCATCGCGCGTAAAATGTTGGGTTCACCCCGATGGCGGCGGCGTGGCGCCAAGACGCCGCAAACGGGCCGCCAATCGCTCCAGTTGCCGCACAGTTAAACAATCAACCGACATAATGTTCAATCCGAGCCGCGAAGAAGTCCGACGCTTTTTCACCGAGACCTGGCGCAAGCAGCGCGCGGGCGACATTCTGACGCCTCTCGAATCGATGGCGGCCGACTGGATCATCGAGCACCCCGAATACCATGCCGAGCTTTCCGACGAAGCGGCGGCATCGGCGGCCGAGTACTCGCCTGAAGCGGGAAGGACTAACCCGTTCCTGCACTTGTCGATGCACTTGGCGATCAGCGAGCAACTTTCGATCGATCAGCCGCCCGGCATCCGTGCAGCGCACGAACGGCTGGCCGGACGCCTTGGTTCGACGCACGAGGCGCAACACGCGATCATGGAATGCCTCGGCGAGACGATCTGGGAGGCCCAGCGCAACAACACGCCGCCGGACACCGATGCTTATCTGGCCCGCATCGAGAGGCGGGCGTC
>CAYPWK010000083.1:0-16587 GCA_964414365.1 uncultured Burkholderia sp.
GCGCAACGATTTTCGCGACGCGCTCTGTTCGCTTTCGCTTGCGCCGGCCGGCGTGCAAGGTGCGACTGCTCAGCAATCGCCGCCGCCGCAAGGCGCCTCACCCCGGCACGATCGCTACGAGACCTACGATCGCGTCGCGCTGATGAATGCGCTCGAAGTGCTCGCAATGCAGCTGTCCGCAATCAGCGGCGCACAGGGCGATCGCATGGTTCGTGACGAGGCGTGGCGGCTGCTCTTCGCGGGGCGCCACATCGAGCGTGTGAGCGCGATGACAACGTTCCTCCACGTCGTGACGGACACGGCCACGCTAGCGACGCCAGCGGGCTTCGATCTGCTGCTGCAACTTTTCGACAGCACACTGACCTATCGCTCGCTCTATCCGGGGCGCCTCGAGGTGCCGGCGCTCATCGACCTGCTCGTTGTGGACGCAACGAATCCACGCGGCCTTTACGGCGTCTACGAACGGTTGCGCAAGAAGCTCGACGAGATCGCCGCCGCGGCGCGCGGCGGACACGGACGGGCGTTCGCGGAGTCGATGCCGGCCGTCGATTCATTGCCTTCGCTCGAAGCGCTCTGTGCGACGGACGCGGCGGGGCGCTACTGCACGCTGCTTGCGCTCTGCGAGCAACTGGCCGCGCATGTCGCAGCGGCTTCGAACGAGATTAGCGCGCGCTATTTCATTCATGCTGAAGGCGCGCACGCATCGCAGGTGTCCTCATGAGCGGCCAAGTGACGCTTTCGGTCTCGCACGCCACGACCTATCGCTACTCGACCCCCGTCGAGACTGCCCGCCATCTTGCGACGATCAGACCGCTCGATTGCCCTTGGCAGCGTATCGTTACACACGCCGAGAGCATCGAACCGGCTCCGTCATATACAACGTCGCGCATCGATGCATTCGGCAACGAAGTGCTTTATTTCACATTCGATGCCCCGCACGAAAGCCTGCGGCTGACGAGCGACACGACCGTCGTGCTCACGCCTCGCTGGGACGGCTTGGATCCCAACGCAGGGCCTGCGTGGGAAGAGGTCATGCAGGCGTTGAAGTACCGTGCCGGCGGCGCTTATCTGCCCGAGACGGAATTTCGCTTCGCTTCGCCCAATGTCGCGCTTGCGCCCGAGCTTCGCGCCTATGCGCTGCCAAGCTTTGCGCCGGGAACGCCGCTCGTGGCGGGGGCCATCGACCTCATGCACCGGATCCATGCCGACTTCGAGTACAAACCTCAGGCAACGGCATTCGATACACCCGCGATGCGTGCGTTCGACTTGCGCCAAGGCGTATGCCAGGATTTCGCGCAAGTGATGATCGGTTGCCTGCGTTCGCTAGGGCTGAGCGCGCGTTACGTCAGCGGTTACCTGCGTACATCCCCGCTGCCAGGCGCGCCGCGGCTCGTGGGCGCCGATGCGTCGCATGCGTGGGTATCGGTGTTTTGCCCGCACACGGGCTGGGTCGATCTGGATCCGACCAACGACGTGCTGGCCGACCTCAACCATGTGACGCTTGCTCGAGGCCGCGACTATAGCGACGTCTCATTGCTGCGTGGAATCATCCTTGGGGGCGGCGAGCACAGCGTCGAGGTCGCCGTGAGCGTCATCGAGGACTGAGCGCGCCGACGCGCAGCCGGCCGCACTACCAGGGCGTGTGATAGACCTGCTGTGCCGCGCCCTTCGTTCCTCCGCCGAACGGATCGGTGTAGAGCGACCTCGCGGCCTGCTGCGCGTCGGGCGGTGCGGCGCGCGCTGCTGCATTGGCGCCAACACCCGCACCGGCACCGGCACCGGCACCCACGCCACCTACGCCTGCACCCGCACCCGCACCCGCGCCTGCAGCACCGACACCCACACCGCCTCCGGCCCCCACACCGCCCGCATCGGCCGCCGCAGGTGCTCGGCGACCAATGTTCCTGCGGCCACCGGGAGGCAGCGGGTCATATCCCTTCGCTCCGTCGCCGGTGGTGCCGTTCGGCACGCGCTCTGCTTTCATCAGATCTGACTGCTCCATGTCGCCCGCGTCGAGTGCCGAGCGATAGGGGTCGCGATAGGCGCCCGGGCCGCCGAGGAGTGCATCTTCCTTGCTAACACCATGTAGGCCGTTGTTCGGAGCGCCTCGTGGCGCATTGCCGTCTCCCGCGGCCGCATTGGCGCCAGCCGCACCGTTGGCGGCACCAGCGGGCGCCTGTTGTGCGGCAACCGGTGCGACAGCCAGAAGCAACAGCGCAAAGCAGGCAGCACGCGCGAGTGGCGTTAGATAGATGGCTTCGCGAGGCGCATGCCTGCGAGCAGGTCCGGTCGGGAATGACCCGATGGGGAATGACCGGATGGGCATCGACCTGAGCGCGAATGACGATGGTGCGGGTAATGTGGGTAACACAGACGGACTCCTTAACTGAGGCGGCTCGACTTTGCTCTGACCATCGTCGCGCGCGGCCCACAGCGGACCCCGCCAAAACACCGGTCCAAGCCGCCATTGGTGCGGACGCCTACAAAGCCAGGAGACGCAGCGGCCAATAATGCTTCGGAACGATGACAAGCCAAAACATCGCAAACATACGAGGTATTGAGGGAAACGGCGATGGAGAGTCACATCGAGCAAGAAACGATAGATCGTGCACATGCGCGAAAAAACAACGTCACGCTGCAGCGGCCGGAGGGACGCGACTCGGGCCGCGTCATCGATCTTTCGCGGGCCGGTAAGGGCAATTATGTCGCGAGGCGCGGCTTTCTGATCGAGGCCCTGTGGTTCGTCATCGAGGCCTGCATCATCAACAACAAGCTCGTGCCTAGTTCCGCGCTGCGCGTGGCTTTGCTGCGCCTTTTCGGCGCGCGGATAGGCACGGGTTGCCGTTTCGTGCATCCGCTGCGAGTAAAAGCGCCATGGAATCTCGAGGTTGGCGATCACTGTTGGTTCGGAGTCGACGTATGGATATATAACCAAGCGCCCATTCGCATAGGGTCGCATGTATGCATCTCGCAAGGCACGTTCCTTACGGCGGGCTCGCATGACATGAGCACGACAATGGATCTGCGCGTAGCGCCGATCGTCATTGAAGACGGGGTTTGGATCACCTCCAAATGCGTCGTGCAAATGGGCGTCACCATCGGCCGCTCGGCCGTTGTCACGCCGCTTTCTGTCGTGCACCGGTCGCTTGCGCCTGAAGGTGTCTATGGCGGCAATCCGTGCCGATTCCTGCGCAAACGTTTTAATTCATGAGGTCTGGTATCCAAGCGCCATGCGCGGGGCATGCTTTGCTCCGATCGTATGCGGAATCAACAACCAGTGCTCGCGGCGCACGATGCGATACCTCTTGGCAGTAGGTTGCGCCATGTTGGCCGACACCCACGGCTCTCGCATTCGAAGATGACAAGAAACAGGGGAACACCATGTTTATCGACACACGTACCGTCGATGAGGGGTACCAGGTAGAGACGACGGTTTGCATCATCGGCGCGGGCGTAGCGGGGATCACGCTCGCGCTCGAACTGAACAGGATGGGCGTCGACACATGCCTGCTCGAAAGTGGCGGATATAAACCCGACGACGAAACGCGCGACCTTTATCGCGGAGAAAACGTCGGGCTGCCCTATACGTTCGCTGACGGCAGCCGCAGCCGCTATCTCGGCGGCAGCAGCAACTGCTGGGGTGGGTGGTGCCGTCCGCTCGATCCTTGGGACTTCGATAAGCGCGACTGGGTGCCGCATAGCGGCTGGCCCTTCGGCCTCGACGAGCTTGCGCCATACTATGCGCGCACCCATGCGCTGCTCAAGCTCGGGCCGAACACGTTCGATCCCGCGTTCTGGGAGCAGGCGATCGGTCGCCCCGACGTGCGCCGCATTCCGTTCGTGACCGGCAAGGTGCGCGATACGATCGCGCAGTTCAGCCCGCCCGCTCGTTTCGGCAAGCTCTATCGCAAGGATCTTGAACGATCGCCATTCGTTCGCGTGTTCCTCCATGCCAACGCAGTCAACATCGAGACGAATTCGGACGCGTCGCGTGTGACGCGCATCGAAGCGGCAACGCTCTCGGGCCGTCGCCTTACTTTCGTGGCAAGGCATTACGTCCTGGCCGCAGGCGGAATCGAGAACGCGCGGCTTCTCCTGGCGTCGAACCGCATACAGCCGGCGGGGCTCGGTAACGGACACGATGTCGTCGGCCGCTTCTTCATGGACCATCCGCGCATCATGTCCGCCAGTGTGCGCTTTTCCGACCAGTGGGCGCGCAACAAGCTCTACGACATCAAGTTTCACTATCAAAACGCCGCCGTCTCTGCACACGGCACCCCGATCTCTTCGCAGTTCGCGCTGACGCCCGAAGTGCTCAGGCGCGAGCGGCTACTGAACGCGCGCGTCTGGTTCTTCTCGATGTTTTACGGCGAAGGCAGCGACGGTGCCGAAGCACTGATCCGGTGCAAGCAGGCACTGCTGAAAAAGGAACAGCCTGGCTGGCGGCTCGCCGACGATCTCCAGACCATGCTCGGTCATCCGATCGATACGGCCGGCTTCCTGCTCACGCGGCTATTGCAGCCGCGCTCGCTGATCACCGACGTGAGGCTGCAAGCGATCGTCGAAGCCGCGCCCAACCGGGACAGCCGCGTGACGCTCGGAGAGCAGCGTGATGCCCTCGGCATGCCGCGCGTGAGAGTGGCGTGGCTGCTCGATGAGCTCGTGCAGCGTACCTTCGATCGTACGTTTGAGCTCGTTGCGGAAGAGCTGCGCGTCGGCGGTGTCGCCGAGGTCAAGCTCGACGAGCCGCTCGAAGGCCGCGAATGGCCCTCGGGGCTCGAGGGCACGTGGCATCACATGGGCACGACGCGGATGCACGATTCGCCCCGCGAAGGGGTAGTCGACAGGCACTGCGCCGTGCATGGCGTGGCGAATCTCCATATCGCGGGAAGCTCGGTTTTTCCGAGCGTCGGTGCGAACTTTCCGACGATCACGATCACGGCGCTCGCGCTGCGACTCGCAGAACGACTCGCGTGCCTGCTCGGCAAACCCGACTCGGTGGCAGCGAACGACGCACGCATCGGCCTGGCGGCAGGGGCCACCTCGTCTTCGCAGGCCGCTGTCGATACGCTGCCGTTTGCGGCTGCCACGTTTTCGCACGTTGCGAAGGATTGAAGGTGTCGATGCGTCGAGCGTCGGCGAGCGCTATGAGATGTGCAATGCTGCGGCAGCTTCCCGCTTATGTGTCGAAGATGACAGGGGAAGCTGCCCGTAGCGATTGAATTCGCGTGAGGAGTCGCGCCAACGAACAGCGCGCTAAACCATCGAAGGACGCCCCACCGAATAAGCGTTATGCACAGCATCGCCCTCAAGAACGGCGAGCAACTGCTGCGTATGCGCATCCACAGTGAATCGCGTCCTGAAGGTCGCGTCAGCCTGGGCACGCATCTTCGCGCGCTCGCCATCATCGAGTGCGAACCACCGCCGCAGATTGCGCGTAGCCCCTTCGACCGTATCGGCTGCGACGAAGCCGGCGCCATCGGCGAGCACTTCGCGCCAGATATTGACCTTGTCGGAGATCAGTACGGGTGTACCGCACGCCAGCGCCTCCACGACAGCAATCCCGAAGTTCTCCTGATGCGACGGCAACGCAAACGCATCGCTCGCGCGGAAGGCCCCCCACTTGAGATCGCCTTCGAGCATTCCGGTCCATGTCACGCGCTCGGCTACGCCCTCGCGCACCGCGATCGCGCGTAGCTCAGCCATCACCTGATCGTCTCCCGGTCCGGCGAAGACGAGATGTGCATCGGGCACTTCGCGCGCGACCTCAGCGAACGCCCGAACAAGAAGATCGCATCCCTTCTTGGGATGAATGCGGCCGAGAAACAGCACGATGCGTTTGCCGGCCAATTCCGGATACGCTGCGCGAAACGCCTTCAAATGCTTCGCCCTATCCCCGGGCGGCTTACCGGTACCGTAGGAGACAACTTCCTCGCGCGCGCGGTAAAGCCAGAACGATCGCCGCGCAAGCACTCGCTCTTCTTCAGTCGTGAACAGTACGGCGTTCGCGTCGCGCAACACGCGGTATTCGGCCCAGGGCCAATAAAGCCACTTCTTCAAATGCTTGAGCGGATACGTGCGCTTGAACCAGGGGTCGAGCATGCCATGCGGAAACACGTAGTAGCGCACGCCGAGGCCGCGCAACGTCTGCCAGGCAGCGAAGCTGTGGTACTGCCACAGGCCGTTCACGATGACGGCATCGAAGCGCGGACCGTGCTCACGCAGCCACGGCACCGCATGCGGCGTGCGGCCATACTTGCCTTGGCCTGGCCCAAGCGCTGCGACAGGCAACGAAAAGCCTGCGCGCAACGCGGGCAGAAAAGCCGCATCGGGTGGATCGAGCGACGCCGTCTCGACGCGATGCCCGAGCGCCGCGAGAGCAAGCGCGCTTTGCCGTACGCCCTCGGCGGGGCCGCCGGCTCGAGGGTCCAATGTTGATGTCAGGTGCAGGATTCTCATTTCAGCGGGGTTTAACTTGGCTCGATCCGCTTCTCTTCACCCGCGACGGTATCGGCGGCCGGTGGATGCTCAGCGACAGGCGCCGGCTCCGCGGGCGGGGACGCGACGAGGCGTGGCTCCAACCGCGGCGAGTACTCGCCGCCGGGCATGGACGGGCCGCCACCGCCGTAATCGCTGCCGCCGTCGATCGGCCGGGACCGTGCCGGCGGCGGGCGCATCCGCACGCCGAGTCTCCGCAACTGGACGTGCATCGCAACCATAAGCCCGAGCGAGAGGCCGAAAATGAGGCCCGAGAAGCGCGGGCCAAGCGGATTGCCGCCGATCGATGTGGCCGGCAATGCGGCCATGAGCAGGATTGCGCGGCCGAGCACGGGCAGATAAGGCGCGTTCGGGACGGCCGCGCGCCATCTACGGTAGATGATCAACGCGCGCAGCAGTGCGTAGAGAATGGCGAACGGCATCGCAATACCGAATAGCAGCCCGCCCGCGAAGAACTGATAGACCCAGAAGTTGTGGCCCGCCGCCCAGTCGTGCTGTGCATAGAAGTCCTTCTGACTCATTTGTCCTTTCAGATCGGGCAGGTAGGCGGGCGAATAGCGGTAGTCATGCCCATATCCCTCGCCTACGAGCAGCGACCCGGTGGACGACGTGACCTCGTCGTACTGGTACTTCATCTCGGCAAGACGCGTGATCGTCGTCGGGTCTTTACCTGTCGTTGTGTCCTTCTCGGCATAGAAAAGGCGCTCCGCCCAGTGTTGGGCGACATTCGGGAAGAACGACATCGCACCGAACGCCATGGCACCGAGAAGGACCGACGCGAACGTGGCACGCAGCAGCGCCCGCACGAGGTATTGAATCGAAGGCGCGCTCATCCAGACGGCGAGCACGAAGAGCAGCGCGGTACCGACGAGCAGGCTTCGCGTCACGCTCAAGAGCTCGATGACGACAGTGCCCATGAAGACGGCGAGCGTGAGCACCGTGAACCGCTTGGCGATGACGAACTCGTGCAGCAGCACGCCCTGCAGCCCGAGGAACGTGGCTGAGACGATGCGGTAGCGGACGTCGGCGAGCGGGCCACCCGTCGCCATGCCATAGACGAATGTGAAGGCGAGACTGATGACGTTGGCCCAGAAGATCGCCTTTTCAAATTGCTCGATGCGCGCTTCGTGCCAAGGCCGGCAGGCGACGATGAACCCGAGCTGAAAGAGCACGAACGGCAGCAGCACACGCAGGTACTGGCCGAAGTCGTTGCCCTGCACCAATTGCGTGATGATGCTCGCCGGTACGGCCAGCACGAGCGCAAACGAGACGAACGCGCGCAGCCGCGAATGTTCGGCGAATCGAGGCGCGATGAGCATGAGCATCGCGCCCGCGAACAGCGTCGGGACCGCGAGCAGGATCTGCGCAAGATGGCTCGACGCGTCGCTGACGGCCTTGTAGTCCATCGCGAGCGGGCAGATGAAGAGCCAAATCCACAGACTGGCGTACAAGTTGTTGCGCGTTGCACGATTACCGGCAAGCGATTGGTGATATGGCACGGCTGCCATCGGATCGGTTCCCTTTCGTTGCATGGGCGGGGCGGTCCGTGGTGGTTTTCCTCGGAGCAGCAAGGACCGGATTGTCCAGCCGACTATAGCGCCGCAGGCCGCTCGGAAAGCACCCGATGGCGGTTCGGCACTATCGTTCGGCGGACCGGGACGGAAGGAATGCTGCGGTGCCGCACGCTCGCCCTCGTCGTTTTTCGGACTCGGACACCCGCAAGGTTGCAAGTTACGAGCACGGTCGGCGCTGAACTGTTGCGTTGTCCGCGTTCGCAGTGAGATTGGCGGACGCTCGCAGACCGCTCATTGGAAGATCGCAGCGACGAGGCGCATCTTCGTGTGCCGCAGGGGCGGTAAACGGCATCACGAAGAGCGGCGAAGACTTCCTCTTTTCTCGTCTGCTCACAGACCCTGGGCATTTGCTCGTAACAAGAAGGGGCCAGATACCATGAATAATCTGTTTGGGGGAGCCCGGACGATCGTGCGAAATCGGACGATCGAATTGGACTTCCTGCGTGGCATCGCGATTATCGCGGTGATGGGGTATCACTTCCATTACGTCGATACCGGCATTCGGCTCGTTCCGATCATCGAATATCCGTTTACGCACTTCGGCCGCGAGGGCGTCAATCTCTTCTTCACACTGAGCGGCTTTCTCGTCGGCGGGCTGCTGCTGCGGCAATACGCCGATACCGGCAGGATCGACGCATGGACCTTCATCGTGCGGCGGATCTTCAAGATCTGGCCTGCCTATTACGTGTTGATCGCGTTTCACGTCATTGCGGGCCGGCATCCGGCAAGCTCGTTTTTCTGGCAGAACGCGCTGCACCTGCAGAACTACCTCGGCACTTCGATCAAGCAGACGTGGAGTCTTTCGGTCGAAGAGCATTTCTATCTGTTGCTGCCCGCACTCTTGGTTGTATTCGCACGATGGCGTCTGCGTGCCAATGCGATCCTCGGCGTGCTCGGCTTGATCTGCGTCGTCGTGCTCATCGCGCGCTCGATCATGGTGGCCGGCGGCGGCATCGATCAGGCATTTTTCTATACGCAGTACCGCATCGATAGTCTGCTTGCCGGCGTGATGCTCGCGGCGGTCTATTGGATGAAGCCGGATCTCTATCAGAAGCTCGCGAGCCGCAAGGGCTGGCTGCTCGCCATCGTCATCTTCCTGATGGGCTGGCTTGCGTTTGCGACGAAGCACATTCCGCTCGACGAGAGCATCGGCTATACGATTCAGGCGATCGGCTACGTCGCGCTCATCGTACTCACGCTCGAGCATTCGGGCACTCTTGCGCGCAACTGGCTGTTCCGCGCAGTCGCGTGGGTCGGCGTCTACTCGTACGGCATTTACCTTTGGCACTCGATCGCCTTCGCACCGGCCGATGTCTTGATCGCCAAGGCGACGGCACTCGGGCTGCCGAAGATCATCATCTGGGCCGCGGCGCTCAGCTTGCAGACGACGATTGCGATCGGAACAGGCTGGGCTACGACGCGACTCATCGAGTTCCCATTCCTGCGGATTCGCAACGCGCTCTTCCCGGCGCCTCGCGCACTGGCAGACAACGAAGGCGTGACGACGGCACCGGTGCCCGTCGTGCCGAAGCCCGCTCCGACCGAGGGCGAAGCAGGTGCGCCGGCGGCATCGGGTGACAATGTGCCGCCCGTAGTAGGCGGGCAGACGTTATAGACAAAAAGAGAGCGCGCTTCGCAATCGAAGCGCGCTCATCGGATACATGGGGAAACGGATATGGACAGGCGAGCGGCGCGAACGCCGCATTTTGCCGTGTTACCCCATCGCTTCCCGCAGCGTTCTCTTGAACTGCTCGAGCGTATTGCGCTCGAGCAACTCTTTTTGCGACGGAGCGCTTTTTGCGGCCTCCGGCTGGTCGTCGAAGCGCTTGTCGCCGAATACAGTCTCGAGGGCGCGCATGATCGCCCCAGGCGAAAGATCGTCGACCACAGGGCCCATTTCCCCGCCCCGGCAGAACCAGCCGATCAGGCCGTCCGCCGTGGCAATAACGGGTTTCTTGAATCGATAGGCTTGCACAAGAACGCCGCTCATTCCGTAATGGCCTTTATACCCGAGCCAGACGGCATCGCAGGCCGAAAAGAGATCGAGCTCCATCTCGTTCGTCACGAACAGATCGAGCAGCACCGGAGCCGGGTTCAGCCGCTCCGCATGAAAGCGGAGGAACTCGCGTGTCGCCGCGTCTTGCTCGCCCGCGACGACGAGCGTTGGGACTTGCGAAGCTCGCTCGGCGTCGCGGCCCATTTCCTCCAGCGCGGCAACGAGTTCACGAATACCCTTGCGCTCCGTGATCGATCCATAGACGAGCAGATGCGGTCCGCTCGAGAGCCTCAGCCGATCGCGTGCGCGTTGGGGGTCGTCTGCGCGAGCATCGGGAAACGGATCGGCGAGATACCGAATCGCGGCGCCGCGCATGCCGAGCGCGCGCGCGCTCCATTCCGGCAGCGTCGGGTCGATCGACAGCAGTGCGCGAATGCCGGGCGCGCGCATGGCCTGGCGAAAAAGGAACGATTTGACCGTATTGACCACCTTTTGGTCGGGCGCCTTCACGCCGACTTTTCTATGGTGGAAGGTGGCGCGCATCGTGATGCCGATCCACGGCGTTTCGCCGAACGGCGAGCCGAGGAACGGCAGCGCGTAGAGAAAGTAATCGACGTAGGGCACGACGACGAGTGCAACGGGCTGGAACTCGCTCAAGAGCCGATACGCGTAGCGGAAATAGCGGTGATAGTGGATGTATTGGATGCGCTGGAGCCGCGAGAAACCGTTGCGCCATGGCTCGGGCGGATCGACGAAGGCGATCTCGAGATCGCTGCGTCCCGCGGAAATAATCTTGCGCGCGAGCCGATGGTCCTCGTTGCGAGACTCCGTAACGATGAGGCATCGATAGCCGGCTTCCGTATAGGCCTCGGCGGCCCATTGCGCGTACCGCCATCGATGCCCCGTGAAATTGGGTTCGATGATGAGCACGCTTTCCCGCATCGGTGTGGCCTGCGCCGCTGGCTGCAACGTTTTCGGGAACGCCTCGGGAATGGCTCGTGCTGCAGAGGGGGCGATTGCATTTGTCATCGTGTATTCGATCGTCGCGCTCTCGCGCGTCTCGTAGTACCGATGGCCAAACACTATCACCGGCATGACTTTGGCAGACGCCAATTTACCGGCGTCTTGGCGGAAAAAGACAGGGGGTGCGCGCAGGCTGGCGGGACAGGCCTACTAGATGGCGCTTCTTGCTGCCGTCTACACGCTACTTTGTCCACCACCAATCGTTCAATACGTAGGATTTGCCAGCGTGGGTACAACGTGAGTGATTTGTGGGGCAAAGAGGTGAGAGCAGGCAGGACTGCCGCATTATCGGTGCGCGCAAGCTTCGGTGCGAGCGCTGCTACCTGGGTGCTTCTCCAACAGGTGGCCGTGCGCGGGCTTGTCGCAATCAAGTTTCTTGCGATCGGCCGCATTCTGGGGCCGGCCGCGATCGGCAGCGTCAGCGTGGCGCTGCTCGCGGTCGCGATCGCCGAGTCGCTCTCCGATACCGGTCTCGCGCAGGCGGTCATTCAGGGCCGCGAAACGCCTACGCGTGACGAGCTTTCCGCCGTATGGACGACGCTCGTCGCTCGCGGCGCATTCGTGGGACTGCTGCTCGTCGCGCTTGCCCCACTGATGGAGAGCCAGTTTCATATGAGCGGCGAGCTATTGCTGCTGCAACTCGCCGCTTTGCTGCCGCTCATTCGCGGCATCGCGTCGCCGACCTACTTCGTCGTGCAACGTGAACGGCGCTTTCAGCACATTGCCGCCGTCGAGATCGCGGCCGCGATGGCCGACTGCTCGGTCGGCCTGTTGCTCGCCATCGCCGGTGCAGGCGCCTACTCGGTGCTCCTCGGGATGGCGCTCGGCGAGGCGCTGAAGAGCACGCTGACATGGGCGACGATGACGCCGCGGCCGCCGCTTCGCATACGCTGGTCGGGCATCGGCCACTATGTCGCGTTCTCGCGCTGGATCTGGGCGAGCAGCGTCGTCAACCTCGTGCTCAATCAGTTCGACAAGATCGTCGTCGGCAAGATGCTCGGGCCGGCTCAGCTGGGCGCCTATCAAATGTCTTCACGGCTTGCTCAGATGCTGCTCGCCGATGCCGCAATCGCCATGTCGCAGTATTTGTTTCCGACGTTTTCGGCGCATCATCGCAGCGATGCGAAGAAGGCCGCGCGCATCTTCAAGCTCTATCTCGGGGCAGCCGTTGTGGGTCTCGTCTTCGTCGTGCTCCTGCTCCGCTGGCTCGCCGCACCGCTTTTCTCGCTCGTGCTCGGTGCGCAGTGGATGTCGGCCGTGCCGCTCTTTCGCATCTTCGTCGTCAACATGTCGCTCGGTGCGCTCATCGCCGTGCTCGTCGCGTACCTGCGCGCGGTCGGCGACGCGCGTGCGGCGACGCAGGCGTCGGTGATTCAGGTAATCGTGTTGTTCTCTGTTGTGCCGCCCGCCACGCACTACTGGGGCGTGACGGGTATCGCGTGGGGTATGACGGCAGGGCTAGGTACCGCCGTCGCATGGATGCTTTATCGAACCGTAAAGGCTCGCTGATGTCATTGCGTATCCTACATCTCGTCCTGGCGCCGCGACTGTCGGGCGCCGAAGTGCTCGCCAAGGAACTCGCCGTGCATCAACGGCGGGAAGGCAATGTCGTGTGTGTGACTTCGCTTCTTCCCGAGCACGGCGACTTCGCGTCGCTACGGGCCGAGCTGGCGGAAAGCGACGTGGTCTGCCGCTTTCCGCGCAAGCGCCATTCGATTGCCGGCAAGCTCTGGCATCTCTATCAGGTCATCCGCGCGATGCGGCCCGACGTCATCTTCGCCCATGCGACGATTCCGGCGTTCTACGTGCGCGCGCTACCGGTCGCCGCACCGATCGTCTACGTCATGCATTCGGCAACGAACGATTTCGAGCGGCAGCTTTTCCGGCGCGTCGAGCGCATTCTCTCGGCGCGTGCGCGTGCCGTCGTCGGCGTGTCGCGGACGAATGTCGAAGACTATGTCGCCAACGTCGGACCGCATCCGCTCATGATCGTCATTCCGAACGGTGTCAATACCGCTCGCTTTCTCAATAGGGTACCGCCCGCGAACGTCGTTCGCCCGCCGCAGATCTTGCAGGTTGGCCGGTATACCGAGGTCAAGAATCAGATGCAGACCGTGCGCGCGTTCGCCGAAGTCGTACGCGAGGCGCCCGATGCACGACTGCTGCTCTGCGGGGTCATCGAAGACCCCGATTATTATGCCGCCGTAGTCGAGCTCGTCCACAAGCTCGGACTCGCGCAATCGATCGCCGTCGAAGGTCCGCGCAACGACGTCGAAAAAATGCTCGCCGAGGCGAGCGTCTTTGCGATGCCCTCCTATTCCGAAGGTCACAGCATCGCGTTTCTCGAAGCGCTTGCCTCGGGCATTCCCGTCGTCGCGAGCGCCATCCCGCCGTTCGCGTTCGCAAAAGATTTTCCGGGCGTACAGCTCCTCGATACGAACGACACCGCGGCGTATGCTCGTGCGATGCTCACCGCGCTCAGACAGCGTCGCACGTCGCGAGAGCTCAAGGGGCTCACGCTGCAGGATTCGGCGGAGCAATATCTCGCGATTGCTCGGCGCGTCGTGCAGCGCCGCGATGCCCAACTGCGAGTTTAAGCGCAATTGTTTGCGAAATCGCCGTACGTTCGAGCGATTTCGCATCGTTTGTTTGGTCGCGGAATCGAATCGAATATCTATTCGTTGTTGATTCGACTGACTCAGTCAAGCTATATGCTGATTGGGTTTATTTTTTCTCTTTCAAAGCAATTTTTATAAACCAGATTACGCTTCGATCGGTGGTGGCCTCCGAAGCGTAATCTCGCTGCGCGGCCGGCAGCCTGTCGTTCCACGAACGTGGGTGGAACAAAGGCGCTGCGCGTTCGGTGCGGCCTGTGTCGCTTCCAAATCCCCCATCCAGTCGAGAGATAAAGCGATAAGCATATTCCGAATGAAAGAATGCATTGCGGCTAATTTTCTCTTATATGTCAATGCCGTCAATGCGGGGAGTCGTTCAAGCCGATTCGGTATTTGGGCGATGCTATTCATGATGAATGAAAAAGGCGACAACAATCATGATGAGACTTGGGCTATGGAGCGCGATATCAGGATCGAGAAAGAGGCGTGGCGCCGGCGTGATGAGCGGAGTGCCGTTGTCTGTTGCGGCGGCATGTGCGATAGCACTCGCCGGTTGCGGCGGGGATTCGTCGGCAGGCGGTGCCACCCCCGCTGGCGCGATGTCTCAGTCGAACCCGGATGCGACTTCGGCTGCGGGCGAGGCACGGTTGCCCGCGGACGAGCCGCTCGTCGACAACACGATTTACGGCGCAGGACCCGATGATGCCGTGTCGACCGCGAACGAGGCCGTCGCCGTCACTCACCGCACGATTGCGATCGGCGGCGAGACTTTCGCCTACACGGCAAGAGCCGGGCATCTGACGACAATCGATCCAGGCACGTCGAAGCCGAATGCCACGATGTTCTATATCTCATACACGCGCGACAACCCGGATTCGAGCAAGCCGCGGCCCGTCACATTCTTTTATAACGGCGGCCCGGGGTCGTCCTCGGTCTATCTGCTGCTCGGCTCGTTCGGGCCCAAGCGGATTCAGTCGTCGTTTCCAAACTTCACTCCGCCGGCCCCGTATCGGTTGCTCGACAATCCGGACAGCCTGCTCGATCGATCGGATCTCGTCTTCATCAATCCGGTCGGCACCGGCTATTCGACGGCGATCGCGCCTTGGAAGAACAAGGACTTCTGGGGCGTCGACCAGGACGCACGGTCGATCGACCGGTTTATTCAGCGGTATCTGACGCTTTACAACCGGTGGAACTCGCCCAAGTTCCTGTTCGGCGAATCGTACGGCACGCCGCGCAGCGCCGTGACGTCCTGGCTGCTGCACGAGGACGGCATCGAGCTCAACGGCATCACGCTGCTGTCGTCGATCCTCGACTACTCGAACGCGGCGAGTGCGATCGGTCTCTTTCCGACACTTGCGGCCGACGCCTTCTACCATAAGCGGACGAGCGTCGTCCCGCCTCCCGCCGATCTCGAATCGTACGTGAATCAGGCAAGCGCCTACGCGCGCGGGACGCTGATGCCGCTCATGCAGGCGCCCAGTCCTGCCGACGACGGTTTCGTCAATGTGCGTCTTTCGATGACGCTGCCTGTCGCGCAGCAGATGCAGCAGTACCTGGGGATCGATCCGATCGCGCTGATCCAGGCTTACGGCAACCCGGCCGGGCTCGGCAATTTCTTCGGGCAGCTGGTGCCGGGTACGGCCATCGGCCAATACGACGGGCGGGCAACTTCGCTCAACACAGGCATCGGGCCGTTCATTCTGCCGAACGCGGGCGGCAACGATCCGTCGATCACAAACGTCGCGGGAGTCTATACGGTCCAGTGGAACGACTATATGCAGAACGGGCTCAAGTACACGTCGACGTCGTCGTTTATCGATCTCAACGATGAGGTGTTCAATCACTGGGATTTCAGCCACGTCGACCCGACCGGCGCGGCCAAGGGCGGGCCGAACACGCTCTACACCGCCGGGGATCTCGCGGCGACGATGACGTTGAACCCTGATCTGAAAGTGTTCTCGGCGAATGGCTACTTCGATGCCGTGACGCCGTTTTTCCAGACTGAGCTGACGCTCGCGCAGATGCCGGTTGACCCTTCGCTGCAGTCGAACATCACGATCAGGAAGTATCCGTCGGGGCACATGGTCTACCTCGACGATCCGTCGCGCTCGGCGATGAAAGCCGATCTCGCCGCGTTCTACGACGGGTTGACGGCGAACCGCCCGGCGCTCTCGCGCGTCCTTCGCCTGCAGCGTCCGCCCGCGGTGCCGCAATGAGGCGCTCGATGTCGCCCGTCCGATGCTGAGGCCGCCGCTCAGCACGAATGAGCGGCGAGGCAGCCAGGTGGCCCGCCTGCCGTAGCGTCGGCGGCGGGCCGTCCGGCTTATACGATGGCGAGCCGCACGCCGACCAACACGAGCACCGCGGCGAGCACGTTGCGCAGCAGCGCTTCGGGCGAACGCGTTGACAAGTGGCTGCCCAACGCGATGCCGGGCAGCGAGCCGATCAGCAGCGAAAGCAGCATCGCCCCGTCGACAGAGCCGAGCAGCCAATGACCGATGCCGGCGATGAGCGTGAGCGGCACTGCGTGCGCGATGTCGGAGCCGACGATGCGCGCAGTCGGCAGCTTCGGATAGAGCAGCAGCAGCACGGTGACGCCGATCGCGCCGGCGCCCACCGACGTCATCGAGACAAGCACGCCCAGCACGGCGCCCGTCACAATCGTCCAAAAGACCGTGCGCGCGGGGGACTCCCGCTCTTTGCCGGCATTGACGCGCGCGGCGAGGGCGGCCAATTGCGGACGCAAAACGAGCGCGAAAGACGTGATGACCAACGCCGCGCCGAGCACGATCTGCAGAAAGGCCGTTGAACGCGCAGAATGCACGCCATAGCGATGAAGCAGCCACAGCGTGAGCGCGGCGGCCGGCATGCTGCCCGC
>CAYPWK010000084.1:0-7041 GCA_964414365.1 uncultured Burkholderia sp.
TGGCCGAACGCGAGCCATCAGGCGCGTATCTCGTGAGCCGCAAGGGTATGTGGCACGGCGGCATCCACATCACGGAGGCGGGCGCCGGGCAATCGCTGGATCTTGACGCGGGGCTCCGTTGCATCGCCAATGGCGTGCTGATTGCATTTTGCGCCGACAAGACCTACCCGATTAGCAAGATCGCTGCGGCCGGTGGCGGAACAACGGTTCAGGCGCCGTATAGCACGGGCTTCGCACTGGTGCGGCACACGATGGAGTTCCCGCAGGGCAACAGGCTGATCTTCTACAGCCTGTACATGCACCTGCTGTCGTGGGAGGACTATGCGAACTTCCCTAAGCGTGAAAAACCGTCGTACTGGCCACGGCAATGGAAGGTCACCCCGCACGCTCAGGACAAGCCTTTGCCGGGCCGCAACGGCCAGGTGGCAGCCCCGTCTCAACAGGGTTTGCGGGTTCGCAAAAGTCACCCGCACGGCGAAGTAATCGGCATCCTGCCGCAAGGGGCGAGCGTAACCACCGGCAAGAAGGAGGGGAAGTGGGCCCAGTTAGCGGACCTGCATGGTGCTTCGCTGTATCCGCCGGAAGCCGGCGGGTATGTCGAGCCATCCCATGCCATCGGTCGCTGGATTTATCTCGGCCACGAAAACGGCGGGCCGCTCGTCGAGGAGGTTATCCCGGACTCGATGTTCGATCGGGTGATCATCACGACGGATCAGACGTGCACAAAGGGAGATCCGCACGGCGATGGAGGCGGTATCCCAATCAAGGCCGGCGACCTGATTGGCCACCTTGGCCGCTACGACTCGTTGAACCAATGCAAGTCTGGAACCCGGATGGCGCATATCGAAGTGTTTTGCGACGACAGCATTCAGCAGTTCCTCGAGCAGGCGCGCGCGTGGGTGAACCAGCACGGTCCGCACAAGGAAGACTGGGCGGCACTAGGCCTGCCGTCGGAGCCGACGATCTTGCGAATCGCACCGGGAACGGTTCTGTATCAGCGTACGGAGGACAATAAGTTCGTCCCCGGCGCTGACCCGCAGTCGAGAAAGACGGACGCCGTCCAGGTGTATTCGCTCGACGAACTGGCGCGTGACCCGAATCGGCGAGTCCCCGAGCCGCATCCGAATCCCAATCCGGGTTACCCGGTGAACTGGTGGCACGTCGACGGTGCGAATGCGCAAGGTCAATCGATCGACGGCTGGGTGTGCGACTTCAACCACCCGAGCGGCCGCGTGACGCGGGAATTTGCGCAGAAGTGGATCGACTTCGAGTGCCTGTCAGACGCTCATGATCCGGCGCATGCGATTTTCGCCACAACCTCGAAGTGGGTTGACTATGCAAGCGGCGCGAATGTTGCCGACATCGCGTCGCGTTCGAATCTCAGCCCATTGATGGCCAAGGTATACGACGCTCTGTTCACGAAAGGCGATGGCAAGCAGGCAGTTGACGAACTATGCACGCTGCCGCAGACCGAGCGTGGCGGATATCCGTGGCTGATGCAGGCAGCGTCTCGGCTAATCGTCAAACACGAAAGCGAGTGGGCCAACCCGGCAAAGTGGAAGCAGTTGATCGCCGAGGCGGAGAAGCAGACCGGGGCCAATCCGCAGCACGAGGAAGAGCAGAAGCGGATCGAGAAGCTCACGTGGTGGGACGAGGTGAGGGCGGGCATCCCGGGTCTGCCTGGACCGGAAGTCTATCACATCAATCCTATGGGTCTGGTTGGCAATTTCCGCAGGGGAACATTCCAATTTACCCTGCAGATGATGGAACGACTATTCCACAAAGCTCGAAAAGAAGACCTCCAAGAATTGGTCGACGAACTTAATGCGCACATCGAAATTTATAAATTGGATTCACCTCTCCGGAGGGCCCACTTCTTTGCGCAGGTAATGCAAGAGACAGGACCATCTTTAACCCTAGAGGAAGGATTTGTTTGGAAAGCAAGCTCCTTGATTTCAAATTTTTCACACTTCAAACGAAACCCGGAGAGAGCTGCGGCTCACGGCTATGAAAAAGTCAAGCCAGTCAAGGCGAATGGGGCGCGAATGTCGCAAGAGGATTTCGAGGCTATCGCGAACGGCGCCTATGGTGGCCGCCGCGGGTTGGGTAATGGGAACTACGAAAGTGGCGATGGTTGGAACTACCGCGGCAGAGGCATGAAGCAACTCACGGGTCGCGCCAACTATCGTGCGTTTACTAGCTGGAATAAAGCTCACAAAAGTGAATGGCCAGACGATGTTGTAGATTTTGAACAAAATCCGGATCTTTTGGCTCGACCCAAGTACGCAGCGAGATCGGCTGCTTACTTTTGGGTGGCCAACGAACTGCCGGAGATCGCTGACCGAGGGGCAACCAAGAAGCAAGTAGATGAGATCACGGCCATTGTCAATTTGCACACTGACAGCTATTTGGCGCGTGTTGCGAACTTCCAAACGATTAATGATCGCGGAGATTTCAATTGAAGCAGGTCTCAACCAAAGTGATGTCGCGCTTAGTAGCCATGTCCGTAGTGCTGGGCGCGGGGTTGAGCGCGCGCGCAGACGAAACTACGCTATGCCAATCACACGAAGAAGTGTATTTTAGTTGCACCACTGGTAATAAGGTAATCTCATTATGCGCTTCCGGAAACATATCTCCCGACAATGGGTATGTTCAGTATCGCTTTGGTGTGCCGGGTCGCATTGAACTTGAATATCCAGACATGCCTTATCCGCCAAAGAATCGTTTTCTTATAAGCGATATTTCAGGTGGAAATATAAGCTTTACACATGTGAAATTCAAATCAGGAGGGTATGATTATGTGATCTATCAGGGCTTCCCTAGTGGCTTATACATAAAAAAGAGAGGGAGGGATGTCCTGAATCTCACTTGTAGTGAGGGTATCAATCAGCGGCTTAGTCAGCGAGCGTACCGCGGAATACCAACTGTACCGCCGGTTGCTGGTATAGACGATTAACCGCATTTACGTGTCGCCGGGAATGGATATTAATCACTACCACGAGATGACGTTTGCCATTACCCAGCCAGAAACTGGAATATGGCTCTGGAGAGAAAGAGGAATTGGCTCAATCGCCGACAACCCGATGACTCTCGGTGGATGACTACAATCGAGTAGCACCTCTTTTGGGTCTTTCGACGGAGTAAATTATGAACGTTTGTCGAGCAGTCTCAGTCGCAATCATTGGTTTCGCATCGGCAGCGGCAGTGCGTGCCGAAGGATTGTGCACGGAAAAAGAGACGGCAATCTTCAATTGCAAAATCGAAAAGACCATCTCATCACTTTGCCAATCGAGGGAAGATGGAACCCTGACGTATCGGAACGGGGTTGGTAGTAAGATACATTTGCGGATTTCAGACAATAAAAGCAAGAAGAAGGATGTATTCTATTTTTCAAACGTACCGTATGCGGGCGGCGGGGAAGCTCATATTCGATTTTCTCCACCGGGCCACACTTACTATTTGTATGATAAAACAATTAAGACCGACGAAGGCCCAACGTTTTCCGCCGGAATTGCAGTATACAAAGGAGAAAATAAAATTTCCAGTTTTGCGTGCCATAACGACGCATCGATACGCTCCAGTGCATATCAATCTATTACCAAGGAAATCTATCGATCAATTGATGCCCGGTAAAGCCGAATTTTCTCGATACTAGATTGAGGGGGGCGCCCATGGTCAAGTCAATGCTTCCAATGCGTCTACGTGGCGTTAATGTGCTTTGCATCGTTGCGTGGGCATAAATAATCGCGGGCGACGGAACATATGGGAAGCTTTGTCAGGTTTGCACCAACAATTTTGATGAAAGCAGTGTCGGTTTGGGAGATAACGTTTTCTGCGTTGGAGTGGTGACAAAGTTCTATTAAAGGCATTTCGTTGAGACTTGGTACAACAACCCCCTTAAACATAGACAACCGATGAAAGATCTCGCATATGAAGGCGATGCAACGAGCCACGGCGGCAAGATCCTCACAGGCTCGAACCGCATCACGGTGAAGGGCCGCCGGGCTGCCCGCATTGGCGACAGGGTGTCGTGCCCGATCCACGGCGACAACGAGATCGTCGAAGGCAGCGACAGGGTGATGGATGGCACAACGCCGTTATCGCGCGACGGCGATCACACGCGATGTGGAGCCGTCCTCATAGCCTCGTCCGGCGGAGCGCAGGTTCGGTAAGCGATGCCTGTTGACTTCAGTCGCGTGCCGCCGCGGGCAGCGGTGCCGTTACCGCTCCAGGTCTCAATGGCCACCTGGGCGATCCTGCTTGTGCTCGTAATGGGAGCGGGGGCGGGTCTAACGATCATGCTGTGGCCAACGGACAGTCCGACCAACACGCTGTGGTTCTGGTTCTGTGTTGCTGGCCATCCCTTTCTGGCTTGGGCATTTTTGCTGTTCGCGTGGCTAGGATACGGTTATGGTCGTCGCAATCAGGCGATTGCGATGAACCGCGTCAGCGATGACGCAGAGCAGGCGTGCCATGCATTAGCGAGCAGACCGCTGGCGATACTGGGCCATGCCTGGTGTTTCTCCGCGGACGATTCGGAAAACTCCCTCGAAGGCGTGCTGAGGGGGGCTGAACTCACGAAACTACGACCGAGCGCAGCGATCGCGGATACGGAGGTCAATGCGCGATGGCTCATCATCCCCGATATGCACTTTCAGCCGGGTAACGAACTCGCCGAACATGCCCGCCATCATGCCGTATGTACATGGCTTGTCGAACGATTGATCGACCGCCTCGTGCCGCAGCTAAGGGCTCTTCCACCGCAAACGAAGTTCCAGGTCGAGCTTCATCAGCAATCCAGGCTGAAATCCGGTGCAGTCGAAGCTCACATACGGAAATTGATTGCTGAACGAGTGCCTGCGTTGAAGGTGGACATGCTGTCGGGCGAACATTCGCCCTCGCTCTTCCGGACGGACGCGTGGCTAGACAATCGCGAGTTCAGCATGGCTCAACTGCTGATCGCTATAGAACTTCGCGATGCAATTAGTGCCGTGCTGTCTGCCGGCGTTGCCGAGGTGGGGGTCGCCTTGCTAGTTGCGCGACCGCATCTTGCGTCACCGGCCAGTTATTCGACCGGGCTACGGTTGCATCGTCCTGCCAAAGCCACGCTTGATGCCGCCGCGCGGACGCTTGAGCTGGTCACCCGTTGGGGGCAATCCTCACGCAACCGTCTGCGAACGGTTTGGGCGCATGGCTTGGACCGTGACAGCTTGAGTGCCGTTCGACAAGCTGCGTCATTGGCGGACGAGACGCAATGGAATGCGCTCGAGACGTGCGTGGGCGACTGTTCCGGAGCAGGGCCGTGGTTGGCCGTTGCCCTGGCCGCAGAAAGTGCCCGGACAACCGGCGACCCGCAAATGGTGCTATCTGGCGAAGGCAAAGAACTAATCGCCCTCATGTGCCGAACACAGAGATGAACGACAACAAGAACGACAGCAGCACTCGATCGGCCGGCCTTTTCATTGGCATGGCGGCCGCCATCGTCTTCCTTGCCGTCGCTATCGCCGTGTGGATGGAGGGGCCTCGTCACGGGTGGTCCCGCGATATGCGGATCATCATCGAGCTTTCGCTGTTCTCGTCCTTGCTGGTGGTGATCCTGCTGGTGAAGTACTTCGAAGCCGTGTTGCTTTGGATTGCGTCGTTGAGAGCTTCGCGCTGGTTTGCCCGATACGATGCCGGCAGGCGCTCAGCGTCTGTTCACCACGAGGATCAGGACCAATCACCGGGACAAGCCGAGCGGGCCGCTGCGCTTCGCAATGCTCTGCGCGACCGCCACGGCTGGCGCTGGTGCTCTCACGAACGATGGGTACTCGTCGCCGGCGAAGTTCCGCTGGTGGAACGCCTGGCGCCGGGACTCGTGGAGGCGGGGTATCTGATGACGAGCGGCACGGTCCTGCTGTACGCGCGTCAAACCCGCGATTCGCTTGAGACCGAATGGCTCGACCAGATCCGCCGCCTTCGCCGCCGTCGCCCGGTCGACGCGTTTGTGGCGGTGACGCGTAGCCGCAGTCCGGCCACGGCGCCATTCGACACCGAGGCGCTCGCCCAGCAGTTCACGCGTCATGCCCACGCGCTACGCTGGGCCGCCCCTGCGTATCTGCTCAACGTCACCGAGTCCGACAGCGAAGCGTCGACTCTCGACGAAGCGATCGGCCTTACGTGGTCCAAAGCGCGAGTAAGCGCGGACGAGATCGACGCGTCGCTACAAGACCTCACCTACAACCTGGCGGATGCCGGCGTGGTGCGCCTGACGAAGGATGCAGACGACCGCTATCCGGCCGAACTCTCGCGGCATATTTCCAGTCTATGTAGTGCGCTGTCGGGTTTGGTGCTGCAAACCACCCGGTCGAATGTCTCGCGGCATGCGGTCCACGGACTTTTCTTTGCACCACTGTTCAATGAACGGGAGCTGACGCCGCCGGCGCCCGTCGACGCGAACGACGACGAGCCAGCGGTCAGTCCGCAACATCGAACGCTCTGGCAGACCGTCGCCCGGCACAGCCGCAAGATCCATGGCCGGCGCGTCGGCTTCTCGCTGTCGACGACAGCCGCATGGGTCACGACCGCTCTGGTCGCCTGCTGGATCGGCGGCACGATGCTGTCGGGCTTCGTCAGCCGGGCCACCATCCAGAACGCGGCCGTTACGGTCGCGCAGCTATCCACCGTCCAGGATCGCACGCAGGCCCTGCAAACCCTCAATGGGCTCGACCGGCAGATCAATACGCTGGAAATCCATCAGCGCGAGGGTGCGCCGTGGACGACACGCTTCGGCCTGAACCGCGACAGTGCACTGCTCGAGGCACTGTGGCCGACGTATGCCAATGCGGCGAGCCGCATCCTCGTTGCCCCAATCCGCCAGAAGCTCGAAGCGCATCTGCGCCAGCTCGCGTCCTTGTCTGACGCCGAAATCGCCAGCGGTGGCAAAGCGCAGGTGCAGGCCGCCTACGACACGCTGAAGGCGTACCTGATGCTCGCAAAGCCCGATCGGGCTGTCGCAGCGTTTCTGACGCCACAGCTCGTTGCGACGGCCGTGCCGGCCCG
>CAYPWK010000084.1:7141-12568 GCA_964414365.1 uncultured Burkholderia sp.
GACCCAGACGCGATGGCGCGCCTTGCCGCGCAGTCGGTCCTGCAAGGCAAGACGTCCGACATTGCCGACAGTCGCGACTACGCGAGCCGCCTCGCTGCAAGCCTCGGCGAGCAATGGTCGGGTTTCGGCGAGCTCTTCCGAGCCCCGTTCGATCAAGCTTGGCAGGTGGTTGTGCAACCGGCCGCAGCGAGCCTGAACGAGATCTGGCGCAGGGCGATCGTGGCCGACTGGAACAAGGCGTTCGGCGCTCGCTATCCGTTCGCCGACTCCGACAACGATGCATCGCTTCCCGAAATGGCCCGCTTCATGCGACCCGACAACGGCGTGATCACGCAGTTCGTCACGACGCAGCTCGCCGGCGTGGTCGAACGGCAGGGCGACCGCTGGGTGGCCACGCAGGGCGCCAACCAGGGCGCGCTGACCATCGATCCCGCGTTCCTCAACAGCCTGAACAAGCTCATGCGCATCTCAACGGTGTTGTTTCCGTCCGGCGACGCGCATGTGCGGTACGAACTGCAGGCAGTGCCGACCCCGGGGGTCACCGACATGAAATTAGTGCTGTCCGGCCGCGAACTGCATTACTTCAATCAGAAGCAGGAGTGGATGCCGTTCGAGTGGCCCGGCCAGTCGCTCGAGAATCTGTCGCACATCGAATGGCAGACGGAGCAGGGCGGCTTGCGCACGGCGCTCGATTCACAGGGACGGTTTGGTCTGATTCGGCTGTTGGAGCGCGCGAAAGCGTCGCAGCAAGATAGCGCGCGCTATTTGCTGACCTGGTCGCCCGATACGAGCCAGGGCATTCCGCTCAGGGTGCAACTGCGCAGCGAGGCAGGGGCTGGGCCGCTCGACGTCCTGGAGCTGCGTCATTTCACGCTACCGCCGCGGGTATTCGTGACCGGTACTCGGAACGCGGGGGCGAAGGCCTCGGCCATCAATCCGCCGCCGTTGCCCGCTTCCGCGATTGAGGCGCCAAGGCATGCCGCGATGCCGCTGCCGCGTGGCGCGTTGCCGGAGGTCGAGTGATGCTCGGAGGATTGTTCAAGAGCCTTTCCCCGGCGCGAGACGACGCCCAGCAACTCGCGCGTACCCGACTGGACGCGTGGCAAGCGTGGCTGCATCCATTCGCCGGTGAAAGCGTCGTCGGCCGCGATCCCGGGTACGAGGATGCATTTTTCGCGCTTCGGGAAGAAACCCAAAAGCTCTCAGGCACCGACGACGGACTGATCGTCCGCTCCTGCGAACAGTTGATGAGGGAGACCGGCAAGGATCTGCGGTTGGCCGGTTACTACGCCTTCGCTCGGCTGCGCCAGGACGGCCCGGCCGGGCTCGCGGATGGCCTCGAGCTGGCCGCCGCGCTCGTCGATCGCTTCGGGGAAGCGGTGCTGCCCGCGCGCGCCGAAGCGAAGAAGGGCGCACTCGAGATGCTGGTCACGACGCGTGTGCTCGAGCTTCTGGAAAGCCGCGGCGAGTTCGCGCCAACGGATCTCGAACGCGCACTGGCCGCGCTGGATACCCTCGTCGCACATACGGGGGCATGGCCCGACGCTGCACGCCCGAACCTGCAACCGCTCGTCTCGCGCTTTGAGCGCAAGGATGACCCGGCCGGTAGCGCGGAGCACGGCGCCGAGGTGCCCGCATCGCAATCGGCGACGACCTCAAGTTCCGGCGCGATTGCCTCGACGCGGGATCTGCTAGATCAGGCGCGCAACATGGCGGTATGGCTGCGCGATGATGAGAACGGCTACCTACCCTCGGTGCGACTCGTGCGCAGCGTGCGCTGGGACACGCTGCACGAAGTGCCGCCAGCCGATGCGGCTTCGCGTACGCGCCTGGAGCCACCGCGCAGCGAACTGCGGCAGCAGATGAAGCGACTTGTGCTGCAGAAGCAGTGGCACGAGTTGCTCGAGCGCGTCGAAGGCGCATTCATGGAAGGGGTCAACCACCTGTGGTTCGACCTGCAGTACTTCCAGCATGTCGCACTCGACCATGTCGGGGCGCCGTACAGCGCGTGGCGCGAGTTGCTACGCGCGGACTTCGCGCTGTTCCACGAACGGCTGCCGGGCATCGAGCGGCTGGCCTTCAACGACGGCACGCCGTTCGCCGACGACGCAACGCTCGAATGGATCGCGCGGCACGCCGTCGTGCGAAACCTGGAAGCTGGGGAGTCCGTGGCGCCGCTGCCCGTGTCGGCCGATACCGAGGACGGCGCGGCTGGCGACTGGCCGGAAATCGAGGCGCAAGCGCGCGACCTGGCAGGGCGCGAAGGCATCGAGGCCGCCTTCGCCTGGCTCGAGGCGCTCCCCGGCTTGAAGACGGACCGTCATCGCTATCTGCAGCGGCTCGTGATGGCGCGCCTCGCCGACCACGCCGGCCGTGCGGATATGGCGCTCGCGCTGCTTGCCGAACTCGATACCACCGCGCGCTCGTTGCCACTCATGCGCTGGGAGCCGGCGCTCGCTTTCGAGGTCAAGCAGCAGCTGGTCCGGGCGTTGAAGGCAATGAGCAATCGCAAGGATGCCGACAAGCCGGCGGTCGCACGCCACATCGCAGAACTGCGGGCGGAACTGACCGTGCTCGATCCAGCGCGGGCGCTGACTCTTTCATAAGCACACACATTGATGCAAAACGACGATCCGATCCTGCGCTATTACGAAGCGGAGATGCGCTATCTGCGCGAGTCCGGCCGGGAATTCGCGAAGGCGCATCCCGACCGCGCGCGCATGCTCAACATCGATCGCGTGGGTGACCGCGATCCGTATGTCGAGCGGCTCTTCGAAGGATTTGCGTTCCTCACAGGACGCCTGCAACAGAAATTCGACGACGAACTGCCCGAGCTGACCGAAGGGCTCGTGAGCCTGTTATGGCCACACTATCTGCGAATGATCCCGTCGTTGTCAGTCGTCGAGCTGATTCCGCTTACTGAAAAGCTCCAGAAAACCGAAGTGCTGCCTGCGGGGGTGCCGGTTCGCTCCGCGCCGATCGCCGTACCGCCGGTAGCGGGCGCCGAGGGCGCGTCACCCAAAGCGGTGCAGTGCCTATATCGGACGACGCAGCCGGTGACGCTGCAGCCTCTCTCGATTACGCACGCCGGCCCGGCCCTGCGTCACGACGGCCGGTCGGTAATCCGGCTAGGCTTCGCGCTCGACGGGTCCGCGCTCCGCAAGCAAACCGACCTGTCGCGGCTGCGCCTGCACTTGGGTGCGGATCTGCCGACTGCGTTCGCGATGCATCTCGCGTTCACGCGTCAGGTCGATTCGATCGCGTGGCGCATCCCGGAGGTACGCGACAGAGAAGCGGTGCCGCTTTCCGGCGTCACGCTTGAACCCGCAGGATTCTCGACCGGAGAGCGGTTATGGCCGAAGGCCGACGCTGCGTTCTCGGGCTACCAACTGCTGCTCGAGTACTTCACGTTTCGAGAGAAGTTTCTCTTCGTTGACCTGTGCGGGCTTGACATCATGAAGCTGCCGGAGAAGTCGACCCGCTTCGAGCTCGAGATCGTGCTGAAGCAATCGTATCCGTCCGATCAGCGATTTAGCGCGGAGAACGTGCGACTCTTCTGCACGCCGGTCATCAACCTGTTCGAACTCGATGCCGAACCCATCGAAATCGATCATCACGAGACGGAATATCGGGTCGTGCCAGCCGGTCACCAGGGCGAGCACGTCGAAACCTATTCGGTCGATGCGATCGAGGCGTTTGATCACGACACTGCGGAGCGCTACGAATACGTACCGTTCGCGACGTTCCGGCATCGCGGCGGCATGTTGCGCCACGAAGCGCCGGAGCGGTACTTCCACACACGCGTACGCCCCGGCGTATCGGGTCTGCACGAGACGTGGGTCATTCTCGGCGGCCATGCGTGGGAAACCATGGATACGCTGCCAGAGGAAAGCCTCTCGCTGCGGGTGACCGGTACGAACGGCATGCTGCCGCGCAAGGCGTTGCGCGAAGCAAGCATCGCTGATCTTGCGGCAAGCACGCCGAACGTCGCCGGTGTGAAGAATCTCGTCGCACCGACCCTTCCGCTGTATCCGCCAACCGGTGACCGCTTTCAGTGGCGGGTGCTGTCGCACCTCGCGCCGAACTTCCTCTCGATGATGAACGCGGAAGTGCTGCGCGGCGCGCTTGCGCTTTACGACTGGACCCACGACGAGCTGAACCGCCGACGGCTCGCTGGTATTGTCTGGGTCTCGCAGGAACTGCTCGAGGAGGTCTCGGGCGGCTCAGTCGAGCGGGGCGTGCTGATCGAGGTGACGCTCGATTCCCATGCTTTTGCGGGGGAGGGTGACGTAATGCTGTTCGGCGAGCTGCTGCACCGCTTCTTCGCGCAGTATGCCGAAATCAATCTGTTCACGAAGCTGTCGATCGTGAGCCTGCCGTCGCAGACCCGTACGAACTGGCCACGCAGCAAGGCACAACGGGCTCCGCTATGATGCCGCACGCCCCGCAGCAAGTCCCCTTGGCGGAGGAGCTACCCAATCTCGAGCCGCTCGTGGCGTCGCTGCTTGCTCGCGCTCCGCGGATGAACTTCATGCAGCTCTGCCGGCTGCTGGAACTGCGTTCGCCAGAGCATCCCGGCTTCGGTACTCGGGATTCGCCTGCGCACGAACCGGTTCGATTCCGGCCGCAGCCGCGCGTTGGTTTTCCTGCTGGCGAAATAGCCTCGGTCGAATTCGATGACGGGTCGGGCACATTCGCGCACGATGCGCGGCCGACAGTGCGGACGACTTTCATGGGCCTTTACGGTGTCGACGCCGCAATGCCCCCGCACATGACCGACGAAATCGTGCTGCGCGAGGAAGGGCATGAAGTCGTCGAAGCGTTTCTCGACCAGTTCAACCATCGTTTCGTCACGCTGTTATACCGAGCGTGGAAGAAGTACCGCTATCCGGAAAGCTTCCGTGCGGGCGGGCTCGATGCGCATTCGCGCAATCTGCTGTGCCTGGCCGGGTTCGGGTGGGGCGACAAGCCGCAGCGCGCCGGCTTGCCGGATTCGCGCATGCTGGCGCTGCTGGGTTTGCTGATCCAGCATACGCGCACGCCCGAAGGCCTCGCCGGCGTCATCGCGCTGGCCGTGCCGGGTGTCGGGGTGCGCGTCGACGAGTTCTTCACGGCCGTCACGCGCGCTGGGCCGCCGCGGCCGCTAACGTCTTCGGTCCATGCTGCTGCGTCGGAAGACGGGGCGCGCCGGGGTCTGGGGGGCGGCTACGTACTTGGGCGGCGACTCGCCTATCGCAGCCGCGCGGTGCAAGTTACGCTGCGTCCGGCCGACGCTCGGCAAGCCCACGATCTGTTGCCCGGCGCATGGTTGCATCGCGAGCTGATGGCATTCGTTCAGTTGTATGTGGGTGTCAAAGCGGACGTGCATTTGCGCATGGAGCTGTCTTCACGGCTTGCTCCAAAGCCCGTGATTGGCCCGACGTTAAA
>CAYPWK010000084.1:12668-16293 GCA_964414365.1 uncultured Burkholderia sp.
GAGGCGTTCCCTACGCCGGGGCCCAATCCATACCTGACTCCACGACATCCCTGACCGAGGAGTATCGATGTCCATCCGTTTCACCATATCAACCGTTGCATCCGCCTTGCTGCTGACGGCCTGCGGGGCGTGGCAGGCCGTCTCGGACGCCTCCTCGAGCACCTATCACGCGGTATTTCACAAGCAGGTCAAGGTGCTTAACGTCGATCTGTCCGCCCGCGAAGCACTGAACCCTGATGACGCCGGCCGCTCAACGTCGGTCGCCGTGCGTGTGTATCAGCTCAAGGACCGCAAAATGTTTGACGGCGCATCGTACGCGGATCTCCTGAGGAACGACCGGACTGTGCTCGCGCAGGACCTGCAGGCGAGCATGGCCTCGGTGCTGAACCCGGGCGCATCCGCGAGTCTCGCGCAGCCGATGCGGGCCGATACAAAGTACGTGGCGATCGTTGCGTTCTACCGTAATCCGAGTATCGGCGACGGCTGGAAATACGTGGTCGAGAAAAAGAAGCTAGATGCCGATAAGCCGTTAACACTTGAACTGGTCGATCAGCTAGTCATCGCATCAGACGGCGCGCCTGAGAACGCTCCCCGATGACGCGCGAATCCTTGACTCGTCGCCAGCCAGCAGCCAGGTCGATGTTATTCCGTCGGTGTGATTCGCGAAGACTTCGCGGCGGGTAGAGCGATGAGGCGAATCGCGACAGTTATGTTCAATCCGGCTATGGAATCGGTGGAAGCCGAAACCCCCGACAAGCGGACATGAGTAGGCGAGCAGGCGCCTTGCTGGGGCCGGCGCTTGCCGCGGACACCTTATTGGGTTTTCGCGACCGCTCTGAGCATCGAATCACCATTAGCCGTCAACCGAAAGTTCCGGGAACCCGATGCTAACTGTTCGATTGCAACCAGTTCACGCTCCACGAGCGAGGCCAAGTCCTCAGGGTCCAACTGACCCACATCGGGGGCACCAGCTACGAGTAGCAATGTGGCAAATTCGTGCGGACTGAGCATGGCCGACTCCGAACAACTTTTCGAAACGCGCCAATGGCGCTCGGACCCGCGCTTCCCGTAACGAGGAACATATGAACACTTGCCTATGTCAGGCAGCATCGAGGATCTCGAGCAGTTCACGCTAGCCTTGTTCAAGCATACGCAATTTTGAGATTGAAGCGCCGCGCATTTTGTCGCAGGCCCCGGAGGACTCTGCAGGGTCGCGATATCTATCGCTGTCGCACGCCGGTCATCGGAACGCAGTCGCCTCTCTGACCTTTTCCGGAGCCGACGCGCGCGTGGGCTGACGGTCACGCTTCGCTCACGAGAGGGGGAGCGACGTCGACGAGAGAATCGACATCGAACGTGATCGGCGTCAATACAAGATGCGACACATTGAGCGATGCTGTCATCGAGGGGCTGTGGTTGCGGCCGTGAAGGGCGTCATGAGTGAGGCGAGGAAAATCATGGTGTATCGAAGAATCATGCTGGCCGTGGACGGTAGCGCGTCATCGAAGCAGGCCACACAGGAAGCGATGCAAATAGCGAGACTCACACAAGGGATGGTGCTTGCGGTCCACGTTCTCGACTTGAAGTCGCTGCTTGCGTCCGGCGAGGCCTACACACAGAACTTGATCGGGACCAGCGAGGGTCGCATCATCCTGGCAGAAGCGCGCGACGCCCTTCGGTCCGCCGGGATTGAGAGCGACGAGGAACTCGTCGAGACGGAAGGAACGGCTGATGACATAGCGAGCTGTCTGCAGCGCTGCGCATTGCGTTGCGAGGCTGATCTGGTCGTCATGGGAACGCACGGGCGGCGCGGCGTGAATCGACTGGTGCACGGCAGTGTGGCAGAGCGATTTTTGCGCGTTGCGACGCGTCCTGTCCTGATCGTGCGCGCGGAGGATGGCCAGGTCGTGTAGCACTGAGCGCGGTGCCGTGCGGGCAAAAGTGGCGTAGCGTTCCCATCGAAATATAGAAATAGCCTTCACGGAAGGATCTCGACGATCATCTCGAACAGCCGCTCGAGGTCGTCCTCGAGTTCGTTCCCTTCGAATGGGTCGCGATTTGCGCCGAATCCGGCGTCGATCTTTTCCCAATCCGCTTTCGACAGCAGCCGCTGCGCGGCGGGCAGGACCAACTGTTCCTCGAGACGCATGTGCTCGAAGTAAAAGTCGGCGAACGCCCGCACGCGATCGCGTAACGCGGGAAACGCCGGCTCACCTTTGAGCTCGTAGCGCGTCAGGGCGTCCTCGACCGCGCGCACGAGCTTTTCGTCCTCGGCGTGCTGGAACTGGAGCTTGCCGATCACCGCATCCAGCTCGCGCGAGCGGCCGGAGAGCGGGGGGAAGAGATAGCAGTCCTCCTTCGGATGATGGACCTGCTCGGGATACTCGCGAATGTAGTAGAGCATTGCGCGTAGCACCATGAGGCCTGGGACCTGTTCGCCGTCCTCGATCCGCTCAACGAAGCGCAGCATCCCGCCGATGACGGCTGACAGTTGGCCATGCTCGCTGAGAATTACCTGGATGGCGTTGCGATGCAGGAGCGGTCGCATAGCTGACTCCTAAATGCTGATACAGGTTTTGAAGCATGGGCATATCGCTTTGATGCGCATCGAGGTCGGTTGACGAATTAGTGGCCACCGACGATTCAGCAGCATGGGTTTGCTCATGACTCGATCGCCCGTTGGTGCGTACGTTCGACGAGCAGCTTTGCGAGCGCAGCCGACGCCAGCCGCACACGCAGCGAGTCGGCGCGGCTTGTCAGAATGATGGGCAAGCGTGCGCCGAGGACGAGACCGGCTGCGTCCGCGCCGGTGAAGTACATCAACTGCTTGGCAAGCATGTTGCCGGCTTCCAGAGTGGGCACGAGGAGAATGTCGGCCTGGCCTGCGACGGGCGAGACGATTCCTTTTGTGTTAGCCGCCGCGAGGCTGACGGCGTTATCGAACGCTAACGGACCGTCGACCAGAGCGCCCGTGATTTGCCCGCGCGCGGCCATCACGGTGAGCGCGGCCGCGTCGAGTGTCGACGGCATTTTTTCGTTGACGGTCTCGACGGCCGCCAGGACAGCAACACGGGGTTGGTCGATGCCCATCGCACGGAGCAAGTCAATGGCATTTTGGCAAATGTCGCGCTTTTCGCTAAGCGTTGGAGCGATGTTCACCGCGGCGTCGGTGATGACGAGCGGCTTCGAATAGCCTGGGATGTCGAGCACATAGACGTGGCTGATGCGCCTTGCGGTGCGAAGCCCCGAAGTTGACGCAACGACTGCAGCGAGCAGCTCGTCGGTGTGCAGGCTCCCCTTCATCAGGGCCGCGACCTTGCCCGTGACGCCGAGCTCGACGGCGCGCGCGGCGGCCGCGTGGCTATGTTCGACGGATTCGATCTCGATGCCGTCAAGGTTGACCTGCGCGATGTCGGCCGCTGCGCGAATCTTTGCGGCCGGCCCGATCAGGATCGGCTCGATCAGCTTTTCTTGGCGCGCTTCGACCGCCGCCTGAATGGCCTCGGGGGAGCAGGGGTGGACGATCGCAGCGCGTATTGCCGGTTCAACGCGCGCTTCACGGATGAATGCTTCGTAGCGATCGTGTCGCCGGACGGTGACTTCGGGACGCGGCATGCGCGGCCAG
>CAYPWK010000085.1:0-14699 GCA_964414365.1 uncultured Burkholderia sp.
CCACGCTCGTCGGCACCGTACCGCCGCAGCACATGTACGGCTTCGAATCGACCGTGCTGCTCGCACTGATCGGCGGACTCGCGTTCAGCAACGGCCAGCCGTTCTATCCGGGCGACATTCGCAGCGAACTAGAGGCCGTACCGGCACCTCGCGTGCTCGTCACGTCGCCGATTCATCTGCGCGCGCTGCTGATGTCAGAGCCCGCGTTGCCGAAGGCATCGCTGGTGCTGTCGGCGACGGCACCGCTTTCCGAGAAGCTGGCGCTGCAAGCCGAGGCTCGGCTCGGCGCGCCGCTGATGGAGATCTACGGCAGCACGGAAACGGGCCAGATCGCCACTCGCCGGACATCGCAAACGGCCACTTGGGCGCTTTTTCCGGAAGTGACGTTGACGGCTCGCGCGGCGGCCTCCGGCGACGATGACGATGACGGCCCCGAGGTGTGGGCGGCCGGCGGCCATGTCGAAGTCCCCGTTCGGATGGGCGATGCCCTCGAGCTCATCGACAACACGCATTTCCTGCTGCATGGGCGCAAGGCGGATCTCATCAACATCGCCGGCAAGCGCACTTCGCTCGCGTATCTCAACCATCAATTGACAGCGATCCCCGGCGTGGACGACGGGGCTTTTTTCATGCCGGACGACGCCGACGCGGTAGCGCCGGGTGCCGACGGACCACCGGACACTTCAGCGTCAGCGCTCGGGACACTTGGCAAGCAGCCCGTCACGCGGCTCGTCGCACTCGTCGTGGCGCCCACACTAACGCCTGCCGAGCTGCAACGGAGCCTGCGCGAGCGTATCGATGCAGCGTTCATGCCGCGCCCCGTCCTGTTCGTCGACGCTCTGCCGCGCAACGGCACAGGCAAGCTGCCGCACGATACGCTGGCAGCGTTCGTCGCCGACCGGCTGCGCCGCGGCGCCGATCACGCTCGCGGCGCCGGTGATGAAAGTGCGACGCACGCGGCCCGCACCGACGGTCAGCATGGACCGATCGTGTTCGAGATCCCCGCCGATCATCCGGCGCTGCCCGGCCATTTTCCGGGCCGGCCGGTCGTACCTGGCGTGGTCCTGCTCGACTACGCGATGGAGCGAATCGGTGCGGCCCTCGGGCAGCCATTGAACGCATGCAAGATCGGTTCAGCGAAGTTCACGTCGCCGACCGCGCCCGGCGAAGCGCTTGCACTCACGTTCAAACTTAGCGAGCGCGGGGCGATCCACTTCACCATCCGCGCCGGCGAGCGCACAGCGGTCACCGGGGTGCTGACGCAGCGGGAGCGACAGTCGGCATGAGCACGCGAGCGGGCCGAGATCGAGCGACATGGGCGCAGCGCGAGGAGCGCGGCAACTTCGCCGTGCTGCGGATCATGACGTGGATCTCGCTGCGATTCGGCCGATCGCTCTCGCGCGTCGTGCTGCGCGCCATCGCCCTTTATTTCCTGCTGCTTGCGCCATCGGCCCGCCGCGCGTCGCGCGCCTATCTGGCGCGTATGCTCGGGCGTCCCGCACGCTGGCGTGAGGTCTACCGGCATTTGTTCGTCTTCGCGTCGACGATCCACGATCGTATCTATCTGCTCAACGAGCGGTTCGATCTCTTCGATATTCGAGTCAAAGGAGGCGAGCTCGTCGATGAGGCCCTCGCGACCGGGCGTGGCGCGTTTCTGGTCGGTGCACACTTCGGCAGCTTCGAAGTGCTCCGCGCGATCGGCCGCACGCGACCGAACCTGCGCGTCGCGATCATGATGTACGAGGAAAACGCCCGCAACATCAACGCGATCCTCGCCACGGTCAATCCCGCCGTGAAGCAGGACGTCATCAGCCTGGGCCGCGCCGAAGCCATGCTAGAGGCGCGCGAGTATCTCGACAGCGGCTCGATGATCGGGATGCTCCTGGACCGCACGCTGCGGCAGGAGGGTGACGATGCGTTGCTGCCGCTCGAATTTCTCGGCGCTCGCGTCGGCTTTCCGCTGAATCCGATGCGCATGGCTGCGATGCTGCGGCGCCCCGTCATCTTCATGTGCGGCGTCTATCGCGGCGGCAATCGCTACGACGTCCATTTCGAGGCGCTCGCCGATTTCTCGGACACGCCGCGCGCCGATCGCGCGGCGCAGGTCGAAGCAGCCGTCGAACGGTATGTCCGCCTGCTCGAAAGGCATTGCCGCCAAGCCCCTTACAATTGGTTCAATTTCTTCGATTTCTGGCACGACGGCGCAGCGGCCGAGCAGCGCCCGCCTTCGCGGCCGGCGGCGCATGACGATGCAGCAGGCATGCGCACGCGGCACAACCCGTCCCCATCGGCGAGGACGTTCGACGCATGACACCACCGTTTCTATTCGTCGCCCACCGGCTGCGCGCACAGGCGGGCAAGTCGCTGGTCGCCGCCATCGTGGCCGGGTTTTGCCTCAGCTCGGCGCTCGTCAGCGCGGCCGCAAGCGCGACCGGCGGATCGGACTGGACACTCGACCGGCTCATGTCGACGCTCGCACAAAACAAATCAGGGCATGCCAGCTTCGTCGAGACGAAATACCTCGCAATCGCGGCGAAGCCGATCGAGTCATCGGGCGAGCTTGCATTCGTCGCTCCGGATCACCTCGAAAAGCTGACCGTGAGCCCCAAGCCCGAGCGGCTCGTCGTCGACGGCGACAAGCTCACTGTCGAGCGCAATCAGCGCAAGTACACGGTATCGCTCACGAACTATCCCGAGCTCGAGGCGTTTATCGAAAGTATTCGTGCGACGCTTTCGGGAAATCGCTATGTGCTCGAGCAGCTCTACAACGTCGCCATCGACGGTCACGGGGACGACTGGACCCTGACACTAACGCCGCTCGATTCACGCATGCAACAGACGGTGCGCACGATCAGGCTCGACGGAACGCGTGACGTGTTGCGCACGGTCGCGATCGAGCAGGCTGACGGCGATCATTCCGTCATGCGGCTTCGCAATGCTTCCAGAGAATGATGCGAGAGCCTACGCCGCCCCGATCCGAGTCCCCTCCTCGCTCGCTGCTGCGCCGGCGAGCGGTACAGCTATGGCTGCTATTCCTGCTCGGCTGCGCGATCGCCGTTCATCGCGCGCACTTCACGGCTGACCTTTCGGCCTTCCTGCCGCGCGCGCCGAGTGCTCAGCAGCGCCTGCTCGTCGATCAATTGCGCGAAGGCGTGGTCTCGCGTCTGATTCTCGCCGCGATAGAAGGAGGCGATGCGCAATCGCGTGCGGAAATCTCGCGCAGCGTCGCGGCCACGCTGCGCCACGATCCCCGCTTCGTCTCCGTCAACAACGGTGAGCCCGTCACGCAAGCGCGCGACGAGCGGTTCATCTTCGAGCATCGCTACTTGCTGAGCCCCGCCGTCACGCCGCAGCGTTTTTCGGCCGAGGGGTTGCATCGCGCGCTTGGCGACAGCCTCGACATGCTGAGCTCGTCGGCGGGGCTGATGACGAAGGCATTGCTGCCTCGCGATCCCACCGGTGAAGTCACCGCGATCGTCGGGCAGTTCGACGGCGAGGCCCAGCCCACATCGAAGGACGGCGTATGGGTCTCGCGCGACGGCACACGCGCCGTGCTCGTGTTGCAGACGGCCGCTTCCGGCTCCGATACCGACGCCCAGGAAAGCGCGATCGCCGCCGTGCGCGCGGCGTTCAATGCCGCTGCGCGCGGCACCCCGCATGCCTCCTCGTGCCGGCTGCTGCTCACGGGTCCTGGTGTGTTTTCGGTTCAGACGCGCGACACGATCAAGCACGATGTCGAGAAACTGTCGACGATCAGTCTTGCGCTCATCGTCGCTCTGTTGTTGATCGTCTATCGCTCGCCGCTCACGCTCGCGCTCGGGCTCGTTCCGGTGCTATCGGGTATCGCAGCCGGACTCGCGGCGGTGAGCCTCGTCTTCGGCACCGTCCACGGCCTGACGCTCGGCTTTGGGACGACGCTCATCGGCGAAGCGGTCGACTACTCCATCTACCTGTTCGTTCAATCGGCGCATCCCAGCACGTCAAGAGGCACGACCGATTCGATCCGCGCCTGGATCGCCGGTTATTGGCCGACGATCCGGCTCGGCATGCTCACGTCGGTCTGCGGCTTTGCGTCGATGCTGTTTTCAGGCTTTCCCGGTCTCGTGCAACTCGGCTTGTATTCGATCGCCGGGTTGGTCGCGGCGGCGGCCGTCACGCGCTACGTGCTGCCGCATCTGCATGATCGCGCACCCGCCGTTCGCGACCTTGCGGGCTTGGGTGCAATCCTCGCGAGCGCGGCCCGCACGGCCCCCCGTTTGCGTTGGCCGCTCGCCGCGCTGATGATCGCCGCCGTAGCCGCACTCGCATTCCATCGCGGTCAACTCTGGAGCCACGAGCTTTCGGCGCTGAGCCCCGTGCCGGCATCGAGCCAGGCACTCGATGCGACGCTACGTAACGACGTCGGCGCGCCCGACGTGCGCTATCTCGTCGTCGTCTCCGGCGCAAGCGAGCAGGCGGTGCTCGAAGGCGCCGAGAAAATCAGCGCCCGGCTGCAGCCGCTCGTCGATTCGGGCGCGCTCGCGGGCTTCGAAAGCCCATCGCGTTACCTGCCGAGCGACGCCACCCAGCGCGAACGACTTGCGAGCCTGCCGCCGCCGGACGTGCTAGACGCCCGCATGCGCTCGGCCGTTGCCGATCAGACGATCAGCGTGAGACCTGACGCGTTCGCGCCGTTCATCGCCGACGTCGAAAAAGCGCGCAATGGGCCGCTGTTGCGCCGGGACGATCTGCGCGGAACCTCGATGGGGCTCGCCGTCGACGCGCTGCTGACCGAGCGCTCCGGCCGCTGGCAGGCCATGCTCTCGCTGCGCGCGCCGGAGGCGCCGGGCGCGCCGCAGCAGGCATCGACAGATGCAGCGCATGCGACGCCTGCGAGCGCCGCCAGCCTCGACGCCAGCCGCATCGAAGCGGCGGTCGCCGCTGCCGGCGTACCCGGTGCGCTTTTCGTCGACATGAAAAAAGAAGCCGACGAGCTCTACGTGAACTACGTGCACGAGGACATTCGCCTCTCACTTGCTGGCTTCGCGGTGATCGTCGCGCTGCTTTTCGTCGCATTGCGCGACGCTCGACGAGTGATCAGTACGCTCGCGCCGTTGATGGCGGCCGTGCTCGTCGTCACGGCATCGTTCGCACTCGCGCACGAACCGCTGACGATCCTGCATTTGATAGGACTCCTGCTCATCGTCGCGATCGGGTCGAACTACGCGCTCTTTTTCAACCGACCTGCAGGCGCGCCGGGTACGGCTTCAGCGCAAGCGCAGCAGCCGGTCACCCCGCGGACGCTCGTCTCGCTGCTGATCGCGAATGCCGCGACCGTCGCGGGTTTCGGATTGCTTGCCCTATCGCGCGTGCCCATGCTCGAGTCATTCGGGTTGACGGTCGGCCCTGGCGCTATTCTCGCGCTGCTGTTTTCGGCGATTCTGGCGCCGCGCGCCCCGCGCACGGCAGCCTGCGCCGCGCCAGCCGATCATGGACGAAGGAGCGCGGCATGAACGAGCGCAGGTCGCTATCGCTCGCCGCGCCGTTGGAAGGCCAGCGCCGCTGGCGGCCGACGCCGCTCATCGCGGGCACGATCGCGTTGCACGCCGGCGCGGCAGGCGCCGTGGCGGCGCAGCCGGCCACGTGGCCCTATGCTCTCGGCGCTGTCGCCGCGTCGCACGCGATATTGACCGCGGCGGGGCTGTGGCCGCGCAGCGCGCTGCTGGGACCGAACTGGACCGCGTTGCCGGAGCAGGCTGGCGAAGCGATCGCAATCACGATCGACGATGGCCCCGATCCCGAAGTCACGCCGCGAGTCCTCGATCTTCTCGAACGCTACGACGCGCATGCGACGTTCTTTTGCATCGGCGAAGCCGCCCGCCGCCATCCGCGTGCGATCGAGGCCATCGTGCAGCGCGGCCATGCCGTCGAGAACCACAGCCAGCATCACCGTCATCACTTTTCGTTGCTCGGCCCGCGCGGGCTGCTGCGCGAGATCCAGGCAGCGCAGCAGACGCTGACCGACCTGAGCGGTACCACACCGCTCTTCTTTCGTGCGCCGGCCGGGCTGCGCAACCCGTTTCTCGAGCCGGTGCTGTGCCGGCTCGGCCTGCGGCTCGCGAGTTGGACGCGCCGTGGGTTCGACACGCGCACGCCCGATGCCGCCGTCGTCGCGCAACGGTTGCTGCGCGGTCTCGCGGCCCGCGACATTCTGCTGCTGCACGACGGCCATGCCGCACGCGATCGGCAAAGCCGTCCCATCATGCTCGATGCGCTCGAGATCGTCCTTCGCGCGGCGGCGAACGCACGACTGCACTGCACGACGCTGCGCGCCGCACTCGCAAGCGCGGAGGACCTTCCCCCGACGGTCGCGAAGACGATCGCCCCCCATCCCCATGAAGCCAATCGGCAATCGAATTGACTCCCGTGAATCCACTGCAAGTCACCCACTTCACCGCGACAAGCTGCATCGGCCGAGGGCTTGCCCCGACGCTGCAAACGCTCCGCGAGCAACGCGGCGGGCTCTCGCCATGCCGGTTCGAGGGCGCCGAGCTCGACACCTGGATCGGCGTCGTGGACGGCGTGGACGATGAACCCGTGCGCGCTGATTTGAGCGCATTCGACTGCCGCAATCACCGGCTCGCGCAGCTTGGGCTGATGCAAGACTATTTCGCCGATGCGGTCAAGGCTGCGGCAGCGCGCTATGGTGCCGCGCGCGTCGGTGTGTTTCTCGGCACGAGCACGTCGGGCATCCTCGAAACCGAGCTCGCCTACCGCCGGCGCGACCCGCAAAGCGGCGCGCTGCCGGCCGACTTCCGTTATGCGCAAACGCACAACTGCTACTCGCTCGCCGCGTTCGTGCGCGCCTACTTGGCACTGCAAGGGCCGGCCGTGTCGATTTCGTCGGCATGCTCGTCGGGCGCGAAGGTATTCGGCTCCGCGCGGCGCATGATCGAGGCCGGCCTCATCGACGCCGCTGTCGTCGGCGGCGTCGACTCGCTCTGCCTCACAACGCTTTACGGCTTCAATTCGCTCGAATTGCTCTCGCGCGATCGCTGCCGGCCATTCGACGTTGCACGCCGCGGCATTTCGATCGGCGAAGCGGCCGCGTTCGCTCTGCTCGAGCGTCCTGGCAACGGAGCCGATGCGGCCGATGCGGCTTCTGGAACCCATGGCGACGCGATTTATCTGCTCGGCGTCGGCGAATCGAGCGATGCGCACCATATGTCTGCGCCGCACCCCGAGGGACTCGGCGCGCGGCTCGCGATCGAAGGGGCTTTGGCGAGCGCTGGGCTCTCGCCTGCCGATATCGACTACATCAACCTGCACGGCACGGCAACGCCAAGCAACGACGCCGCCGAAAGCCTCGCCGTCAACGCCTTGTTCAACGGTACGCCGTCCAGCTCGACCAAAGGCGCGACGGGTCACACGCTCGGCGCGGCGGGAGCACTCGAGGCCGTGATTTCCATGCTCGCGCTACGCCACCAGTTCCTGCCGGCAGGTGTTGGAACGACCGAACCCGATCCCGTCTTGAACCTCGACTACATCCTCGCGAACCGCGATGCGCCACTACGCGCGGTCCTCAGCAACTCTTTCGGTTTCGGCGGCACGAATTGCAGCTTGATTTTCGGCCGCGCCGAATCCGCGCACAGCAGGAGCATCAGACCATGAGCACGATGAGCGCGTTTATCGACGGCATCGGGCTCATCGGCCCAGGTCTTACTAACTGGCCGCAAGCCGTACAAGTGCTGACCGGCGAAATCGCCTACGTCGAGGAGCCGGCCGTGATCCCGCCGGCGGCCGGGCTGCCGCCGGCCGAGCGCCGCCGCACGAGTCCCTCCGTCAAACTGGCGCTGGCAGTCGGCCTCGAAGCGGCAAAAGCCGGCGCGCGCGACGCGGCCACGCTGAGCGCCGTCTTCACCGCGTCGGGCGGCGATGGCGAGAACTGTCACGCGATCTGCGAAACGCTCGCAGGCGACGAACGCCAACTCTCGCCCACCCGGTTTCATAACTCCGTCCACAATGCGCCCGCCGGATACTGGAGCATCGCCGCGCATGCGATGGCAGCGTCGAACGTGCTGTGCGCCCACGACGGCAGCTTCAGCGCCGGGCTGCTCGAGAGCCTCTGCCAGGTCACCGTCGACGCGCACGACTCGCTGTTGATCGCATTCGATACCGAGTACCCGCATCCGCTGCGCGCTGCGCGTCCCACCCGCGATGCTTTCGGTGTCGCACTCGTGCTTGCGCCGAATCGGAGCCCGCGGACGCTGGCGCGCATCGACGTGGAACTGACCGATGCGCCGGCCACCACGCTTGCGTCACCGGTGCTCGAAACGCTGCGGCGTGGCAATCCGGCCGCTCGCGCGCTGCCGCTGCTCGAGGCATTGGCGGCGCGACGCACCGCCACAGTCGTGCTCGATTACCTCGACGACTTGCGCGTTCGCGCAGGCGTCGCGCCCGTCGGCGCTTAACTGGAGCAACCTGAAGATGAACGCCCGGAACCCACTCACACCTCCGCTCGATCATGCGTGGATCGCCGCGCATATTCCGCATAGCGGCGCCATGTGCCTGCTCGATCGAGTCGTGGAGTGGACCGACGAGATCATCCGCTGCACGGCGACGAGCCACCGTAATCCACTCAATCCGCTGCGCATGAACGGCCGCCTCGCCGCCGTGTGCGGAGTCGAGTACGCGGCGCAAGCGATGGCCGTGCATGGCGCAGTGCTCGGCGCAGCTTCGGGCCGGCCGCGTGCGGGATTTCTTGCGAGCCTGCGCAACGTCGAGGCCCACGTCGAGCGGCTCGATACGCTCGACGCGCCGCTTATCGTAGAAGCCAAGCGCATCAGCGGCGACGTCAACAATATCCTCTACGGCTTCACCGTACGTTGCGATGACAAGACATTGCTCGAAGGGCGCGCCGCCGTGATCCTCGATGCCTCGAGAGTGATTGCCTCCGAAGACGGGCCTGGCGTATAGGGCGGCGAAAACTGAGACCAGGCGCATTTGTCGAACATCGCGGCTGCTGAGCGAATGCGCGCGTAACGGTGCGCGCAGACACATGCGGACTGTCGTCACCGATCTACTTTGTTTGACCATGCGCAAGGAAAAACGTCATGAAAAAACTCCGTCAACTCCTGCTTGCTGCGTTGATTCCCGCGGTATTGAGCCCCGCCGCCCATGCCGACGTAAAGGAAACGGCACACGAAGCCAAAGAGAATGTGAAAGCCGCCGGCAAGAAGATGGGACAAGACGCGCGCGAAGCGGCGCATGAGGTAGCGAGCACGGCGAAGGCCGCCGGCCACGCCATTGCGAGCGGCGCGCGCAGTGGCTATTACGCGACGAAGCATGCCGTCCGAAAGGCAGTCGGGAAAGACGGGGGCGAAGGCAAAGCCGCCTCGGAAGATCATACGAAATAGCGCGCCTTAATGCTCGATTGATCGCTGCGCCGCCCGCTGACCCGGATCGATCGGAAGGCGGGCGGCAAGGCTGTCATCCCATCGCAGACCATGTCCGGGCAACGACTTCAAGTAAGCCCGAGTGCCCTCCTCAGCTGCCCCATCCGCGGCGCTGGTTCGTCGCTAAAGGTTTAGCGGCTGTTGCCGATATGCAGAAACCGATCCATTCTCGCAATTTGGCCGCCATGGACACACTCACGCGCTACGACCCGTGCCAGGGTTTGCCACTGACGGCCGTAGGCGCTATGCCGCTGGCGCCGCAGAATTCCGCCTCGAATCAAACAGCCGACTGACGTGCGATATATCGGCCTCGCCCTTCGTCTCTCAGGCGTAGCCGCACTATTGCTGCTATCGCTTTGCGGCTGCCGCCAGCACGACCGAGCATCTGCGGGCGCACCGGTGCCAGCCCGCACCGCGATTACCGCATTGGTTTGGGCCCCTGATTGGCCCGAACAGATGCTTCAAATCGCCGAAGAATTCGGCAAGCTGAACCCCGATATCCATGTGAACGTGCAGTTCATGATCGGTGATTCGGTCGAAGGAAACATCAAACCGCGCGTCGCATCCGGAAACCTGCCCGATCTCGTCAGCGTGAATCCGAACGCGTATGCGGCCGAACTGGCGGATCAAGGTATCCTCGCTGACGTCGGTGGTACGTTCGCCTGGCGGAACATGCTCGACGCGCTCAAGAGCGACTGGACGAGCCGCCGGTCCAAGAAATTCGGGATTTCCGGCGGCGTGGCCACGACGCTCATCTATTACAACGAGGCGATGTTCGCGAAGGCGGGTATCAAGGCACTGCCGACCAACTTCCGTGATTTCTTGCGGGTTTGCGAGCAGTTGAAACGTGCGGGGTTCGTGCCGATCGTGTGGAGCGGCGGCTTTCCGAACATGCTCGGCAACGGGCCTTTCGCCTCCGGCTTCGCCAATGACGTCGTGGCACGGAATCCGGACTGGAAGCGACAAATCGGCGATGGGTCGCTAAACCTCGATACGCCCGCGGGCGCAGATATCTTCGAGAAGATTGCGCTGATACCCGAGCGCGGATACGTGCAAAGCGGGTTCATGGCGACCGACTACGACGGCGGCATCCAGCTTTTCAAGGAAGGCAAGGTTGCGATGGCTTTCCACGGCAGTTGGGCTGCCGGACTTCTGCTGCATGGCAATCCTTTCAAGGTCGGCGTTTTTATCCCGCCCTGGAACGCGCCTGGACAGCAAGTCGTGCCCGTGATCGGCAGCGAAACGGGGTTCGCGGTATGCGAAATGCCGAATAAGGCTGCGGCGATGCGTTTTCTCGAATTCATCGCCGGCAAGGGCTTCCCGATTCTCCAGCACAAGCGCCGAAACATCCCCCCCTTCAAGCATGTGGAAGGAACGGTCGTCACGGATCAGGTGATGGTCGACTACACTGACTCAGTCAGCCGTTACCGCGTGACGTCGAGCCCATACTATTCGGTACTGCCTTCGAACTCGATCGAGCATTTACATCGATTGATGCAAGACGTGCTGCTCCGTAAAATCTCGCCTCGACAGGCCGCGAAACTCCTGGACGAATCGGTCAAGAACCAGGCAACGATGCACTACAAATGAGCGAGATCATCGGTTTCCTGCGACGCGTCTTCGCATACCTTTCGCTGGACGTACTGCGCCGAGTTGCAATCCGCTACCGGCTGATCACCGCATTCGCCTTTCTTACACTGCTGCCGCTTGTCATTTCGGGCGTCATCTCCTACGTGAAATCGACGGCCGCGATAAAGGAGAAGGCGGAGATCTTTTCGAGGGGGGCGGTCAAACAGGTCTCGCGGAACATCGTGCTACGAATGGAGCAGATCGAGACCGAAAGCAGCGTCCTCGTCCTGTCCGATCGCGTGCAGGGCGATCTCACACGGGTCGCGAACGGCAGCGCGAAGGAGCAGATCGAGGCGCGCGAGGACCTGACGCGGCTACTGCTCGATCACTACGGATCGACCGATTTCGTCAACCAGAAGTATCTGCTCGACGGCAATAACCGGGTACTGGACACTCAGGCGTTCTCGCGGCTCACGAATGGCGTGGTCCGGCTCGTCGAGCGCGCACATCGCCAGGACGGCCGGCCCTACTGGGGCAGCTACGATAGTGGCTTCGGCCAACGCGACCTCGGCATGGTCCGCGCCATCATCGGCAAGAGCGACAACCGGCAAATCGGCAGCCTCGTGCTCGTCGTTCGGCCTGAGCATTTCGCTACCGTCTTTCGCGATTTCGCCTCGGGGAGCGGGACTGACATTTATGTGCTCGACGCCAGCAATCGCCAGGTGATCGTGCGCGCCGACGGCACAGCACTTGACTCGGACGGCGCGGCGGAACCGCAATTGATCGAGAAGATCACGAACCGGGAGGCGACGGGCGAAACGCGCGGCATCGTCGAATTCGAGGGGAGGCGCGGCGGACGTTACCTGGCCGCCTACAACCGAATTCCCGGCACGACCTGGTTCGTCGTGAACACGACGTCCGAGCAGACGCTGATCGCCCAAGCGCAATCGGTGCGCAACCAGATCGTGCTGGTAGGCATCGCCGGTTTTCTGCTGTCGATCTTTCTTGCCTATTTCATCTCCCACAGCATTACTGTTCCGTTGAAGCGGCTCGTGCAGCAGATGGACGACACGGGCAACGATACCGGCGCGCAAGCCGACGAGCCCGGCAAGGCGGTCGATGATGGGCACGGCAGTGATGAGCTCGGGCGATTGGCGCGGCGGTTCGAACGCATGAGTGCTGCGATTGGCCAGAAAATCCAGAAGATCAACGAAATCAACGCGCGTCTCGAGGAGACCGTGACGGAAAGAACAGCCGAACTCGCCGCGCGCGAGCAGGCTTTCCGTACGTTGATCGAGAACTCGCCGGATACGGTTGCGCGCTATGACCGAGAGATGCGGCGCACTTATGCGAACCCGGCGTTCTGCTCGCTCGCCGGCCGCAGCTTGGAGGCCGTGCTCGGCAAGCGTCCATCGGAAGTCCCTGGAGGAGTCAACGCACTTGCCTACGAGAAGCGAATCGGCGACGCGATCTCGATTGGAAAAAGCACGCGCTTCGAATTGAAGTGGATTGGCGCTAGCGGGCGCGAGCACTGCTCACACATTTCGCTCACGCCGGAGATGGACCCGTCCGGCAACATCACCTCGGTGCTCGCGATCGGGCGCGACCTCTCGGATCGTATGGCATTCGAGAAAACGATCTGGAAGCAGGCCAACTTCGACGCGCTGACTAACCTTCCGAACCGCCAGATGTTTCACGACCGCCTGCAGTACGAAGCACGGCTGTCGGATGTCGGCAGCAAGCGCATGGCATTGATGCTGATCGATCTCGATCGTTTCAAGGAAGTGAACGACTCACTCGGGCACGACAAGGGTGACCTTTTGCTCGTGGAGGCCGCGAGGCGCATCCGTTCATGCGTGCGCGAATCGGATACCGTTGCGCGGTTGGGTGGAGACGAATTCACGGTCATTCTTCCTATGCTCGACGCGACTCATGGCGTGCGGCGGATCGCCGACGCCATTGTCCAGAAGTTGGCCGAACCCTTTGAACTTGGCACCGACGAAGCGTTCATCTCCGCGAGCGTCGGGATCACGATCTATCCGGACGACGCCACAGAACTCGATCTGCTGTTCAAGAACGTCGATCAGGCCATGTACGCGGCCAAGAATGCCGGGCGCAACCGTGTCGGTTACTTCACGCAAGACCTGCGCGTGGCGGCGGAAAAGCGAGTACGGCTCACCAGTGACTTGCGTTCTGCCATCGTCGGCATGCAGTTTCAGCTTTACTACCAGCCGATTGTCGAGCTGGCGACCGGGGAGACTCGGAAAGCAGAGGCGCTGATCCGCTGGCTGCACCCCGAACGCGGGATGATCAGCCCGACCGAGTTCATTCCGTTAGCCGAGGAGACGGGCCTTATCGTGCCGATCGGCGACTGGGTCTTCCGGCAGGCGGTGCAGCAGGCACGACGGTGGCGCACCCTCTTCGGGTCAACTTTCCAGATTAGCGTGAATATGTCGCCCGTGCAGATTCGCCAGGACAGCCTCGTTTGCGTCCACTGGTCGGAACATCTCGCGCAGGAAGGGATGCCTGGTCAGGCTGTTGCGGTGGAAATCACCGAGGGACTGTTGCTCGATGCCGAGTTGAACGAGAAGCTGTTGACGTTCCGTGATGCTGGTATCCGTGTCTCCATCGATGACTTCGGCACCGGCTACTCATCATTGGCCTATTTGAAGCGGTTCGACATCGATTACCTCAAGATTGACCGGTCGTTCGTACATAACCTCGGGTTTGATGCCGGCAATCAGGCGCTCTGCGAGGCGATGGTCGTACTCGCACACAAGCTCGGATTGAAGGTCATCGCGGAAGGAGTCGAGACGACGGAGCAACGTGATTTCCTTCGGGATATCGGTTGCGATTTTGCACAGGGGTTCTTGTATTCGCAGCCGGTTCCGCCGGAGACATTTGAGGTGCTGCTTGCGCCGGGTTTGATATCCGGCGCGCTCCAGGCCCCGGCGTTCGAAGGTTAGCGCGGCGCCTGACACCGGCTATGCGTTAGGCCGGGATGTGCCGGGCGCCGCATTCGATTTTGGGAGCGCCTCAGCCAGACGACCTTCGATTTCCCTATAGCGAAATGCGTTTCGACATCAGCACGGCGCTGACAGGACACAATGTAGCTGCCTGTCGCGATTCAAGAATCGCTGACGGTGCCAGCTCACGCGCGGATGACGAAAACCCGGTCGCTTCGAAGAATGCGGCGGCCGTGGTCGTAAGAAGCCATGCCGTGCGCCCACCTGCGTCGAACGCACGGCGCAGCAGGATGGCAAGCATGTTGCGGCCCACGCCGCGCCCTCTCTGTGCCGGCAGTACGACCAGCGAGCGAACGAGTACATGGGTGCCGTAGCGCTCGAACCCGCCGTACCCCAAAGGCGAGCCAGCCAGCGTCCGAAAGGCGAAGAACGAGCGCCCGGGCTCGCTCAGGTCATCGGTTGGCAACGACTCATCACGCAGCGCTTGCCAAAGCCCGGCGTCGTATCCTCGCACAGGCTCACTCGTGATGAAGGGCAAACCTTCTTCCTTGAGAACGTCATCCCCTGGAAGGTGCTCCAGCAGATCGATCACCATGTCAGATGGCCGGCATAGCCGGGTACCTCGAGCTGTGGTGACGAAGGGTCGGTTGAGCAGAATCGGGTACTTCAATATGAAGTCCACAAGCTGCGCGTCTTGCAGCGTCGGATCGCCGAGCCCCAACTCCGCGTA
>CAYPWK010000085.1:14799-16192 GCA_964414365.1 uncultured Burkholderia sp.
AGTCCACAAGCTGCGCGTCTTGCAGCGTCGGATCGCCGAGCCCCAACTCCGCGTATGGCGTGCCCTTGGTGCGCAGCGCGTCCCGAACCGACATTCCGCTTGCCGCGATCAGATGCTCCAGCGCAGCCCGGTCCGGCGGCGTCTTCAGGTACTCCACGACTCGTAGGCCGTCGGAGGTTGCACGCAACAAGGCGAGAACGTTGCGGGAGGTCCCACAGTCCGGATTGTGGTAGATCGTGATGGTCATGACCTCACTCCTGGGCGACGCGACGGCTCTCGTACCAATGCTGCGATCGTGTGACGACACCAACCACGAACAGCATCACCGGCACCTCGATCAATACACCGACCACAGTTGCGAGGGCAGCGCCAGAATGAAAACCGAACAGGCTGATGGCGGTTGCCACGGCCAGCTCAAAGAAGTTGCTCGCGCCGATAAGGCTTGAAGGGCCGGCCACGCAATGCGCGACGCCGAGCCGGCGGTTCAGCAGGTAGGCGAGCCCCGAGTTGAAGCACACCTGGAACAGGATTGGCACGGCCAGCATGACGATCGCCAGCGGTTCGCTGACGATGGTTTGCCCTTGAAAGGCAAACAGCAGCACGAGCGTCGCCAGCAGTGCGCTGATCGACCAGGGGCCAAACCGCGAAACCATCTTCTGAAAATGCGCCTCGCCTTTCGCAAGCAGATGGCGACGCAGCCCTTGCGCAAACGCGACAGGAATCAGGATGTAGAGTGCCACCGAGATGAGCAGCGTATTCCAGGGCACAGTGATTGACGACAGTCCGAGCAGCAGCGCGACCAACGGCGCGAAGGCCACCACCATAACGGCATCGTTCAGCGCGACCTGGGACAGCGTGAAATACGGATCGCCCCTGCAGAGCTGCGACCAGACGAACACCATCGCGGTACATGGGGCGGCAGCCAGCAGGATAAGTCCGGCGATGTAGCTGTCGAGTTGTGCGGCGGGGAGCCACGGCGCGAACACGTGCCGGATGAATACCCAGCCGAGCAACGCCATCGAGAACGGCTTGACGAGCCAGTTCACGAACAAGGTCACTCCGATTCCGCGCCAATGGCGGCGGACCTGCGCCATTGCCGAGAAGTCGATTTTCACCAACATCGGCACGATCATCACCCAGATCAAGACGCCGACCGGCAGATTCACCTGCGCGATCTCAATCCGGCCGATGTTTTGAAAGAGCTGAGGAAGCGCCTGCCCGAGCAGGATGCCGGTGACGATGCACAGCGCGACCCATAACGTCAGGTAACGCTCGAAGAAGCCGATGGCTGGCGGGCTGATGCGAACCGCCGCTTCAGTGCTGCCCATTGAATAGATTTTGTCGCTCACCCGCGCCTCGACAGCGTGACGATTGACTCGACCGGCGAGCAGCA
>CAYPWK010000086.1:0-15958 GCA_964414365.1 uncultured Burkholderia sp.
AAACCGGCGAATTCATGCGCCGCTTCCTGCTCCATGTGCTGCCCGGCGGCTTCCATCGCATCCGTCATTACGGACTGCTCGCCAACCCGGTACGCCGCGCCAGGCTCGCGAAGGTGCGCGATCTGCTGCACGTTGCACCCGAAATCAGCCCGTTACCGGACGACACCGTCATCGCAACCCGGCCCGTCTTCATCTGCCGGCACTGCGGCGCACCGATGATCGTCATCGACATCCTCGCGCGGAGCGCCCCGATCCGGGCACCACCGATGCCGCGGGGGCAGACATGAGCATCGCGCTTCTACGATCCGCCTGTCGAACGTCGGCTCTGCGGCAACGCGGCCCACGAGCGGACGTTTGCGCGTGTCGCTTCCCGAAGCGCCTCCCAAGCCCGCGTCATCATCGCGACCGCTCCTCAGCACCGCTTCGTCATCGCGTCAGTGCCCATCCGGCGTCCCGCCTGAACGCGCCGCATCCGGCACCGCTGAGCATCCTGGCCCATCAATCGCCATAGCCGCGAAACCTTCAAGCGCTTCGGGGCACTCCGCGGTTTCCTCCATCGAGGCTTATTCGACGCCTGCCGACACGCGCGGAGGCACCGTCACATTCCTGTGGCCGATGGCAGGCATCGAATAACCCTTAACGGGTGCTGTCGGATGAGCCAGTATCATCGGTGCTGGCGGGTCTCCTCCACGGTGCCGTCGAGCGGCGCGTGCAATTACGGCTTCGCGCCGTGGTCGGCCAGCCACGCAAGACAGCGCTTCCAGCCGTCGCGCGCATCGTCCTCGCGATAGCTCACACGGTAGTCCGCGAAAAACGCGTGTCCTGCCTCGGGATAGACAACGATATGCGACGCACGCGCCGCTTCGCTGCCCGCGGCCAGCTGCGCCTGCGTCGCTTCGCGCGCCTCGGCAGGCACGATCGGATCCTGTCCCGCATAAAGCCCAAGCACAGGCGCCTTCAGGTCGTGAACGAGTGAGACAGGATGTGCGGGCGTCGCCTCGCTCGTGTCGCCAGCAAGCCGCCCATACCATGCCACGCCGGCCTTCACATGCGGATTGTGAACACAATACAGCCACGTGATGCGTCCGCCCCAACAGAAGCCCGTCACTGAAAGTCGCGCGAGGTCGCCGCCTTGCTCGCCGGCCCATGCCGCCAGCGCATCGAGGTCGGCGAGCACTTCGGAATCCTTTACCTTCGCGACCACCTCGCGCATGAGGTCCGCGATCGAGTCATATGAGGAGGCGTCGCCGCGCCGCGCGAACAGATCTGCCGCCGCCGCGAAGTAGCCGAGCTTCGCGAAGCGGCGGCAGACGTCCGCGATATGGGCGTGAACGCCGAACACCTCCGACACGACCAGAATGACCGGCGCCGCCTTGTGTTCTGCCGGCCGGGCATAGTACACGGGCACCAGAGCACCGAGCGATTCGACGCGCGCCTCGCCCACTTCGAGTCCAGCGTCGTCCGTAACGACTATGTGCGTGCCGATGGGCTGCGCTGCCGCGGACATCGACGCACCCAGCCCCGAAGACAGAGGCGATAATTTTCCATTAGACATTTTCGTCCTCCCTGCGCTCAGCTTGCCTTGCGCGGACCGAAGCCACGATACGGCAGTAGCGGGATCAGATTGACCAGTTCAAGCATGCCGGCCTTTACCAGCGGCAGCGATTCGATCAGAGCCCGCGCGGCGCCTTCCGACTCGGCTTCAAGTATGGAGCAGGCGCCGCGCTGGTCGCCGCGATGCCAGATCTGCCGCACTGAGCCTTCGCTATATAGCGTGCGGGCTCGCTCCGCTTCATCATCCAAAAGAGGCTTGAAATCATCGTCGCTGTAAAGGTCCGTACGCATACGGGACAGGGCGAGATATTGCATGAGATAGCTCCTAATGTCGTAAGTTATGGAAACGCCCGTAGTTGTTATGGCGCGTCCCGCTTGTCGATACTCGTGTGCTCATGCCTGCCCCGACGGTTCGGAGGCGAGATACCGTTCGACGAGCCGCGTCCAAAACGCCGCGCCCACGGGCAGGTTTGCGTCATTGAAGTCGTAGCGGGGGTTGTGCACCATGCAGCCTCCCTCGCCCACCCGCTCTCCCACTCCATTGCCGAGCCGGAGAAAGCAGCCCGGCCGCCGTTGCAGCATGAACGCGAAATCCTCGCTGGCGAGCACGCGGTCCGCCGGCGCGATGACGCGGTCGTCGCCTACCAGCTCCCGCGCTACTGCCGCTGCGAACGCCGTTTCCTCGGGGTGGTTGTTCACGACCGGGTAACCCATCACGTAGTCGACTTCGGCCGTCGCGCCATAGCTTTGGGCCTGTGCGTGCGCGAGGTCTGTGATCCGCTGCCGCAGCGTCTCGCGCACCGTCGCGCTGAACGAGCGAACACTCAGCTGCAGCACCGCCGAGTCCGGAATGACGTTGCCGGCGGATCCGCTCTGGATGGAGCCCACCGTCACGATCGCAATCTCAGCCGGGTCGATGTTGCGAGCGACGATGGTCTGCAGCGCCATGACGATGCTCGACGCAACGACCACCGGGTCGACGGTCATATGGGGACGCGCCGCGTGGCCGCCCACGCCCTTCAAAGTGATCGTCGCCTTGTCGCCCGCCGACATGAACGGTCCGGGCCGCAACAGAAACGTTCCCTGCTGAACGCCGGGATGATTGTGGATGCCGAACACGGCATCGCAGGGGAAGCGCTCGAACAAGCCATCGTCGATCATCGCGAGCGCGCCGCTGTCGAAGCCCTTTTCCTCGGCGGGCTGGAAATAAAGATGCACCGTCCCGGAAAAATGACGCGTGGCGGCCAGCTGACGTGCCGCACCGAGGAGCATCGCCGTATGACCATCGTGGCCGCAAGCGTGCATCTTGCCATGATGCGCGCTCGCATACGGCAGGCCGGTCGCTTCCTGAATCGGCAATGCATCCATATCCGCGCGAATGCCGATGCTGCGCGTGCCGTCACCCACCTTCAAGGTGCCGACCACGCCAGTCCCGCCGACTCCCGTCGCCACAGCGTAGCCCCACTGCTCGAGGCGGCTCGCCACGAGGCGCGCGGTTTCCGTCTCTTCGAACGCGAGTTCGGGATGCTGATGTATGTGCTGGCGCAACGCGCGAAGCTCGTCGAATGACGCATACAGGTCTTTGATTTCGCAGTATGTTTCTGTAGTGCTCACAATTCACCTTGCAGAATACACGGGTAAATTTCAGCGCTGCGTGTCTGCAGCGGGCCAGCGGATAAGCAGGACCGACACGCTGCCGGCGAACAGAATCACCGCCATGGCAATCAGTCCGCTTTCCAGCGTGCCGGTTGTTTCCCTGAGCCAACCGATCAGCGACGGACTAAGCCAGCCGCCTAGCAGGCCGATGCTGTTGATGAGGGCGATACCGCCCGCGGCCGCGGTGCCCTTCAAGTAGGCCGTGGGAATCGACCAGAACACCACATACGCGGTGTAAATGCCAACCGTCGCAACCGTCATGAAGAGCAGCGTGCCGCCGAGGTGGTGACCGAACCCCGACGCGACCAATAGGCCGACCGCGCCGAAGACACCCGGAATCGCGCTGTGCAAACGGCGCTCGCGGCGACGATCCGAATGTTGCGCGATGAGCGGCACGGCCATGACGGTCACGAGATAGGGCAAGGCGGAGAGCCAGCCGAGTCGGACGGTGTCATTGACGCCTACGGCCTTGAGCATCGAGGGCAGCCAGAAACTGACCGTGTACAGGCCGCAGATCATGCAGAAATATATGAACGCCATGCCGTAGATGCGCGGGTCGCGCAGCGCCACGCCGAACGCACTATGCCGACTGCGCTGGCCCGATGCGCGCAGGTCCTCCGCGAGCAAGGCCTTTTCGCCGGCGGCGAGCCAGCTGGCGTCGCGCGGCGAGTCGTCGAGGAAGCAGAAAGCGATCACACCCAGCACCACGCACGGCAGACCCTCCGCGAGAAAAAGCCATTGCCAGCCCGCGAGTCCATGCACGCCATCGAGTGTGATCATGATCCAGCTCGAAAGCGGACCGCCGATTATCCCTGCCACCGGCCCCGCCATCAGAACCACGGCCATAACGCGCGCACGGCGCGCGTCTGAGAACCAGTACGTCAGGTAGAGGATCATCCCAGGGGCGAAGCCGGCTTCGAACGCGCCGAGCAGAAAGCGCAGAAAGTAGAAGCTCGTCGCATCGTGCACGAACAGCATGGAGGCCGACGTTATACCCCACAGCACCATGATGCGGCCGATCGTCTTGCGCGCGCCGATCTTCTCGAGCAGCAGGTTACTGGGCACCTCGAGCAGCATGTAGCCGAGAAAGAACACACCGGCGGCGAATCCGTACACCGCATCGCTCATGCCGAGGTCATGCTGCATCTGCAACTTCGCGAAGCTGATGTTGACCCGGTCGAGATAGGCGAGCACATAACATAGCAGCAGAAACGGCAGCAGACGCCAGGTAACACGACGATAGATGCCCGCGAGCGCCGGACTCGCACCGGCCGCTGCCGTGGGCGGCAGCGCAATTTCAGTCCTGTCCAACTTTGCGTCCTCCTGGTGTCACGGGGCATCTTGTCACCTCCGCGCGTGATCATATTTGCCGCCAATTGTGCAATCACGAAACGCGGCGAACAATGTAGCACTTGGTGGATTTTCGTTGCTTCTTAGGCAACAATTTCGTTGGGTCTTGACTCACGTCCTCGAGGAGCCGCCGTGTCGCCCATTCCGCATGGCATCAATGAACGGCGCTTGCGCTACTTTTACGAAACGGTGTCAGCCGGCTCGATACGCGCGGCGGCCGAGAATTTCGATGTCGAACCTTCCGTGGTCACGCGCCAAATCCAGCAGCTCGAAATCGAGCTGGGTTGCAAGCTGTTCGAGCGGCGCGGCCGCAATGTCGTGCCCACCGAGGCCGCCGCGCTCGTACTGGACCACTGCCGCGAACGTTGGGCGAGTGAAGATACGCTGCACACGCGCCTGAACGAGCTGAAGGGGCTGCAACGCGGCGAAATACGCGTCGTAACGGGTGAAGGGTTTCTGGAAGAACTGAGCCGTGCGATCTGCTTCGAGTTCTGCAGCAAGTACCCGAAGATCAATGTGACGCTCGATCGGGTCAGCAGCCATGAGGTCGTACGCATGGTCGTGCAGCATGAAGCTCACATCGGCATCGCGTATTGCGCGCCGCAGGACAGCGCCATTCGTGTGCTGAAAGCGCAGCGCCAGCCGGTGCGGCTCGTGGCCTGGCCCGGACACCCGCTGGCTGCGCGCAAGACGGCGCTGAAGCTCAAGGACGTTCTGCCCTGGCCCGTCGCGTTGATGCAGGAGCAGTTCGGCCTGCGCAAATTGCTGCGCGCCGCGGAGTTCGCGGACAAGATCGAGTTCACCCCGGTGCTGGTCACCAACTCGCTAGCTACCCTGAAGGATCACGTGAAGGCCCACGCCGGCGTCACGTTCATGTCGGAGCGGGCCGTCGCACGCGAAGTCGAGGCGGGTGAGCTGGTCACGGTGAAGATCGACAATCCCGTACTGGAATCCGCGGAGGTTCAGTTGATCATCCGCGCGGATCGCATCGCGTCTGCGGCGTTACAGCGGTTGCAGAAGGTGCTGAGTGAGTTGTCGCTCTTCAAGTCGGCCGGCTGATCGGGCACGGCGCAGGGACTCCCCCCTTAGCGAGGGAATGCACGGATCGCAACGTCTCGTTCCTCGCGCGCTTTTTATTTCGCGCCATTCAGGTAGTGCCATTCGAAGCCGTGTGGACCCTCGCGCACCGTACCGGCCGATGTTTCCGGAAAGTGCGCGGGGAATACGATCGCACCCGTTTTCGCCGCATGTTCGAGCAGCGATTGTCTCGATGCTCGCGCCTGTGGCTGATCAAGGCAGAACGTCGAATTCCACTGAGGACGATAGACCTGCAGCGGACTATGCATGACGTCGCCGGAGAACAACGCTGTCTGTCCTCGCGAGCGAATCTCGATGGCCATATGCCCGATGCTGTGGCCCGGCGTCGGCAGAAAGCGAATACCGTCGACAATCTCCTCCCCTTCATCCGCCACGACGCGAGCCTGGTGGGCTTCGATGATGGGGAGTACGCTGTCCTCGAACACCATGCGCCGCGGTTCTCCCTCCGGCGTCGCGAAATAGTCGCGCTCGCGCTGACCGAATACATAAGTGGCGTTCGGAAACACGGGTGCCCAGCGGCCGTTTTCCCAATGCGTGTTCCACCCGACGTGATCGACGTGCAAATGCGTGATCAATACGTAATCAACTTGCTCGCGCCGGAAGCCTGCTGCTTCGAAGCGCTCGAGCACGGGATTGCCGAGATTATCAAAGAGGGCACTGAACGGGCGCGTCTTCCCATTGCCGATTCCTGTATCAACGACGATAGTCAAGCCACTGATCTCCACGACCCACAAATGCGTTTTCAGCGATACGCGTCGATTCGTAAGATCAAGGCTGGCGGTAGAGCAGTATTCTTCGAGGGCTCGGCCGCTTGCGGCATCCCAGTCGGGGAACAAGACATCGGGAGCCAGTGCGAAGGCCGTTTCATCGACCCGCGTAATGGTTGCGTCGCCCACGAGGTGGGTATTGAAGGCGCTTTTCATGGCGATGTAGCCCTGTCGAGAGTCATAAAGTCTATTCACGCTACGGCCAGTGTAGGCGCGACCGGCACGCGCCGCATGGCCACGATGTAGCACGCGGCGCCGATCAGTGCGGACAATGCGCCGGTCACGGCGAGCGCCAGGCCCAGGCTATTGTCCGTGTGCCCGAGGTGCTCGTTCAGGTAGCCGACAGCCAGCGGACCGACGCCTCCGCTGATCGCGTTGGTCATGAACACGAGCAAGGCGATCGAGCGGCCACGCATGCGGTTCGGCACCGCAATTTGCAGCGGCACGGGCGCGAGACCCATCGCAATGCTGGCGGCGAACGCACAGGTGCCGTACAGCACCACTGCGAGGGTGCTGTCGGCGACGAGCGGCATGGCAACCGCGGCCGGCACCAGCAAAGCAACCGCGCCGGCGGAGAAACCTAGCACCTTGCGTAAGGTACTTTCATCGGTGACGCTCGTCGCGAGCATGCCGGCGCACGCGACACCGAGTGTCCCGCCGATCATGTAAGCGGGCGCGGCGATCTGCCCCACCGCCTTCGGCGCGAGATGAAAGTGCCGCATCAACAAAGTCGGGAACCATGCGGCGTGCGAGTAGAACACGGTGATCAAAGCAATGTAGGCCGCGAAGTAGGGCAGACAGAAGCGATTGCGCACGAAGAGCTCGACCAGGATCTCCCGCAGGGACGGCATGACGTTGTCTGCTTTTGTCGCATGATGGAGGGTTTCCAGGCGGACCGGTTCGCGAACCGTGAATGCCACCAGCGCCGCTAGCAAGAGCCCGGGCAATCCGACCACGACGAATACCATTTGCCACGGTTGAACGCCATGCGCCGCGAGCCAGGCACCGTCGTGGCCATGGGCGGCGGACAACAGCATGCCGCCGCCGAACAACGCAACGCCGCCTCCCACGTAAGGCCCGAGCATGAAGACACTGCTCGCGCGCGCCACGCGGCGTGGCGTGAAGATGTCGCTGAAAATCGACAGTGCGGCGGGGCTCAGTGCCGCCTCGGCGATTGCGGTCCCGGCGCGGGCGGTGAGCAGTTCGGAGAAGCTCGAAGCGAAGCCGCACGCCGTTGTCGAGAGCGCCCAGATCGCAATGCAAACGGCGATCAGCTTGACCCGGTTGGTCCGATCGACGAGGCGCGCGACGAAGACGCCCGCCGTCGCGTAACACATCGTGAACGAGAGACCCTGCAGCAATCCGATTTGCGTATCGGTGAGTGCGAGCGACTGCTTGATCGGCTGCACGAGAATGCTGACGATCTGCCGATCCAGATATGAGAACGCGAAGCAGATGAAGAACAGCAGCACGATGTAAACGGGATATCGCACGTCGCTGGAGGTTGGCCGGGCTATGTGATCGTCCGGCTGGGTCAAAGAAGGATGAGCGCTCATACACTGTCTCCGGAGGATGAGTCGGTGAATCGTCAGTTGCAGTCGTCTTTATGTTCTCTGCTCAATCGGCAACGGTATCCGCGGCCAGCAATGCAAGGCAGTCGCCCGGTTCCACGCGCGCGAAAGTACGCAGGCACATGACCGTAGCGTCCGCGCCGAACCGAATTTCCAGCGGCGCTTGCCAAGGCCGGTGCGGATCGAAGATACGTCCTGCGATCTGACCTTCGCGAATGCGATCGCGGAGTGCGAAGGCAGGTTCGAACACGCCCGGAATCGGCGAGTACACATAGTGGCGTGCGCCTTCCACACGGAAAAATCGCGTCTCACCCGCGGGCGATGGATGGGCTTCCTCAGGCGTCATGCCGAGTCGGTGCAGGACACGGGCGAGGCCGTTCTCGACGATCGCGAGATTGGCCGCGTCGCATCCTGCGTGGCCGCCGAATTCGCCGCACATGAAGAGCTTTCCGTGGCGTTCGGCGGCCGCGGCGAATGTGCGATCTTCGCCGAGAAGGTCCATGATCATCGTGTTCGGCGCACCAAATGCGCGCACGAGGTCGAGGTAGCGCTTACGCCGCTCGCCGTCAGCGGGCGGCGACGCGAGAAGCGTGGGAGCATGTTCGAACGACGCGCCGCCGGCGTGAAAATCGATCACGATATCGGCGCGCGGAAGCAGCTCCGTTTCGACGTAATGCGCGATCATCTCGGTGGGCTGCCCATTGCGCGCGCCGGGGAAAAGCCGGTTCAGATTGCCGCGGTCGATCGGGGATGTGCGCGAGCCGTTGATGAAGGCCGGGAAATTCAGCGCAGGGATGACGATCAAGCGGCCGCGTATCTTCATCGACGGCAGGCGCTGCAACAGCTTCATCAGCGCGACGGGGCCTTCATATTCGTCGCCATGGTTGCCGCCCGTCAGCAAAACCGATGGGCCGGTGCCTGCCCCAGCGTTGAGCACGGCGAGCGGGATGGGAATGTGCCCGTAAGCCGACCGGTCGTTGGACCACGGCAATCTGAGCGTGCCGGTCTGAAAACCTGTGCGTTCGAAGTCGACGTCAGTGGCGATAAGCGATGGAAGAGTGGACATGGTGCGATCAGTGAGCAACGAGGCGGCGCCCCGGTTGCCTTTACTATCGTCGACGATAAAGCGCCTGACCAATGCCGTTTTCTGTTCGGGCGATGCATTGAGAGCATCACCGGCTCGCCTTTCGTCTGACGACGTACCGCAGGCAAGGCGCGGCCTACTTCAGTTGCTCGATGAATCGACGCAACGCCGGATTTGCGCCGTTTGCGGCATAGCAGAATTCGAGTGGCAACGGCACCGACAAATCTTTCAGGTCGACGAAGCGCACGCGTGCCGGTGGACGATCGCGATTCGCCGCGTTTACGATCGCGGCCCCCATGCCTGCGGACACAAGCGAAAGAATTGCCGTTTCGGTGCTAGCCTCCTGTCGGATGTCGAGCGTGAGGCCGCGCTCGGCGCAGGCGGAAAGCAGTCGGTCGTAGTACGCCGGGTAGACGCGTCGAGGAAAGGCGATAAATGGGATTTCCCGGAGGTCCTTCGTCGAAACGGCCCCCGCCTTGCCGAGCGGCCACGCGTCGGGGACGGCCAGCAGTACATTCTGTTCGAGCACGGGCACGCTCGCGAAGCTCTCGGGAAGCACGCCGACTCGATAGCAGAAACCGCCGTCGAGCCGTCCCGCCGCAATCGCCTCGAGCTGCTCCGGGGTATTCATCGGCTGCAGTTCAAGCGCCACTTGCGGCACTGCCTGTTCAAAGTCGCGCAACGCGCTGGAGACAATGCCACTCCATGCTGCGTTTTCGACGAAACCGATACGCAAATGGCCACGCAAGCCGGAAGCAATTTGGCGGGCGAGGCGATTGGCCGCGTCGACGCGGGCCAGAATCTCTCGCGCCTCGGATAGGTAGGCCTCGCCCGCAGCAGTGAGCATCAGCCCGCGTGGCGTGCGTTCGAACAGCGTCGCGCCGATGGCCTGTTCGAGGTCCTGGATTTGTCGGGATATCGCTGGCTGCGTCACGTGCAGTTGTTCGGAAGCCGAGCGCACACTGCGCAATTCTGCGACAGCGATGAAATAGCGGAGATGCCGGAGTTCCATGCCGTTATGGGACCAGGACGTTGGAGTGCCATCGTAAACCATTGGCATGGATTGAATGGCCGCCCTGCGGAATCAACGTAAGCCAGGCGATTGTGGGCTCATGAAGCAGCAGAGGTCGGCGTGACCAACGCCGCGATCAACCCGGGAGGCTGCCCGCTCCTTGGTACAAGGGCCGAACGCTTCTCATTGGCGACGCGGCTCATGCCTCCGGCCCGCATATCGCTCAGGGCGCGACTATGGCAATCGAGGACGCCTGCGTCATCGCAGACGAGATAACGAAGGATCAGCCCCTCGCGGCTGCCTTGGACGGGTTCATGCGGCGCAGGTTGCCGCGCTGCAAGTTCGTTCAGGAGTTCTCTCGGAAGATGGGAGAGGAAGGGCAACTTAGCGATCCCGAGCAGTGCGCCGCCAGAAACGAGAGATTCCGTACCGCTTTCTCGTCGACGACGCCTCAGGCTCGTCCGCATGAAGGCTTTCTGGCCGAACCGATCTAAGGGCGCTGACAGAACATGCATTCCCAACACCTCCGCGTCAAAGTCTTCCCCGGTGCGCAGAACCTTCCGATCTCAATCGCCCTCGCGGAGGGATTCTTCGCGCAGGAAGGCTTGCAAGTCGAGCTCCTTTTTACCAAGACATCAGAGGAACTCAGGTCTGGCCTCGCAGATGGCGATTTCGATCTCGCGCATACCGCTGTCGACAACGCCGTCGCGATGTATGAAAAGGCAGGCCACGACGTATTGGTCTTGGCCGGCGGCGACAGCGGCTTCAACGAACTTTTCGTCCAACCGTCTATTCGGTGCGCTACGGATTTGCGCGGCAAAACTGTCATTGTCGATGCTCCCGACACCGCGTATGCGCTGCAAATGAAGGCGGCATTGGCTCGCGAAGGGCTTGCGCACGGCCCGGATTACAGCGTGCATCCCATCGGTGCGACGTTTAAGCGACTGGACGCGTTGCGGCAGAACCCCGACTTCTCGGCATCCATCCTCAACCCCCCTTTCTCCATCATCGCCCGTCAAGAGGGTTACAGAAGCCTCGGCAGCCTTGTCGAAATCCTCGGCAGTTATCAGGCCACAGCCTTGTTCGGCATGCGCTCGTGGGTGAACCATAACCAAGAGATCGTCAGGCGGTACCTCGTCGCTTATTTGAAGGGACTGCATCGCGTGTTTGATCCGGCATCCGCGGAGCGCAACCTGTCGCTACTGCAAAGCCAGCTGCAGTTAGATATCGACGTGGCGCGCGGGACGCTCTCCGCACTTGCGGATAGAAGGTCCGGGCTGACACGCGATGCGCGACTCGATCCTGCGGGTGTAGCAACGGTGCTAGAGCTACGACGAAAGTTCGAGCCTTCGGACGCCCGAACGTTCAGCCAAGCGCAGATCGATGAGACGTTGCTGTCGGTGGCCATCGCGTCGCTGGCCTGACTAGTCCAACCGCCTATCTTCCGCCCCTTCACTCATGGTGACTTGACTGAGCGGAGGCGATGAGCGTCCGCTACCTGTCTGGAGTTGTCTTTCGAATGTCCGTTTCGCCGATGACATGAATGACCGGATGTGGCCTTCTGTGCCCGCGGGTTCAACGAGCGCTCTACGTGGCGACTGCTGCGCCGCACAAGCAGGAACCAACCGCTGAATCCGAATTCCCGAGGAATGTCGCCCGACCACATCATCGCGGCAGGGCGCCGGTCACCCCGGCACGCACCTGCGGTAACCCGGCTGAGGCGGTGAGTTTTCGCTGAATGAAGCGATATCTCACTTCGGACGAGCGGCGGCCTGCGCAGCCACCCATGACTTGACCGCGTCTTCGTCCCATCCGGTCGCGCCAGCCTCGCCAGACCCAAGCTTGAAGGAACGCGGAAAAGTCGAATCGTAGTGCTTCGATCCCTCGTCCATGCGATTGTAGATTGAGCTGCGCCCGAGACCCGTGAGTTCCATGACGCGCTTCAAGCGCGCGACCTTTCCTGCCGTCATGCTGCTGTTGTTGGCTGAAGATTGCGAAGCTCCGTTCGCGCTGCTTTCGGAGCCCGTCGACTCTATTTTCCTGGCGCCCTTGCTATCGTCTTCCTCGGCTCGCGGATTCGCAGGTGACTGCTTTTCCCGCACACGTGCTCCAACGCTCGCGCGCTTTGACTCCCGCTTTCGTTCCGCTTCGGGTGCCGCAGGCCCATTCTTCGCCTCCGCACCCGCGGCCAGCTCAGCGCTGACGTAGGAAAAGCCACGGCGCTCGAGATATGCAATAGCCTGCTGCCGCGAAATGAAGCTGCCGCCCATCAATACTGGAACCGGAACATGGTGGCCATTCAACGCTTCGATTCTGCCGCTCTTGAATTCTTCCTGAAGCGCCTGTTGATGTTCAGCCAGAGCCGCCGGCTGCGCTGCCTTGCGGCGTCCAACATACGCGGTCGTGACCAGAACAGGTTCCCATGCCGGACGCTCCTTCAGCCTGAACCAGGCGTCGAGAAACGCGGCCTGGTCTGCATCCGAAATCGGATACTGTAGCGGCGGCAGGTTGTGCAGAATCTCTTGCAGCGCACGACGGTCGTTCTCGTCGAGTCGATATGGCATCGCGAGCTCAACCATCTGGCGCGGCTGCCCCGGTTCGAGCGGCAATTCGAGAGCGCTCATCTGACCGGCATCTGCCCGGTCTGGGAGCAGTTGATCGAGCGTGCGCCCGCCTTCGGACAACAGTACGGATTGAAACTCCACCGGGAACGGCCACTTCTCGTTTGGCGTGGGCGGAGCCATCGGAACGTGGTGCGTCACCATCTTGTTGACGATGCACTCGATGCCTTGATAGTGCCTCGCGCGCGTCGGATGGACAGCCTCGGCGATGGCCGTGCAAAGGCTCAAATACTCGATGAGTGGATCGGCTGGAAGTTCGACGCGGACTTGCAATTGGACCCCGCTGGATTGTTCTCGTCAGTTTGCGAGTATAAGGGGCGAACCACGAAGTCACACGGGCCAGAACAGACGCATCACTGGTCCGAACTTACCGGGCTGAGAGTTAGCAGCGGCTTCCTTGCCTTATGCTCAAAAGAAGTATCTACAGCGAAGCCCGATCTTCACTGGAATACCAAGAGACTTCGAGCGGCAAAGAGGGCGGCGGGCGTTGGACACCGAAGAACGATTTCCGTACAGATTCCGTACGGAAATTGCGCATCGCACCCACCCATGTGTAAAGGCTTGAATTTATTGCTTATTTTGGCGCGCCCGGCTGGGATCGAACCAGCAACCCCTGCCTTCGGAGGGCAGTACTCTATCCATTGAGCTACGGGCGCTTTCAACGCGAAGGCGCCGCAGCCAGTGGGATGCAGCGCCGAGCAAGACGAAGAGCATACCGTGTTTCGAGTGACAAGTCCATCTTCGCTCGGCATGCGATCCGCACCCAAATATCCGGGAACGCCCGCCCCGCCTCTGCTCGCCGCCGCAAAACAGCCACCGGGACAGCCAAAAACCCGGCAAACACATTGCGGGTAAACGCGCCCCACCCGGCCCGAACACCGTCTCGCCGCCGCCAAAACCTTCCGTCTATAATCGTCCGTGGTCGATCGAATGAAGTAAGTCGTTGCCGTAGTCGTCGTTGCCGTCGCGCTGTACCGCTCACGAACAAATATTCACCGGGAGACGAGACAAGCATGAGCGAAGCACCACCGGGAGCCCCGATCAAAACGCCGGGCCAGCTGATTGGAGCGGTGATCGCCGCGTTCGCGATTCCAGTCGTCGTCATCTGGCTGATCGCCTACAACGTCAATGAAACGGTGCGCACGGGCGCAGGCACCGACGAACTCGCCGATGCCTCCGTCGCGAAACGCATTGCACCGATCGCCCAGGTCACCGTGCGCGACGCCAACGCGCCACGCGTCTATAAGACGGGCGAAGAAGTTTTCAAGGCCGTCTGCGTGACTTGCCACGGCACGGGCGCCGCGGGCGCACCGAAATTCGGCAACAACGCGGACTGGGCGCCGCGCATCGCGCAAGGCTACGACACGCTGCTGCACACGGCTTTGACCGGCAAAGGCGCAATGCCGCCGCGCGGCGGCACGTCGCCCGACGACTACAGCAACTATGAAATCGCCCGCGCCGTTGTCTACATGGCCGACCACAGCGGAGCGAATTTCCCGGAGCCCGCCGCACCGGCGCAAGGCGCCAGCGGGACAGCCACGGCCCAAGCCGCCTCGGGAGCCTCGGGAACGTCGGCCCAATCGTCGGCCGAAGCGAGCGCCCAAGCGGCAAGCCAGCAAGCCGCCGCAGCGATGGCCAACCTTAACTCGGCATCACAGGCTGCGCCGGCAGCAGCGCCCGCCACCGCCACGGCGAGCGCCGACGCGAATCAGGCCGGCAAGGCGCTTTACCAGCAGGTCTGTCAGGCATGTCATGCAGCAGGCGTGCTCGGCGCTCCGAAATTCGGCAACAAAGCCGATTGGGCACCGCGCCTCAAGGAACCGATGGACACCATCTACAACTATGCGCTGCACGGCAAGGGCAACATGCCGCCGAAGGGCGGATCGAACGCGCCCGATGCCGATGTGAAAGCCGCTGTGGACTACATGGTCAGCGCGGCAAAATAAGCAGCACGGCTGACATTTGAGGACACCTCGAAGTCAGGACTTCTGAAGCAACGCCTTGAGGCTGGCAAGCCGATCTTTCGGGGACATCGGCGCCTCCTCGGGCGTCGGCGGCGGCGCCTCGTCGAGCCCCATCTCGGCGATGAAGCGCGACGGCTCGCACACCACGGTCTCTCTCGCGCGCTTTCGCTTCTTGCACCAGTTCAGATGCAAGCTCCGCTGCGCACGCGTGATCGCGACATACATCAGGCGCCGCTCTTCCTCGATGCGTGCATCGTCGATCGGCTCGTCGTCCGCCCCGCCGCGATGCGGCATGATCCCTTCTTCGACGCCCACGAGAAACACGTGCGGATACTCGAGGCCCTTCGACGCATGAACCGTCGACAACCGCACGGCATCGGGATCCTCGTTCTTGCCGTCGAGCATCGACATCAGCGCGACCGTCTGAATGAGCGCTAACAGGTTCTTGCCCTGGTCGGCGAGGCCGTCGGCGTTGTCGTACCCCGTTGCCTCCCCATCCTCCGCCTCTTCACGCTCGGGCTTCGTTCCCTTGCGCTTGAGCCACTCCAGAAACTCGAGCACGTTCTGCCACTTCGACTGAGCCTGCCGTTCGTCGAACGCGTCGTAGAGATACGCCTCGTAATGGATGGCCTCCATCAGATCGTCGATCAGCGTGGCAGCCGGATCCTTGACCGCCCGCTCGCCGATGCGCTGGATGAAGTCGCAAAACACGCGCAGCGGCTCGACTTGCCGCGCCGACAGACGCGCTTCGATGCCGCCCATATAGACCGCCTCGAACAACGACACCTTCGCCTGTCCCGCGAACGCGCCCAGCGCTTCGAGCGTGGTGTTGCCGATGCCGCGCCGCGGCGTCGTCACGGCGCGGATGAACGCGGGATCGTCGTCGGGATTGGCGATGAGGCGCAAATAGGCGCAGATATCCTTGATCTCGGCCTTGTCGAAAAACGATTGGCCGCCGGAGAGCACATACGGAATGCGCTCGCGCCGCAATACCTGCTCGAAGATCCGCGCCTGAAAATTGCCGCGATAGAGGATCGCGTAATCGCGAAACTGCGCACGCCGCTCGAACTTGTGCGCAGACAGGCGGAATACGACCGATTCGGCCTCATGCTCTTCGTCGTTGCAGCCCGTCACCGTGATCGTGTCGCCCATCCCGTGCTCGGACCAAAGCTTCTTCTCGAACAGCTTCGGGTTGTTGGCAATGACGTTATTCGCCGCGGTCAGGATGCGCACGGTCGATCGATAGTTCTGCTCGAGCTTGATCACGTGCAGCTTCGGAAA
>CAYPWK010000087.1:0-6262 GCA_964414365.1 uncultured Burkholderia sp.
CAATGTCGCAGACCACCGCGCTCGGCCACTGAGCGAGCGCCGTCCGCTCGAGCTGCTCCATCGCTTCGGCTCCCGACGCCGCGAGCGCCACGTGCGCCCCATGCGACACGAGCGCCGCTTCCAGGGAATCGCGCGCCTCTTCGTCGTCGTCGATGGCGAGAATGAAAATGCCGTCGAGCAGCGATGCGGCAACCTGGGGCGGCGCGGACGCCGCGGCACGATCGGCAGGCACCGCAACCGTTCTGTCGCTCGGCGTCGGGGCGGGAGCCACGGGCACCACCGGCACGAGCGGCAGCGCCGCAACATAGGCGAGGCGTCCATCGATCGGCGTCGGCATGAATGTGCCGCCGGCCTCGCCAAGCACAGCCTCCGCCGCGGCCGCTTGCTCGTCGGTCAGCGCGGCGGGTTCATCATTCGGCCCCAGCACGAGGAGCCAGGCGGCGTTCTCGGCGCGCTGCGCACGCAGCTCGACACGCTGGCCGTATGCCGCATGCTCGATTTCGTTGGTGGCGAGCATGGCAACCACGCGTTCGATTTCGTCGGTCTCTCCCGTGACGGGCAGGTCAGGATCGATGACGTTCACGCGAAATGCGACGCCGTGCATCGCTGCCGCCGGCGCCACCCTCGCCGCTATCGCCGAGGCGAGCTCGCCGATCGACAGTGGATGCGCGGCGAGCTTGCGTTGCGTGTGCTCGAGCTCGCCCTGCTCGCGCTGCAGAGCCCACATCCGCGCGTAGACACCGTCGGGGCGTGCGATCAAGTCCGCGTGCGTGCCCTGCTCGACGATACGTCCGTGCTCCATGACAAGGATGCGGTCAGCGTCGACGATCGTCGAGAGCCGGTGCGCGATCACGATCGACGTGCGCCCTTGCGCGAGTCGACGAAACTCCGTCTGAATCGCCCGCTCCGAGCGCGTGTCGAGCGCCGATGTCGCTTCGTCGAATACGATGATCGGCGGGTCTTTGAGAAAGGCCCGCGCGATGGCGATGCGCTGACGCTCGCCACCTGACAAGCGCAAGCCGCGCTCGCCCACGCGCGTGTCGTAGTGGTCGGGCAAGCGCTCGATGAACGCGTCCAGTTGCGCCGCCCGCGAGGCGCGTACGATCTCGGCGCGCGTCGCCCGGACCCGCCCATAACCGATGTTGTAGGCGATGGTCTCGTTAAAGAGCACGGTGTCCTGCGGGACGATGCCGATCGCTTCACGCAACGTCCGCCGCGTGACGGTCCGCAGATCCTGGCCGTCGATTGTGATCGAGCCGCGCGTCGGCGCATACAGCCGGAAAAGAAGTCGCACCAGCGTCGACTTGCCCGAGCCGCTGCCGCCCACCACGGCGAGCGTGCGCCCGGGCGCCGCGCGAAAGCTCACGTCGTGCAGGACTTGCCTCGTCGGATCATAGCCGAAATCGATGTGCTCGAAGACGATCTCGCCGGCATTGACGGTGAGCGCGCGGGCGCCCGGCTCGTCGCGATCTTCGTCCCCCGTATCGCCGTCGCTCACTCCCGCGAGCACCGAGAACATGCGTTCGACGTTCACGAGAGCGTCGTTGGTTTCCCGGAATACGAAGCCGAGCGTGTTGAGCGGCATGCACACCTGCATGATGTACGCGTTCACGAGAACGAGATCGCCCACGCTCATGCGCGCCGCCGAAACGTGCTGCACTGCCAGCAGCATCGTTGCGGCGATGCCCATGCAGACGATCGCGCTCTGCCCCACATGGAGCGTCGTCAGTGCGCGCTGATTACGCAGCCGCGTGAGGACCCATTGCGTAAGCACGTTGCGATACCGCTCGGCCTCGACTTCCTCGGCCGCGAAGTACTTCACCGTGTCGTAGTTGAGCATGCTGTCGACGAGCCGGCTATCGGCCGCCGATTCGAGGCGATTGACCTCGCGCTGCACGGCCATTCGCCGGCGCGTGAACACCGTGGTGTAGATCGCGTAGCAAACGAGCGTCGCTGCGACGATCCAGGTGAATTCGATCGTCAGGTGCAGCGCGATAATAGCGATGACGGTCCCGATCTCGATCAGCGAAGGCAGGATGGTGAAGAGGCCGACGCCAAGCAGGTAGCCGACGCCGTCGGTGCCCTTTTGCACGTCGCGTATGATCGAGCCGGTTTCGCGCTTGGCGTGGAACCTTGCCCCAAGCCGATGGAGACGGGCGAACGTGCGTTCCGCGAGCGCTGCGACCGTATGCTGCGTGACCCTGCTGAAAACGACGTCGCGCGCCTCACCGAGTGCATCGCCGAAAAAGCGCAGCAATGCGTAGGCGAGCACGAGAAAAATGGGAATCAGCAGATAGGGCTCGGGATGAGTCAGATCGTCGACGATCGAACGCAGCACGAGCGGCACCGATACGCCCGCGAGTTTCGACGCGATCATCAGCACCGTGGCGCCGAGCGTTTCTTTCCGGTAGCGCCAGACGGCTTGCCATAAGTCCGCCGCGATGCGCCGCTGCACGCTTGCGCGTGCGCGTCGCCCCACACTCACGTCGCCGGCCCTCGCGCCGCCGAATCGACCGTCGAGGCCGTCACGCCCACCATCAGGTTGCATTCCGTAGGATCTCCGCCACCCTCGCGCATCCCGTCGCGCAATACGTCTTCGGCCATGGCGCGCAGCGACTCTTTCACACGCAGCCGCGAACCGCCATCGAGAATGCAGTAACGCTCGAGCACATCGGGCTCGAGCACGAGGTTTAGCGCGCAGCGTGAATCGAGGATGCTGAGATCGGCGGCCGAAGTAACCCAGGAGATTTGAATCGTCATCACTCCTCGTGAATCACTGACATGCGTGATCTTGGTCGAGGGATAGGGAAAACTTTTAGACAGCGCTTGTTCGATTTCCATAAGGCCTTGCTTGGGATCCAGTGCGACGGTCATGGCGTACTCCTTTCCGCCCGGCGTCGCGGCGCGTAGGCATGCGGGCCGCAAGCGGCACGGGACAGGAAAAATAGCTCGCAATCCCCATACCCGGTAGCGGAAACGACGCGCACACGAACCGTTCGCGGCACAGCCCTTGCGGAATTGTCCATGCGTGCGGAATCAATGCGACGCGCATAAGGCAATCCTTAAAAAGGAGGACCACTCATGAAGATTACGATGAAGACTTTGCTGGCTTCGGCACTGACAATCGCATGTGCAACTGGTGTCTACGCGGCCGGCGGCGGCGGCGGCGGCGCCGGTGCGGGCGGTAACGGCGGCGGCGCGGGCGGCGGCACGAGTGCCACCGGCGGGAACGGCACTGGGACCGGCGGCGCGGGCGGCTATGAAGCCACGCCGGGCGGCAATACGCTGAAGCAGCCCCAAAACCGCGGCAACAACGCCGGAGGCTACGGCAGCCCGGGCACGACCACGGGCGGCATGGGCACTCGCGATGATTCGAGCGGTATGGGCGCCAATGGCAACATGAACGTCCAGCCGGGCCAAAACAACCCATCCGACAACCCGCAGAACAAGCCCCTGTATCAGCAGCGTCAGTGACGAATGACGCGGCCGGTGCAGAAACATGCGCCGGTAGTCATCACAGGATCGGCGCGCGGCCGCGCGCCGGTTCTCATCGAAAGCCGGCCGGGACGAAGATGCCGGCTATTCGAACAACTTCGAGCGAAGGAGGCAGATCATGACGAGAGTCGCGGAAGTCATGACGAGGGACGCGGCGACGCTCGCGCCCAATGCGTCGGTGCGTTCGGCGGCGCGCATGATGGACGAGCTCAATGTCGGCGCGCTGCCCGTCTGCGACGGCACGAAACTGGTCGGGATGGTGACCGACCGCGACATCGTGGTCCGGGCCGTTTCGGCAGGAATGGACCTCGAAGCGCCGATCGATCAAATCGTAAGCGGGCCTGTTGCATGGTGCTTCGAGAACGACGACATCGAGGAGGTCCAGCACAAGATGGCCGATCAGCAAATCAGGCGAATGCCCGTCGTCGACGACGCGAAGCAACTCGTGGGCATCGTGTCGCTAGGCGACCTGGCAACCCACGAGGACGGCAATATGTCGTACACACTAGGCGCGATATCGTCGCCGTCGAAGCCTGACCGCTAGTCACGAGCGCTAGTCGCGAGCCCTGAGTCGAAGCCTGGCCGCAGAGACGGCGCCCCTCGACAGATCGTCCGAACGCTGCCGCACACGCGGCAGCATTCGGCTTACGGCTCAGTACGGCTCAGTCTCCAGTGGGCAAGCCTTTGGTCGCGACGGTGCGAGCGATCTGCTGCTTCGCGGCCTCATAGACGCACTCGGGTGTGAAACCGAATTTGCCCTGCACATCGCGAATCGGCGCGGATGCACCGAACGTATGCATCGCGATCTTGGCCCCTGTCCGTCCGACGTAGCGGTCCCATCCGAGCGTGGCCGCCTGCTCTACGGCCACGCGCGCGTCGATCTCGGGCGGGAGCACCGAATCCTTGTAGCCATCGTCCTGCCGCTCGAATATGTCCCATGACGGCATCGATACGACGCGCGCGGCGATGCCCTCTTCCTTCAATCGCTCGTAGACCTCGATGCAAATCGCCACCTCGCTGCCCGTCGCGAGCAGCAACACTTGCGGCGCATTGCCATCAGGCGGATCGGCCATGACGTAGGCCCCGCGCCGCAGGCCATCGGCCCCCGCATAGCGCTTACGATCGAACGTCGGCAACGGCTGCCGCGACAAGACCAGCGCGGCCGGACGGCGCGCGTCGCTCAGTGCGACGCGCCATGCCTCGGCCACTTCGTTGGCGTCGGCCGGCCACAAGACGGTGAGGCCGGGCACCGCGCGCAACGTCGCGAGTTGCTCAACGGGCTGGTGCGTCGGGCCGTCCTCGCCGAGCCCGATCGAATCGTGCGTGAACACGTAGACGACGGGCACTTCCATCAAAGCCGCAAGTCTGATTGGCGGCTTCATGTAATCGCTGAAGATAAGAAACGTGGCAGCGAAAGGACGCAGGTTGGACAGTGCAAGTCCGTTGGCGACGGCACCCATCGCGTGCTCGCGTACGCCGAAATGCAAATTGCGACCGGCCCGATTGTCGTGCTGAAAGCTGCCGGCCCCTTCGAATTCGAGCAACGTTTTGGTCGAAGGCGCGAGGTCGGCCGCGCCGCCAACCAGCCATGGAACGTGCGCCGCTATGGCATTGAGAACTTTGCCGGAAGAAGCGCGCGTTGCCATGCCCTTTGCGTCGGGCTCGAAGGCCGGAATGTCGGCGTCCCATCCCTGCGGCAGCTCGAGGGATTCAATTTGGGCAAGCTCGCGACCAAGTTCCGGATAGCGTCGCTCGTATTCCTTGCGTTGCTCATCCCACTCCCGGCGCACCTGCGCGCCGCGCGCACCGATGCCCTCGGCAAAGCGGCGCGTCACTTCGTCCGGCACGTAAAACGTCTTATCGTCAGGCCAGCCGTATGCGCGCTTTGCGAGGGTGACCTCCTCCTCTCCGAGCGGCTCGCCGTGCGCGGCGGCGGTGTCCTGCTTGTTCGGCGCACCCCAGGCGATCACGCTTTTGACGACGATCAGCGTCGGGGCATCAGGCACTGACTTCGCTTCGTTCAGCGCGGCGTCCAGCGCGGCGGTATCGTTCGCGTCGTCGACGTGCAGCGTATGCCATCCATAGCCCCGGAAGCGCGTTTCAACATCGTCGCTATAAGCAAGATCGGTATGGCCTTCGATCGTGACGCGATTGCTGTCGTAGATCCACGTCAGATTGGCAAGCCGCAGATGCCCCGCGAGCGAGGCAGCCTCGTGCGACACTCCCTCCATCAGGTCGCCGTCGCCGCAGAGCGCGTAGACACGGTAGTCAAATAGGGCGGCATCGTCGCGATTGAAATGCGCGGCATACCAATGCGCAGCAATCGCCATCCCGACGCTGTTGCCGAGCCCCTGACCAAGCGGGCCCGTCGTCGTCTCCACGCCGGTCGTGAGCCGATACTCGGGATGTCCGGGCGTCTTGCTGTCGAGCTGGCGAAAGCGCTCGATGTCCTCGATTGACACGGCGAGATCGCGCGTCGCACGGCCTTCATCGTCGACGGCCTTCACGCCGGCCAGATGAAGCATCGAGTAAAGCAGCATCGATGCGTGGCCGACGGACAGCACGAAGCGATCGCGGTTCGGCCATAGCGGCTCGTCAGGATCGTAGCGAAGATGGTGCTGCCACAACTGATAGGCGACGGGCGCGAGCGCCATCGGCGTTCCGGGATGGCCGGAATGGGCCTTTTGCACGGCGTCCATCGAGAGCGTGCGTATGGTGTCGATCGCGAGTTTATCGAGTGCGAAATCGGGACGCATAGGGACTCCTG
>CAYPWK010000087.1:6362-15943 GCA_964414365.1 uncultured Burkholderia sp.
AAAGCGCCAGGCGCCGTTCGTCGCGCGATAAGGAGGCATCCATGGCGCAACACCCGGCTCATTCGCAAGAACATCGGCGTTCGGGGCACCCGTCACCCGTCGCGATCCAGAAGGCGCTCGCCGGCGTCGACTATCCGACGACGCGCGAGCATCTCGCCGAGACCGCGCGCGCCCATCATGCCGACGAGGAGATCGTCGATCTGATCGATCGCCTGCCGGACAAGAATTACGACAGCCCGGCCGCCGTCTCGAAGGCGATCGGGGAAATGCAGTAGCGGGTGCACGGCGACACCGAGTCAAACCGCGCAATCGCGGAAACGATAGGAGAACATCATGACAGCTTCAACCGATCCAATGGGCAGCACCGGTCAAACGCGCATCGTTGGGAAGGGCAGTTCCACCGCCGAAGGTCCGGGACCGTATGTGATGGCCGCCAGCACGCTGGAAGGCGATAAGGTTCTATGCTCTGACGGCAACGAAGTAGGCAAGATCAAGGAGATCATGCTCGACACCCACACCGGACGCATTGCATATGCGGTTATGTCCGTGGGCGGCTTCCTCGGAATCGGCGACAAGTTGCTTGCCATCCCCTGGAATGCGCTGACGCTCGATACCGATCGCAAGTGCTTCCAGCTCTCGGTGCCGTCGGATACGGTCAAGAATGCGCCAGGGTTCGACAAGAACCACTGGCCCGCGATGGCCGACGTTGCGTGGGCGAACGAGCTCCACGACTACTACGGCAGTGCGCCGTACTGGCGCGCGAGCCGCGGTGACATGACGAGCGGTGGCATCGAAGACACCGGCGGCATCGAATCGGGAACGCTACCCGGTGGCGACCTTCCGCACTAATGCGGTGAGTCCGCAATATCGTTAATCCACCCGGCCGACTGTAGCTAGCGGGGCGGGGCGGCTCAGCCGCCCCGCCCCGCCATTGTGCAATTACGCGCGAGGGTTCTCGGCTCAGCCGCCGCCTATCCCCTGCAACACCTTTCCTGTCCCACCGCACACCGTACACGGGTGGCCTTCCACCATCCCGGTACCGCGGCAAACGTGGCACGGGCTTTCGCCGACACCGGGCGTTTCAGGCGGCCCTTCGTCGCCGGGGTTTTGCGGTTCGTTGGATTCTTGCATACGGTCCTCCGTCAATAGCGGCGCCCTGGCGCCTTCATTGCACTCGCAGCAACTAGCGGACCGACGACGGGTTTGAAAAGCGCACCGGTTCAATAGTGAACCCCCAATTCAGCAGTACACCGGTGTTATCACGCCAGCGTATTCGAACAAGCGTATTAATCGCTTCACAATCTCCGTTAATTTTCCGACGCGCGCTTTTCGCATAACCACTGCAACGTTACGGGAAAATGACTAACAGTCCCGCCATGACGAGACGCTTATAGTGGGTAGGCGCCAAAACCGTTTCCAATCGTCATATTCCTCATAAGGAAAACGGGTGCAGATCGAAACCTGGTCATTCCGTATTGCGAAGCGAGTTCATCGGTATTAGTATGTGCGCAACGCTGAATTGCCCCTGATGGCTCGCCGACAGGCGTGAGTCCGAAACAATTACCCATCCACTGAGGGGCGAGGCGGTTGATCTGTAATAAATACCTTCCCGAGTCTTCGTGGGAGGAGTGAGAAATTGTTTCTGTTTTGAGGCATAAGACGTATACGAGGGCGCATGTTTTACTTGACCCGGCAACCGGATAATTTTTTGGTTTCCATTTCCGTTTTGGTCGACGGGGTAACTACGTGATGGCTCAATCGTGTACGTCGTATTCCGTTGGCAACCGATCAATAAAAACAACTGAGTCTGTTAGAAACTGGGAGTTGAGCATGTTGAGCCCCCATGAAATTGCAACGTTGATTCTGGTCCGGGATGCCCCCGACCAGATAGAGGCCGACCGTGCCGAACTCAGCACCCTGCTCGAGCGCGAGCTCGTGGCGCTCGACCAGGCGGATCGCGGCCTGTCGCGGCCCCGCATCACGCAAAACGGTCATTCCATACTCGAGGCCTGCTCGCGCATCCGATAACGACGGTCTAGCGGCGGCGCTCGACGCAATCAGGTTTTTCGAGAGTTCAATCTAAATAGGAGTGCTAATCAATGACACGCAAGGTCGCCCTCGTGACGGGGGGTATGGGCGGAATCGGTGAAGCGATCAGCGTCCGGCTGAACGACGCCGGACATACGGTGCTCGTCACATACTCACCCAGCAACACGACCGCCGACAACTGGCTGTCGAAGATGGAAGCGGAAGGCAGGCACTTCCGAGCCTACGCAGTCGACGTTGCTGACTACGCCTCGTGCGAACGCTGCGCCGCGCAGATCCGCGAGGAAGTCGGACCGGTCGATATACTCGTCAACAATGCCGGTATCACGCGAGACGCGAGCTTCAAGAAGCTCGACAAAGGCGCCTGGGACGCCGTGCTGCGCACCAACCTCGATTCCGTGTTCAACATGACGAAGCAGTGGTACGAAGGCATGACGTCGCGCGGCTGGGGACGGATTGTCAACATTTCGTCCGTGATCGGTAGCAAGGGCGGATTCGGACAGTCGAACTACGCGGCGGCGAAGGCCGGCATGCACGGCTTCACGAAGTCGCTCGCGCTCGAGCTCGCTCGCAAAGGCGTGACAGTTAATACCGTTTCGCCTGGCTTCATCGCCACGCGGATGGTTACCGCGGTACCTGACGAGATCCTGAAAACGAAGATCCTTCCGGAAATTCCGGTCGGCCGGCTCGGCAAACCGGAGGAAGTCGCGGCGCTCGTCGCCTATCTATGCTCCGACGAGGCCGGCTTCGTCACGGGAGCCAACATCGCGATCAACGGCGGGCAGCATCTGCAGTGATCGACTTGCGCCGGCGGTTGGCCCTTCGATGAGGCGCCGCCGCGCATCGCTGGAAATGGAGCGGTAGGAGGAGACACGGCAGCGAGACGCCCGCGAGCGATCGCGCCATAACGTTCCGCCCCCGTTCGTCATGCCCGTGCATCGGCACGGGTGCGGCCGAACGGAGTTCGCCGCGCGTTGACTGAGTCGCATCAGTCAACGCGCGGTTTTCTTTGCCCGCATGCTCGAGGAGCATTCGTGCGGTCAGGCACCGTTTGTGCGAGAGGCGTCGAAGGCTGACGGTTTCATCGCCAGCGTCCACGCTGGCAACGACGTCCACGGCCCGGAGACTCGGAGCCGCAGCCCATCTCTGCCAGAGGACTGCCATGTCTCTTTCCGTAGCCAGACGCCTCGCCCTCGCCGGCTTGCTGCTCGTCGGCCTATGCCAAGGCGCCGAGCCGATTCGGACCTTCGAGCTACCGCGAAGCTCCGCGCGCCCCGCGCCCTCGGCGCAAGGCAATCCGCATGCGCAACCTTCGCCCGTGGAGCCGGTGCCGCCTTCTGAGCTCTACGGCGACCTCTATCGGGCCGTCGAGCTCGGCGGCATCTTTCCCGACAGCAAGACGTTTGCTGACACGATTCCGAATGCGTCACCGCAGCAAATCCGTTCGGAGTACGAAGCAACGCGCAATCAGCCTGGCTTCGACCTGCGCGGTTTCGTGGACAGTCATTTCAATGGGCCGCCGCGCTCCGATAGCAACTATGTGTCGGATCCGAGCGAGAACGTCGACGAGCATATCGACACGCTCTGGAACGTGCTGCGCCGCGGGCCCGACGCCGTCGTGAGCCGCTGGTCGTCTCTGTTGCCGCTGCCGAAGCCCTATGTCGTCCCCGGAGGACGGTTCGACGAGATCTATTACTGGGATTCCTATTTCATCATGCTCGGTCTCGAGCGAAGCGGGCGCCATGACCTCTCCGTCGATGAGCTCGAAGACTTCTCGGCGCTGATCGACCGTTACGGCCACATTCCGAACGGCAACCGGACGTACTACCTGAGCCGCTCTCAGCCGCCCTTTTTCGCTCAAATGGTGGGGCTCGTCGCGCATGAAGACGGCGACAAGGTCTACCTGCGGTATTTGCCCGAACTCAAAGCTGAATATGCGTACTGGATGGACGGCTCGGACAGGCTCGCCCCGGGGCATGCTTATCGGCATCTCGTGCGGCTGCCCGACGGCACGCTGCTCAATCGATACTGGGACGATAGTGACGCGCCGCGCGACGAATCGTATCGCGAAGACGTGGCGACGGCGCAGCGACTACCGCAGCGAAACGCGGCGGACCTCTGGCGCAACTTGCGTGCGGGTGGAGAAACGGGATGGGATTTCAGCTCGCGCTGGTTCGCCGACAACCGCACGCTTTCGTCGATCCATGTGACTTCGCTCATCCCCGTCGACTTGAACGCACTGCTCTACGGGCTCGAGATGACGCTTGCAAAAGCATACCGGCTGAAGGGCGACGCGGCCCACGCCGAAAACCTCCAAACGCGGGCAAGCTCGCGTGCCGATTCGATCCGCCGCGTGCTCTGGGATTCGCAGCTGCAAGCGTTCGGCGACTATGATTTCATCGAGCGCCAGCTCACGCATCGGCTCACGGCCGCCACGGTCTACCCGCTTTTCGCCGGGGTGGCGACGCGCGATCAGGCGCGCAAGACCGCGAGCACCGTGCGGCGAGGCTTGCTGAGGCCCAGCGGGATGGCTACGACGCAAGCACGCACGGGCCAGCAATGGGATGAGCCGAACGGCTGGGCGCCGCTGCAATACCTCGCTGTCACCGGCCTGCGCCGCTATGGCGAAGACAATCTCGCACGCGAGATCGCGACGCGTTGGATACGGACCAATGTCGAGTACTACGTCCGCACGGGGAAGCTCGTCGAGAAATACGATGTCGACACGGCTGCCGCCGCTGTCTCGGCGGGAGGCGGCGAATATCCGCTGCAGGACGGCTTCGGTTGGACCAACGGCGCGTTGCGCGCGCTCATCGCGCTATACCCCGACGCGGTCGATGTCGACAGCGCTCGCCCGGCGGCGAGCGCCGTGACAGGGTTCAGCACACGCAGCGCTGTCGCCGAGAAGAAGTGAAGACGAACGATCGTCAGGGCTCCTGCGGACGGGGCTGGCCGTCTTCACTGCCACCCTCTTCGTAATCTTCGCCTGTCGCAAAGGGAGTTTCGATTCGATCGGGCGAAATATCGGCGTCCTCCGTAAGGGTCGAATCGCCTTCGGCCGATGCCCTGTCGCCCGTTCCCGTACTGTCAGTGTCGCTCGAAAGTTCGGCTTCCCCGATTTCGAGTGCATGCTCGTCGTGTTCCGTATCGCGGTCGAACTCATGCCGCTTCGCACCGCTGATATCGCTGCCACTATCGGACGTATCGCTCGGCCCGAGCGAGGCCGTATCGTGACCCTCTTCGCGCGGCTCCGGCGGCGGATTGTCGGGGTCTAATGTGCTGGTCATAGCGTGTTCTCCTCGTTAAAACAGTGAGCGAATGAACGCATCGAGGAATCTTTCATCCCCCCAGTAAGCGCAAGCAACGCGCGCGCCTAGCGGTTCATCGGGCCGCCCGGTGAGTCGCCGCTTGGCTTGGTTCTTCGGGCACATGCGATGCGCCTTTCTTTGTGTTCATTCGTAGAAGGAGGACTCATGAACGCACATGCAGGTCGATCGCAAGATGAGCGCGTCTCCGCGCGCAAGGGAGAAAAGCTGCCGTCGCTCGAGCAACCGGGCGGACGGATGGCCGTAGACAACACCGAGGCCGATCCCAAGCATAGCTCCGGCGAGCTATCGGAGGAAGGCAAGGAAGTCTGGCGCAGGGGCGCGGGCATGGACGGCGGCGGCAAAAGCGATTAGCCGTCGATTTGTCACGCCCGAATGCGCCTTGCGCAAAATCACAGCCACGAAACGGAGATGCAGTCATGCGTAGTCAACGAACGTCCGGAAACACGACAGAGCCGCGCGCAACGGGTGCGCGGATCGTGGGCAAAGGTAGCGAGACGGCGGAAGGGCCCGGCCCCGAAGTCATGGCTGCCAGCACGCTCGAGGGCGACCGAGTCCTCAGCACGGAGGGCGATGAAGTCGGCAAGGTGAAGGACATCATGCTGGATGTCCAGTCGGGCGGCATCGCTTACGCCGTTATGTCGTCGGGCGGTTTTCTCGGGATCGGGGATAAGCTGCTCGCGATTCCATGGAACGCGCTCACGCTCGACACGACGCGCAAGTGCTTTCTGCTCGCATTGTCCTCGGAGCGCGTCAAGAATGCGCCGGGGTTCGACAAGGACCATTGGCCATCGATGGCGGACCGCACATGGGCAACGTCGCTGCACCAGTACTACGGGCGCGAACCGTATTGGCACGGCCTCGGCGCCGACGACGACTACGAGCGCAATCCAGACGTAGCCGCCGAAGATCTCGATCCCGACGCACCTGAATCCGGTGGCGTCAAGCTCTAAGAGAATCACTTATGGAGGACTCGCCGCAGCGCGGTCACTTGGCGCGGCGTCACCGGTTCTGCTTCATTGCCCCAGGCGCCGCGCACGAACGTCAACACACGGGCCATTTCAGTATCGGTGAGCTTGCCGAGGAACGAAGGCATTCGCTGCGGCTTGGGTCCACCATTGGTTTGCGCGGTGCGTCCGCCCTCGATCAACAGTCGTATCAGTGAAGTCGTGTCTGGCGCGATGACGACAGGGTTGCCGGCGAGACGCGGGTACTTCCCGGCCTCGCCCATTCCATCCTCTTTGTGACATTTCGCGCAGAACCCGCTATAGATGCCCGCGCCGGGCACCTCTATGGCACCTGTACGCAAGACGTCGACCGTGCGGTCCGTCTTCTCGCGTTCGTTGCTCGCAAAGCCGCTCTTCGCGCGTGGAGGCAAGGATTTCAGATAGGCGGCGATCGCGTCGCGATCGGTGGCGCTCATGTACTGTCCGCTATCCTCGACGACTTCGACCATGCTGCCGAATGCGGCGAGGCCCCCGCCGTGACCGTGCGCGAGGAATGCGGAGATAGCGTCCGCCGGGAGCCGGCCGAGCCCCGAGCCCGGATCACCCGTCAGGTTCGGAGCGAACCAGTGATCGAGCGTCCCACCGGTCAGGTAGAGCGGATCGCCGTCGTTGAGCCCGCGCTCCTCGTAGCCTGGCCCACGTGGTGTATGGCAAGCTCCGCAGTGACCGAGCCCTTGTACGAGATAAGCGCCGCGATTCCACTGCGCATCGCGGTCTTCGCGCGGCGAGAACCGCTCGTGCGATGCGAATAACTCGTCCCAGACCGCCAGCGCCCAGCGCTGATCGAACGGAAAAGGCAAACGCGTCTGCGGCGCCGGCTTCGCCACCGGCTGCACGCCATGCATGAAATAGGCGTAGAGCGCGTGCATGTCGTCGTCGCTAATCTTCGAGAACGACGTGTACGGCATCGCGGGATAAAGCCGCTTGCCGCCGGGCGCAATGCCGTCTCGCACGGCCCGTTCAAAATCTTCATAACTGTAGCGACCAATGCCGAACGTTGGGTCGGGCGTGATGTTGCTGGTCCAGATGGTTCCGAAGGGCGAGCCCATCGGCAGTCCGCCCGCGAAGGGGTCCGTTGGTTTCCCGCCGTTTCGTGCCGGTGCCGCCGTATGGCATCCCGCGCAGTCGCCAAGCTTCGCCAGGTAAGCGCCGCGGTCGATGAGCGCCTGGGACGCGTCGCCGCCCGTGCTCGCGGCCGCGCAACGGAGCGGAGCGAGCGCTGCCACGCAGATCACGAGCGTGACGGGCCCGGTAAGCGCCGCTGCCAGACGAAGCCGCACCGACAAAACGAATAGAGCGAACAAGATGCACCTCCACTCAACCGCTGCGCATCGAACCGTCACTTGCACGACGAGATCAAACCCGCCGCGATGTCCGTGGCGACAAGTGCGAAGAGAAACACGGCGCTCGACATGAAGCCCACTCTCGCGACGAATGTCTCGCCTTCCAGGCGGCGACTGGGCGAGCCATGCATTGCATCGCGCAAGCGCGACTCGAGCCGACGCCAGTAGCGCCAGGAGAAGAACGTCCCTGCGATGCCGACGAGCAGCGCGGCGCCGCTCACGCCGACGGCAGCGTGCAACGCAGCGTCCGCATATGACGCGCGCATCGGGGCAAAGAAGGGAAAGCAGCTCTGTGCGGCAAGCGCCTCGGCGATGCAAACCTGAAGCGTCCAAGCAGCCGGCGCTGCGAGCACAGCGATGAATACGCGCCACGGTGAGATCGATCGATGGTTGCCTGTCATTTCCATAGCCCTACTCGATTATTTCTCGCATGCCTCGTCCGCCAATCCGCTATCTGAACCAGTACGGCGTCAGATAGATCGTCGTGAAGATAAAAAGCCAGACGACATCGACGAAGTGCCAATAGAGGCCACCGATCGTCAGTGCAGCGCGGCGACGTTCGTCGAAGTAGCCAAGCGCAGTCCATGTCCCGAGCAGAATCAATATGGCGAGCCCGACGAGCACGTGGGCCAGATGAAAGCCCGTGATCGTGAAATAAAGCGAACCGTACAAATTCGACGTTACGCCGTATGAATGGCTATGCCACTCGTGCAGTTGAATGCCAACAAAGACGATGCCCAAGACGATCGCGACGGCCATCGATAGCACGGCGGCCCGCCGGCGCCCTCGCTTCACGAAATGCTCGCAGAGCCAGACGAATCCGCTGCTCGAGAGCAGAAACAGCGTATTGACCGAGCCGAGCGGAAGCTTCGGCAACCCTTCGGGCGGCCAGTGCCTCGTGGTCTGCACCGCGAGATAAAGATAGGAAAAGATCAGATAGCCGAAGAGCGACCCTTCTGTTGCGATTAACATGAGACACGCGAGCCATCCAGTCGCGCGCTCGCCGGCGCTGCCGACGGGAACCGTATTGCCCGGTTCTAGCAGCACAGCCGGATGCACTTCGCTCGCCATATTCATTGTCCCGATGCCGTTTGCGGCTCACGCTGGATAAGGCTGCGTTCGGGCCACAGCCACACGATCAGCGACACGGCGCACGCCGCGAGCATGAGCCCCGTGAATGTCCACGCCCGAAACGCAAGCCCGGCGAAAAATAACGCTCCGAAGAGACTAAGGAAGAATGGGGCATACGAGTCTTCCGGCATCTTCAAGATCACACAAGGGTCCGCCTCGAGCGCGGTCGTCCCGAGCGCCTCCCGCCCTTCGCCAAGCAGGTAACCGTCGGTGAGATGTGAGCGCGGCCCCCCTTCTTCTTCGCCCTCGATTCGCCCTTCCCAGAGCGGATGGCGGCTTGCGACGATCGGCAACACGGCGAAGTTATAGGGCGGAGGCGGCGAAGGGACGGCCCATTCGAGAGACGGCGCATCCCACGGATTGTTGCCCGCGATCGGCCCGCGCTTGCGGCTGTAGAACACATCGATGAGGAAGACCAGCACGCCCAGCGCGAAGATGAACGAGCCGATCGATGTAAGCAGATTGACCGTGTTCCAGCCCATATTCGGCCCAAAGGTATAGATGCGGCGCGGCATGCCGAGCAGTCCCGCGATATGCATCGGAAAGAAACCCAGATTGAAGCCGATGAACATCAGAGCAAAGACGATGCGGCCGAGCCGCTCGCTCATCATGCGACCGGTGAACTTCGGAAACCAGAAGTAGATTCCCCCTACGACGGGGAACACGTTAATGCCGATCAGCACATAGTGGAGATGGGCCACGACGAAGTAGGTGTCCGTCAGCTGCCA
>CAYPWK010000088.1:0-15884 GCA_964414365.1 uncultured Burkholderia sp.
GGAAGTTGTGCTTCACGCACGGACGCGTGATGCCGACGGTGTCGCACTCCTGGAACGCATCCTGGCCGATCGCGGCCGTCGGCACCTGGCCGCTGATGATGACGAGCGGGATCGAATCCATGTAGGCGGTGGCGATTCCCGTCACCGCATTCGTCACGCCGGGGCCCGACGTGACGAGGCACACGCCAACCTTGCCTGTCGCCCGCGCGTAGCCGTCAGCAGCATGCACCGCGGCCTGCTCGTGACGCACGAGCACGTGCTGGACCTTGTCCTGCTTGTACAGTTCGTCGTAGATGTAAAGCACTGCGCCGCCGGGATAGCCCCAAAGCACCTCGACGCCCTCGTCGGCCAGCGCGCGCATGAGCACGGTCGCGCCGATCGAGGCAGCTTCATGAGGGGGAGTCGTATCCGACGTGGAGAATTCCGCGCTGGGCATATTCATCATTCACCTTTCGAATTTTCGGCAAAAAATTGATCGGGTGCTCTCTGCCGGGCTTGTGGCTCGGGTTCAAGCGGCGCGTCCAGTTTGACAGGCGGGCTTCTTGGGCACGCCTCAAAGAAGACAGTCACTTATGTTGCGAACCGGAAACGTTAACGGGTACAGTGCCGGCGGTCAAGCAAAATTTGCTGCAATGCCGGAAGTGCCGCCCGCCGCCGGTCGGCGACCCTTGGTACGGCGCGCAGGTGGCCTTTGCACCACGTTGATTCGAAAAAAGGCCGCCTTGAGCCGCCGCCGGCCCCTGTTCGCACCCCGTCATCCTAAAAAGTTTGCTAGCATCCGCCAGCTTTACGGATTTTTTCAATCGCTTATGGCGCGCGCACAAAAACGGGGCGCGGCCTTCCTCGGATGGCATCAGAAAAGGAACTCGCCGATTTCCTGACGAGCGTCGAACGGCGCGCGTTCAAGCAGACCGTCTACGCCGTGCGCGACGACGATGCCGCCCTCGACATCGTGCAGGACGCAATGATTCGGCTCGCCGAAAAGTACGGCGACCGGCCGCTCGCCGAGCTTCCGCTTCTCTTTCAGCGTATTCTTCAGAATGCGACGCACGACTTTTTTCGTCGGCAAAAAGTCCGTAACACCTGGGTAAGCCTCTTTTCGTCGTTCGGCGGCGGCGAGGACGAGGAATTCGACCCACTCGAAACGATCGAAGGAGAGGAAAGCGCAGGCGGATCCGAGAGCAGCGAGCAGAGGCTCGAGCGTCGCCAGGTGCTCGCGCTCATCGACGAAGAGATCCAAAAATTACCGGCGCGTCAACGGGAGGCGTTTCTCATGCGTTACTGGGAAGATATGGATGTCGCCGAGACTGCCGCCGCGATGGGCTGCTCAGAGGGCAGTGTCAAGACGCACTGTTCGCGAGCCACGCATACGCTGGCGGTTGCGCTCAAGGCCAAAGGAATCACGCTATGAGCCCCGCTCCCGAAACCAAAGAACGCGAGTTCGCGCGCAATGTCTGTCGTGCGCTCGACGAAAACGCGGCCAGCTTGCCCGCCCCGACTGTCGAGAAGCTCGCCGCCGCAAGGCGCCTCGCGCTCGCACGCAAGAAGCCTGAACCGCTCCCCGCGCGCTCGTTCGTGCCCGTGCTCGCCCCCGCTGGGCCGGCGCAGGGCATGGGACCCAGCTCCGAGCCGCGCGAGCGGCGCGTCTCGCCGTTTGTGCGCATGTTGCGCGCATGGCCCGTCATCGCGCTCGTCGTGGGCGTCGCCGCGATCGCTTACTGGGAAAACCAGCAGCGCGCCGCCGAGCTCGCCGACATCGACGCGGCCATGCTCAACGACGACCTCCCGCTCAACGCGTATCTCGATCACGGGTTCAACGCGTATCTCTCGCGTGCGCGCTGAACGCATGCGGAGGAGCCCTGCGTGAGCTACAAGCGCGGCCTGGCCCTCGTGTTCGCGTGCGCGATCGCCTCGGCGATCGCATTCGCCGCCACCTACCACCGGTTCGTCGCACGGCCGCCGGCTGCCGTGCATGCGGGTGCCGGGGCAAGTGCGCCCGCCGCCGCTTCCGCGCCCGGTACTCCGCTCGCAATCGACTTTCCCCCGCTCGTCATCGACCACAATCCGCTCTCTTGGGCGCACCTGACGGCTGAGCAACATGCGGCGCTCGCTCCGTTCGCGGCGGCATGGGACAAGTTCAGCGACGAGCGCAAGCGCAAATGGATCAGGATCGCGTCGGGTTTCGCAAAAATGTCGCCTGAAAGGCAAAAAAGGCTACACGAACAGATGGCGACATGGGTCCGCATGACGCCGGAGCAGCGGCGCGTCGCGCGCGAGAATTACCAACTCTCGAAAGCGCTGCCGCCGCAGGCGCGCCAGAAGGCCTGGACGGCCTATCAGCAGCTGTCGCCGGAGCAGAAGGCCCGCCTCGCGGCGAGCGAGCGCAAGCGTCGTCCGACCGTAGTCAGCGCCCCTCCTTCGGGCGCGAAAAGCGAGATACGCGGACTCAATCGCCTCGTCGAGCCGCCGCCCGCGGCGGGCAGCAGTGTCGCGGCCGCGTTGAGCGCGTCGGCGCCTGTCGTCGCGCCGGCGCAGCCGGGCGCCGCGGCGCCGGCAAGCGCGGCACCGGCCAAGGATGCGCCGCTCTCGCCATCCGAAGAACCGAGCGTCTTCAAAGGCGCGTAAAGGTGATGAAGCCTCGGGCGATGAAGCCTCGCGTCGTGCCCATACCGAACGTGCCCGGCGGCTCGGCAAATTCGAGCCCCGCCGCGCCTGCAGAGGCACTGCCGCCGCCGAGCGTGCGCAGGCGTCTCGCCGCGCTCGTCTACGAGGCCGTCATTCTGTTCGGCATCGTCTTTTTCGCCGGCTATTTGTTCAGCACGCTGACCCAGCAGCGCAACGGGCTCGTTCACCGCGATCTTCTTACCGCCTGGATTGCGCTCGTCGTCGGGGTCTACTTCGTCTGGTGCTGGACCCACGGCGGCCAGACGCTGCCGATGAAAACCTGGCGGCTTCGGCTCGTCGGTCGCGACGGCGGCGCACTACGGCCTCTTCGCGCCGTGGTCCGCTACCTGCTCGCGTGGCTCTGGTTTCTGCCTCCGCTCGCGCTGCACCCGCTTTTGCATCTTTCGCTGCCTTACACGCTCGGCGCGGCCGCAGTCTGGTTCGTTCTCTGGGCCGCCTCGGCCATGCTCGACGGCGCACGACAGTTTCCGCACGATCGTCTCGCCGGCACCCGTATCGTCATCGCCAAAGCGCCGCTGGCCGCCGCCGGCATCGGCCAGCGCTAGAGCGCGCCTCGCCGGGCCCCTTGCGGCCGGCGTTCTCAATCCCCGCCTCCGTAATAAGAACTTCTCGTGACTGTCATGTGGCAGTCACGAGCGCATGGCGCAATGTGCGCATGTACAACTCGACGCGAGAAGCCATGGACCGTGCGACGTCCGCGACTTCCCTCCTGCGGCAGATCGGCGCTTCAGTCGACGCCGTTCCGTTCCACCCCGCCACGCCCGGCGGCGCGTCGACAATCGAGGATTCAGGCGCCCGGCAGCAGGCCTCGAGCAGCAGCCACAACGACGATAGCGTGCCCGACCCGCACCGCTACCGGACGATCTGGCTCTCCGATATCCATCTCGGCACGAGCGGCTGCCAGGCGGATTATCTGCTCGACTTCCTGCGCCACAACGAATCCGAGTATCTGTACCTCGTCGGCGACATCATCGACGGCTGGCAGCTCAAGAAGGGCTGGTACTGGCCGCAGGCGCACAACGACGTTGTGCAAAAGATCCTGCGCAAGGCGCGCAAGGGCACGCAGGTCGTCTACATTCCCGGCAATCATGACGAAGGCGCGCGGCAGTTTTGCGACCTCGCCTTCGGCGATATCCATGTGCGCGGCGAGGCCTTCCATACGACGCTGTCGGGCAAGCGCCTCTGGGTCGTCCATGGGGACCTCTTCGACGGCGTCATCCAGCACGCGAAGTGGCTCGCCTATCTCGGCGACACCGCCTACACGGCCATCCTGGTGCTGAACCGCTGGTTCAACCGCATCCGCAGCCGCCTCGGGTTTCAGTACTGGTCGCTTTCGCAATATCTAAAGCATCAGGTCAAGAACGCGGTCAACTTCATCTCGTCGTTCGAGCAGGTGATGATCGACGAGGCGCGGCGTCGCGGCTGTGACGGCGTGGTGTGCGGCCACATCCACAAGGCCGAGATCCGCGAAGTCGACGGCCTCACCTATTGCAACGACGGCGATTGGGTCGAAAGCCTCTCGGCGCTCGTCGAAACCCTCGAAGGCGAACTGCTGGTCGTCTACTGGACTGTCATGCGCGCGCCGCAAGTCAGTTCGCGCAAAGCGAAGGCGACCGCCTAGATGACGGTGCGGGAACCTCTCACATGCTCGCGGCGCTCGCCGGCCGCTTTCCCCCGCTTACCCTCCATCGCATAGGGCTCCGCATGAAAATCATGATCGTCACCGACGCTTGGGAACCTCAAGTCAACGGTGTCGTCCGCACGCTCAAGAACACGACGCGCGAACTCACGGCGCTTGGGCATCGCGTCGAGCTGCTGACCCCGCTGGAGTTCCGTACGGTGCCCTGCCCGACGTACCCCGAGATCCGGCTATCGCTGTTTCCTCGCCTGCGGCTCGAAAGGCGCATCGACGATTTCGCCCCCGATGCACTCCATATCGCGACGGAAGGCCCGCTCGGGCTCGCGGCCCGCCGTTATGCGATCCGGCACGGGCTGCCGTTCACGACGGCCTATCACACGCGCTTTCCCGAGTACATCGAGGCCCGCTTTGCGCTGCCCGCCTCGGTCTCCTACCGATTCCTGCGCTGGTTCCACCGACGGTCGCTCGCCGTCATGGCGCCGACGCCCGTCGTCAAGGCCGACCTCGAGCGGAACGGCTTCACGAACGTCGTGCTCTGGTCGCGCGGCGTCGACCTCGACATCTTCCGTCCGATGGAATCGAAGGTACTCAACACGGCGCGGCCGATCTTTCTCTATGTCGGCCGCGTCGCGATCGAGAAGAACGTCGAGGCCTTTTTGAAGCTCGATCTGCCCGGATCGAAATGGGTGGCCGGTGAGGGCCCGGCGCTCGCCGAGCTCAAATCCCGCTATCCCGAGGTAAACTATCTCGGCGTGCTGACGCAGGCCGAGCTCGCGAAGGTTTATGCGGCGGCCGACGTCTTCGTCTTTCCGAGCCGCACCGACACGTTCGGGCTCGTGCTGCTCGAGGCGCTGGCTTGCGGCACGCCCGTCGCGGCCTACCCCGTGACCGGACCGATCGACGTGCTCGGCGACGGCGGAGCCGGCGCGATGAACGAGGACCTGCACGAGGCCTGCCTCGACGCGCTCAAGATCCAACGCGCCCATGCGCGTGCCTGGGCGGAGCGGTTCTCGTGGCGCGCCGCCTCGGAGCAGTTCGCCGCCCATCTGAAACCGCTTTCGCGTGCCGCGCCGCGCGAAGAGAACGAGAACGCAGCCGCATGAGGCGCGATGAATCGCTGGCCCATGACGAACGGGCCGAGTTGCCCCCGTCCCCTCGAGCGCCCGCGGCTCACGACCTCCATGTGGCTGACACGGCTGACCAGCCCGACGCGCAGCGCCTTGGCGACAACCAGCCCGAGCAACCTGAGCCGCTCTCGCCCGACGATCCGCTCGCCCCGCCGCCCGTCAACCCCTATAAAGGCAATCGAGGGTTCACGCGCGCCTGGCATGCGCTCAAGAACTCGGTCAACGGGTTCCGCGTCGCCATCCGCGAGGAGAGCGCATTTCGCCAGGAGCTCACGCTAGCCGCGATACTCGTGCCGGGCGGCGCGCTCGTTCCCGTCGATGCCGTTTCGCACGTCCTCCTCATCGGCTCGGTGCTGCTCGTGCTGATCGTCGAGCTGCTCAACTCGAGCGTGGAAGCGGCCATCGACCGCATCTCGCTCGAGCGTCACGAGCTGTCGCGGCGCGCGAAGGATTTGGGCAGCGCGGCCGTGACGGTCGCGCTCGCCGCATGCCTGCTGACGTGGGCCCTCATTGCCGGCCCTCTTTTCGTCGGATGGATCGAGCGCCTTCTCTCGCCTCCATGAAAACCCTAGGCCGGTCTAAGAAAACAGAACGACCGGTTTATAATCGGCCCAAAACTCCGAGACATACCAACCACGCACGGGCTGAAACGACACAGCGTCGCGAAGGCGCCGCGCAATGCGTCGTCTTTGGCCCAGCGTGACAACTCTTCAGGGCCGGACGACATGGAATCCAAAACTCCCCGCCGCACCCGTGAACGTATCCTCGAGCTGTCGTTGAAGCTCTTCAACGAGATCGGCGAGCCGAACGTCACGACAACGACCATCGCCGAGGAAATGGAAATCAGCCCTGGCAATCTTTATTACCATTTCCGCAACAAAGACGACATTATCAATAGCATCTTTGCTCAGTTCGAGCAGGCGATCGAAAAGCGGCTGCGTTTCCCTCAGGACCATCGGCCGACCATCGACGAAACTTGGTCGTATCTGCAGTACATGGCCGATTTCATGTGGCAGTACCGCTTCCTCTACCGAGATCTCAACGATCTGCTGGCTCGCAACCGCACGCTCGAGACGCATTTCAAGCAGATCATCAGCCACAAGGTGCGCTTCGCGCGCGAGATGTGCGAGCTGCTTGTCGCGGACGATGAGATGGTCGCGACGCCCGACGAGATCGAGGTGATCTCGACGAACATGGGCGTCATCGCCACCTATTGGCTCTCCTACCAGTTCGTCATGCATCCGCGCAAGTACAACGATCAGGAAGCGATCCGCGCCGAGCTGCATCAGGTCAGCATCCATGTGATCTCGGTGATGGCGCCCTATCTGCGCGGCCGGTCGCGGCAAATCTTCGACGATCTCGTCTCCGGCCGGCGCCCCTTGCGCGAGTTCCACGACTACCTGCCGCCACGCGATCTGGCCCCGAAGGCGACCGTCAAGGGCGTGCAGCCATGAAGTCGATCTGCGTCTACTGCGGCTCGTCGCTCGGCGCAAGGCCGGTTTATGCAGAGGCGGCGCGCGGCTTCGCACGGGCGCTCGTCGAGGCCGGCTGTACGCTCGTCTACGGCGGCGGGCGCGTCGGGCTCATGGGCGTCGTCGCCGACGAGGTGCTCGCGGCGGGCGGACGCGCGATCGGCGTCATTCCGAAGCTGCTCGTCGACAAGGAGGTCGGCCATCGCGGGCTAACCGAACTGCATGTCGTGCCCGACATGCACCAGCGCAAGAAAATGATGGCCGACCTTGCCGATGCGTTCGTCGCACTTCCGGGCGGCGCCGGCACGTTCGAGGAGCTGTTCGAGGTCTATACCTGGGCGCAGCTCGGCTATCACGCCAAGCCGGTTGGCCTTTTAGACATCGACGGCTACTACGCGCCGCTCGTCGGCCTGCTCGAGCATACGGTCCGCGAAGGATTCATGCAGCAGCGGTACTTCGACATTCTGCAAATCGACTCGCAACCCTCGGCGCTCGTCGACAAGCTGCGCCGCTATCACCCGCCGGGCCCGGACAAATGGGCCACCGAGCGGGAAGCCGTTTGAACTCGCCCATGCCTGTTGCACTGATCACGGGCGCGAGCCGCGGCATCGGGCGAGCCACCGCACGTGCCCTCGGTGCGAGGGGCTGGTCCGTCGGCGTCAACTACACGCGCGATGAGAAAGCGGCGGAGCAAACGGCGCGCGAAGTCGAGCAGGCAGGCGGACAAGCGCTCGTCGTGCAGGCCGATGTCGCCGACGAATCGGCCGTTCTCGCGATGTTCGATTCGGTCGAAAAGGCATTCGGTCGGCTTAATGCGCTCGTGAACAACGCGGGCATCGTCGCACCGTCGATGCCGCTCGCCGATATGGACGTCGCGCGGCTCAAGAGAATGTTCGACGTCAACGTGCTGGGGGCCTATCTCTGCGCGCGCGAAGCGGCGCGGCGCATGTCCACGGACCGCGGCGGAATGGGCGGCGCGATCGTCAACGTTTCTTCGGCCGCGGCACGGCTCGGCTCGCCGAACGAGTATGTCGACTACGCGGGGTCCAAAGGCGCCGTCGACACGATGACGATCGGGCTCGCGAAAGAGCTCGGCCCGCGCGGCGTGCGCGTCAATGCGGTGCGCCCTGGACTCATCGATACGGAGATCCACGCGAGCGGCGGCAAGCCCGATCGAGCTGCGCAGCTCGGCGCGCAAACACCGGCCGGACGCCCGGGCACCGCGGACGAGGTGGCCGCCGCCATCGTCTGGCTGCTCTCCGATGCGGCCTCGTATGTCAACGGCGCCGTGCTCGACGTTGCCGGCGGCCGATGAGCCCCCTCAGAACGACGATCCGGGCTCGAGCAGAAAGCTGAGCTCATCGTCCGTCGACGGTCTGCCGAGCAAGGCATTTCGATGCGGGAAACGGCCGAAGCGTGCGACGATCTCCGCATGCCGGCGCGCGTAGCGGGCGTAGCCGCGCAAGCCGGTGTCTCGTTCGAGCGCTTCAAAGAGCCGTACTGCCTGCTCCTGACTTTCCAACGATTCGTCATGCTCGAACGGCATATAGACGAACGCGCGATGGTGCGCGGAGGGCAGCCCGCGGTCGACGCCGGAATCGACCATGCGGCGCGCCGCGGCGATCGCGCGCGCATCGCCGGCGAACGCTTCGGCGCTGCCGCGATGAATGTTGCGTGAGAACTGGTCGAGCACGACGATGAAAGCCAGCGCACCGAGCGGCGAACCCTGCCAGTCGTCTACGTCCCCACGCCGGGCGGCTGCTAGCGTCCCGCCGAAACGCGTGCGCAGCTCCGCGTCGAACGCCTCATGACCGCCGAACCACTGATCCCACTCCTCGCCGAAGCGCGCCGATCCGGGCTCGCCGAACCAGAAATCGAGCACCTCGCGCGCGGCTGGCGCGAGCGCGGCGTAGTCGGCGACAACATCGGGGGCGAGACGCGGCCCAGCGTTCACACTTGGGGTCGCGGTCGCGGTCGCGGTCGCGGTCGCGGTCGGAGTCGGAGTCGAATCACAACGCTTGCCGCCGTCGTTCGCCCCGTCCGTCATGCCGCGAGCTCCAGCACAAGGCGCCGCGTGCGTGCGCTTTTCTTCTCGAGCTTCGCCACGCGTAACGCGCCGATCTCGGCCGTATTTCGCACATGCGTGCCGCCACAGGGCTGGAGGTCGACGCCCTCGATGCGCAAGAGCCGCACGCGTCCGAGCCCCATCGGCGGCTTGACGCTCATCGTGCGCACGAGCTCGGGCCGCGCCGCCATCTCTTCGTCCGTGATCCACTCGGTGCCGACGCGGTGCCCGTCGCCCACAAGCGACGCAAGCCGCGTCTCGACAAATTCGCGCTCGATCGGCTCGACGGTCGCAAAATCCAAACGCGCATAGTCGACCGTGATGCTGCAGCCGTCGACGGGATACGGCAGCACCGCGCACATGAGGTGACTCGCGGTATGCAGGCGCATGTGCCGATAGCGGCGACCCCAGTCGATCTCGGCGACGACGGGCTCGCCCGCGGCGAGACGCGCGAGAACCGCATCCTGGCCCGGCGCGGGCACGTGCAGGGCGTCATCGGGTGTGGCGCCCTCGAACTTGGCCTTGTGCGTATCCGCGATCACGATGCGCGTGCCGTCGGACAGAACGAGCGCGCCCGCGTCGCCCGCTTGGCCGCCCCCGAGCGGGTAAAACACCGTCCGATCAAGCAGGATGCCGTCATCGCCGATCGCGGTTATCTTCGCTTCGCATCGCGTCAGATAAGCGTCTTCTCGAAAAAGTGCTTCTGTCGTCATGGGCCGTTTCCTCGTCGATCTCGTTTTTTGATTATCGCGTTCGTCAGGCCACGCCGGCAGCACATCTCGCTCGCCGCCCCGCCGCGACTGTACCGGGCGATTAACCGGGCCGGTTGCGCATCCAGTCGGCGGTGTCGAAAAACGCCTTCAGCAGGCGCTCGCGCAGCGGTTCCGGCAAGCCCACGTCGTCCATCGCCCACGCCATGCAGCGCAGCCACTGATCGCGCTCGGACGAAGCGATGGCGAACGGCAGATGGCGCGCGCGCAACATCGGATGGCCGAAACGGTCGATGTAGTGATTCGGGCCGCCAAGCCAGCCGCACAGGAACCAGTAGAGCTTGTCGCGGGAACCGTCGAGTGTCGACGGATGGAGCGCACGAATGTCGGCGAACTCCGGCTCGATGTCCATCAGGTCGTAAAAGCGGTCGACGAGCTCGCGCACGCGCGCCTCGCCGCCGATGAGGTCGAATGCGCTCGGTTGCGACGGCGCGTCGTCGGTAGAAACGGTCATAAGCGAACTTGAAAGGTTATGCGTCGCGCAGCGACTGCCCGGCGGGCCGCTCGAGCACATGCCGCAAACTGAGCCAGCCGCCGACGCCGGCACACGCGATACCGGCCGCGATGCCGGCGGGCAGCAGCCACGGGTCGAAGTCGAGATAGAAAAGGAAGACGCGCGTTGCGAGCACAGAGCCCAGCACCTGAGCGCCGATAGCCGCCATGAGCCCCGCTAGCGCGCCGACGACGGCGAACTCGGCCGCTTGCACCGCGCGCACCTGCCGGTGCGACGCCCCAAGCGCCCGCAAAAGCGCCGATTCTCTCATGCGTTCGTCGCGCGTGCCGGCGAGCGCCGCGTAGAGCACGAGCAGTCCGGCCCCGAGCGTGAACGCAAAAAGGAACTGAACGGCGCCGATCACCTGCTCCAGCACATGCTGGATCTGCGCGAGAATCGGCCCCACGTCGATCGCCGTTACATTCGGATGTGCCGCGATGATGCCGTCCAGGACGGGGCGGCGCTCGGGCGGCAGACGAAAGCTCGTGATGTAGGTCGCCGGAAATCCCTGCAGCGGCGCGGGCGGCATCAGCACGAAGAAATTGACCTTGAACGTCCCCCAATCGAGCTTGCGCACGCTCGTGACAGGCGCGTCGATCGCCATGCCGGCCACGTCGAAGCGCAGGGTGTCGCCTAGCTTGATCCCGACGAGCTTGGCGAGCCCCTCCTCGATCGAGATCTCGGGCCGCGTGGTGTCGCCGTACCAGCGGCCCGCGACGATCCGGTTGTCGTCGGGCACACTTGTGCGATACGACAGGTTGAACTCGCGATCGACGAGATGGCGTGCCTGCTCGTCTTTGTACGACGCCGGATCGACAGGCTTGCCGTCGATCGCGAGCAGCCGCCCGCGCACCATCGGCTCGAGCACGATGCCGGGAAAGCCGTGCACGGCCAGATACTGGGTGACGGCCTGGCGCTCGTCGGGCTGAATGTCGATGAGGAACTCGTTCGGCGCATCGGGCGGCGTCGACTTGCGCCAGCCGGCGATGAGATCGTTGCGCGTGATGGCGATCAGGAGCAGGCACATGAGGCCGATCGCGAGCGCCGTAATCTGGAGCGCGCTCGCCCCGCCGCGCCGCTCCAGCGAAGCGAGGGCGTAACGCCAGCCGACGCCCGCCGAGTTGCGGGCGGCGCCGCGCTCACTGCGCGCGATTTTCGAGGCGGCCCAAAGCGCCGCGCGCGCGATGCCGCCGAACACGACAAGGCCCGCCGCGAATCCCCCTGCGACGATGCCGCCGACCTTCAATTCACCGGCCGCGAGCACGAGCAGCGCGCCGAAAAGCGCGATGCCGACCGCATAGGCCGACCATGCGATGCGCGCCTCGCCGCCCCACTCGCGCCGCAGCACACGCACGGGCGGCACGCGCGTCAACGGCAACAGCGGCGGCAACGCGAACCCGAACAGCAACACGAGCCCGGCCGCGATGCCCTCGAGGGCCGGCAGGACGGACGGCTGCGGCAGCTCGACACCGATCAGTTCGCCGAGCCACAGGAGCAACGCGAAATGTCCTGCGTAGCCGAGCGCGACCCCGAATACACCGGCGGTCAGGCCGACCATGAGGAACTCGAGTGAGACCAGCGTGCGCAGCGCGCCTTGCGCGAGCCCCAGGCAGCGCATGACGGCGCAGCTGTCGAGATGGCGCCGCGTATAGCGATGAGCCGCCATCGCGATGGCAACGGCGGCGAGCAGAGCCGTCAGCAGCGAGACGAGCCGCAGAAAGTGGCCCGCACGATCCAGCGTCTCGCGCACCTGCGGCTGACCGTCTTGCAGCGATTCCAGCGCGACGCCGCGCAGGCGGCCGCCATCGACACGCTCGTGCGCGAATCGGGCAAAACGGCCGACCTGCGCATCGGGGCCCGCGACGAGCAGCCGATAGGTGACACGGCTGCCGTAGCCGATGAGTCCCGTCGATGCGACATCGGCCGCGCTTAGCATCACACGCGGCGAGAAGTTGACGAACGAAAACCCGCGGTCGAGCTCGCGCGTGATGACGGCCGCGATCGTGAAGCTGCGCTGGCCGAGCACGACGCGATCGCCGACGCGCGCATGGAGCGCGCCGAGCAGCTGCGCATCGACCCAGACGGTGCCGGTCGCCGGAATGCCGTTCGCGGGACGATCGGGCGCTTGCGGCGCGGGCGCGATGCGAAGCGCGCCGCGCAGGGGATAGCCCGGCGAGACGGCCTTGACGGCCGCGAGCCGCACGGTGGGCGGGGTTGCGTCCGGCTGCGAGCCGCCGTCGGCGTTCCCTGCCGCCGGCAGTTGCGCGCCGCCCGCCGGCGCGAGCCCGACCATGCTCGGAAAAATCGTCGTCGTTGCCGTCTTCAGCCCGAGCGCGCGGGCCTCATCGACGAACGGCCGGTCCACCGGATGATCGGCGCGCACGACGAAATCGGCCGCGATCATGCGGCGCGCATCGCGCTCGAGGCCTTGCTGCAGTCGATCGGCGAGAAACGCGACACTCGAGAGCGCCGCGACGGCGAGGATGAGCGCGATCGCGAGCATTGATAGCTCGCCCGCGCGCCAGTCGCGCGCGGTCATGCGCGCAGCCTGCCGTATCAGATCCGAGATCGCCGGACGCCGGCCCGGCGCGCTTGCGGCCGGCCCGCTCAATCGCGCTTGCTCCCGAGTGAAGTCAGGCGCGAGCCGCCGAATCGAGCACCCATATGCGCCGCCATGGCGCGGAAGCCGCCCTGGACGCCGCGCCACAGGCGCGGCAGCGCCCAGCCCGCGAACAAGACGAAAGCGATCATCAGCGCCAGAAAAATGAGCGGCGCAAAGATCGCGAGCGCGAGCCCGATGCAGACGAGAAGATCTTCGGTCGACGAGGCGATCCAGTTCGACACCGGCTCGGGGGATAGATTGATGAGCGCCCGTGTGCCGGCTTTCGTGAGGTGCGCCGAGCCGGCGAGCGTGCCGCCCGCGAGCGCGGCGATCGTCATCAGCGTCGGGTCGGCATGGCCGAGCGTTCCGGCTGCGAGCAACGCCCCAGCCGGTATGCGGATGAATGTATGAATCGCATCCCAGAGCGAATCAAGGGCGGGAATGCGATCGGCGAAGAACTCGACGACGGAGAGGACGGCCGCGGCACCGATGACCCACGGGGAGGCGAGCGCCGAGAGTGAGCCGGGCAGATGAACGATGTCGAGGCGTGCGAAGACGCCGACGAGCAGCACCGTCAGATAAAGCCGCAGCCCGCTCGCCCACGAGAGGCCGGCGCCAAGCGAAAGTGCGTCGAGCATCGCCCCTCCGTTTCAGCCCTTCTTCGCCATGCCGGCGCACTCCCTGGTTCGCGCGGCGTTGTCTCATTATAGACATGCCTCCGCCGGCGCCGCTCGGGCGTGAACGAAGTGGAAGTGCGGTGGAAGACCGGAGGGTTGCTCGGTCCGATACGAAAGCCCGGCCTGCAGGCGGCAGCCGCGCGCGGACGTTTCGCGGCGGTCAGCCGAAATCAGACGGCGCCGACGAGCCGGTAGCCGACACCCGTCTCGGTGACAATATGTTCGGGCTGCGCCGGATCACGCTCGAGCTTTTGCCGCAGATGGGCCATGTAGATGCGCAGGTAGTGGCTGCTCTCGGCGTGGGAAGGTCCCCAGACGTCGATCAGCAGCTGTCGGTGAGTGAGCACGCGGCCGGCATGCCGCACGAGCGTGGCGAGCAAACGGTACTCGATCGGCGTGAGATGAACCGGCGCTGCGCCGCGCGAGACGCGGCGCCCGGCCAGATCGACCTCGACCTCGCCGAAGCGCACGAGCGGCGATTCGCCCGCACCGCCGTGGTTGCGCCGCCTGAGATGAGCGCGAATCCGCGCGAGCAGCTCCGAAACGCCGAACGGCTTCGTCAGGTAATCGTCGGCGCCCGCGTCGAGCGCCGCAACCTTCTCGTCCTCGCGCGTGCGCGCCGACAAGACGATAATCGGCAGCTCGGTCCAGCCGCGCAGCTCGCGGATGACATCGAGCCCTTCCGTGTCGGGCAATCCCAGATCGACGATGACGAGATCGGGCTTGCGCGTCGCCGCTTCGACGAGCCCTTGCTTGCCGGTCTCGGCCTCGTGCACGACCATGCCGGCGCTCTCGAGCGACGTGCGCACGAAGCGGCGAATCTGTTTTTCGTCTTCGATCAGGACGACGGTGACCGTCGGCTCAGCCATCGATCAGGGCACGAGAATCGTCGAGCCCGTCGTCTTGCGCCCCTCGAGGTCGCGATGGGCGTCGGCCACGTCCTTCAACGCGTATCGCTGATTGACGCTCGTCTTTACCTTGCCCGAGGCGATGACGTCGAACAGCTCCGCCGCCATCGAGTCGAGCCACTCGCGCTTCGAGGTATAGGTGAAGAGGGTCGGCCGCGTGAAGAAGAGCGACCCGCGGTTCGAGAACTCCGACGCCTCGATCGGCGGCAGCGGCCCCGACGCACTCCCGAAGCTCACGAAGTAGCCGAGCGGGGCGAGGCAATCGAGCGACCCCTTGTAAGTATCCTTGCCAATCGAATCGTAGACGACGGGCACGCCCGCACCGCCGGTGATTTCCTTCACGCGCTCGGTGAAATTCTCTCGCGTGTAGACGATCGCGTGATCGCACCCGTGGGCCTTGGCGAGCTCGGCCTTCTCGTCGGAGCCGACGGTGCCGATCACTGTCGCGCCGAGCGCCTTCGCCCATTGGCAAACGAAGAGACCCACGCCGCCGGCCGCCGCATGGATCAGGATTGTCTGTCCTGGCTCGATGCGATAGGTTCGGCGCAAAAGATACTGCGCGGTCAGGCCTTTCAGCATCGCAGAAGCGGCATCGTCGAACGAAACGGCATCGGGCAGCTTCACGAGCGGATCGACTGGCAGCACACGCTCTTCCGCATAGGCGCCTGGCGGCCGCGCGACATAGGCGACACGGTCGCCCGGCTTGAACGCGCTCACACCTGGACCGGTCGCAGTGACGACGCCCGCCGCTTCCATCCCCAGCCCCGCCGGGAGCTGCAACGGGTATTGCCCGGTCCGGAAATAGACATCGATGAAGTTGAGGCCGACCGCGTGATGCTTGACGCGAACCTCGCCCGGGCCGGGCTCGCCGACCTCGACATCGACCCATTGCAGCACTTCCGGGCCGCCGGCCCGCTCGAATCGAATTGCCTTGACCATCGTGCTCTCCTTGGTGTGCTCGCGAACGCTCGCGAGAGCGACGCTGCCTCGCTCAAGCGCCGTTCTGCATATGGCGGGCGAGCGCGTCGAGAATCATTCGCGCCGTCGAGATGTTCGTCGCGCACGGCACGTTATGAACGTCGCACGCGCGCACCAGCGCGTTGATGTCGGGCTCGTGCGGTTGCGGCGTCATCGGATCACGCAAGAATACGACGACATCGATCGCCCCTTCAGCGAGCCGCGCGCCGATCTGCAAGTCTCCCCCGTTCGGCCCCGAGAGCATGCGCTCGACCGTGAGGCCGTGCGCGCCGGCGATGCGCCCTCCCGTCGTACCCGTCGCGACAAGCTTGCACCGCCGCAGGAGGTCTACGTATTCGCCCGCAAGGGCAACGATGTCGTCTTTCTTGTGATCGTGCGCAATCAATGCGACGCGTGGGGTCATGAGCTTGCTCCGCTTGTTTACTCAGAAAGTGCCAGGGTACGCGCCGCCGTCGATGAGCAGGTTTT
>CAYPWK010000089.1:0-15867 GCA_964414365.1 uncultured Burkholderia sp.
CCGAGCGTTGTGCGAGGCTGCGCACCTCCGATGCCACGACGGCGAATCCGCGGCCTTGCTCGCCGGCGCGCGCGGCTTCGACCGCGGCATTGAGCGCAAGGATGTTGGTCTGGAACGCGATGCCGTCGATGACGCCGATGATGTCGCCGATCTTCTGCGAGCTCGATGTGATGTCGCTCATTGTGCGCACCACGTCGTCCACGACGCTGCTGCCGCGCGTAGCGACGTCGGCCGCTTGCTCTGCGAGGTGGGCCGCTTGCGAGGCGCTATCGGCGTTGAGCTTCACGTTGGCGGTCATCTGGTCCATGCTCGAAGCGGTTTCGACGAGCGCCGCTGCCTGCTGCTCGGTACGCTGGGAAAGATCGATGTTGCCGGCCGCGATCTCGGTCGCCCCCACGTTGATGTTCTCGGCGCCCAGGCGAATTCGTGTAACCGCATCGGCGAGGCGCTCTCGCATCTGCGCGAGCGCATGCATGAGGCTGCCGTTGTCGTTCGGTGAGAGGGATACGCGTGTGGTCAGGTCGCCCTCGGCGATGCGTTTCGCCGTGGAGATGGCGACTTCGAGATCGCCGCCGAGGCCGCGCCGCACGCTGCGCAGCACGAGCACCATCGCTGCCGTGGCGAGCACGCCGAGCACGCCGGTCACGACCGTCCAACGAATGATGGCGCTGATGAACTCGCCATTGACGTCGTCCATGTACATCCCGGTGACGAGCACCCAGTCCCACGGCGCGAAACGCAGTGAATACGACTTCTTTTGCACCGGTGTTTCGCTGCCCGGCTTGGACCAGAGATAGTCGACGAAGCCGCCACCTTCCTGGCTTCCCGCGCGCACGATATCGGTGAAAAGGTGGTTGCCGGCGGGATCCGTGAAGTTCGTCAAGTCTTTTCCGACCAATTGCGGCTTGATCGGGTGCATCAGCATGACGGCCTTCGAATCGTTGACCGAAAGATAGCCGTCCTTTCCATAGCGAATGGCGGCCAACGCTTCGAGGGCCTTCTTCTTGGCATCGTCTTCGCTCATCACTTGTTGCTGCGAGAGCGCGTAGTCGCGCCTCACGATGCTCATCGCTGCTTGCACCACCGACATCAACTGTTCACGGCGGTCTTTCAACATCGACGCGTGGTACTGCCAAACGCCGGCCACGGCGATGAGGATCAGCCCGAGCCACAGCACCACGATCATCGAGCCGAGCTTCTTGTTCAAAGTCATTTTGTGCATGCGTCGCTTCACCGAGTAAGTCAATCCGTCTGACGATTGCTGTCCCGTCCCGGATGGCCGGGCAGAACGCGAAAGACACTCGCGTCCTGCTGCTTTATCGGCGAGTAGGTCGTAACGACGCAGCCGGGGAAACACCGATTGAGGGCCGGATGCGATTGCGACTAGTGCAGGCCCTGCGTCAGATCGGGTCTTTATCCGGCGGGCCTTCGGGGCGTTGCGGTTCGTCGTTGTGATGGCCGGGCGGCGGCGGAACCAGCGGCTCGCCCTCCGGGTCTCGCGTGGGATCGGCGAGCGGTTCGGGTATGGGCGCGGTATGCAGGTAGTAGTAGTCCATGAGAGCCTCGATCAGCAAAGTGGCTTGGCGGGGAAGAGGCAGCGGCGGATCCTGTTGGCTCAGTTATAGGGCATTCCGATGAAGAAGAAATGGCGGCGAGGCCGCGAGCGCGTGCTCGCTCGAACCGGCCCGGCCCACCTGTCTAAAGTCTATCAGTCGCCCAACGATTCGACCCAGGCAAGCAAACCGGCCTCGACCTCGTCGCTCGGCAATTCGGCGTTGATGCGGACATGCATCGGCAACTCGTCGGACTGGCCGTGCGTCTCTCGCAGCGCGCGAATCGTGCGGCCGGCCTCCGCTCCGCTCTCGAAGGGCCCCCCCTGGAGTAGCACGGCTCCGCCGCTGGCGACGAGCTTGAAGTGGAAGCTGCCGTCCGATTCGCGGTACTGGCGCATAGTCGGCGGTTTTGACGATGCGGCGGCCTTTGCCGGTGCCGCCGAATGAACTGCAGCGCGAACCGTCGAGAAGCCGCGCAGGCCCACCGCGTCGCGCAGTTCTTCGAGGAACGGGGATGCAAGCGCGCGCGCTTTTTCGGCTCCGGCCCGCAACGTCTCTTCGACCTTGGCCGGCGCCGCCATCAGCGATTCATAACGTTCGCGCATCGGAGCCAGTTCGCGCTCGATGCACTGGAGAAGCCGCGACTTGGCTTCTCCCCAACCGAGACCGTTCGCGAGCTCGACGCGGAATGCGGCGGCTTCGGCTGCGCCCGCAAACGCCGAGTAGAGCGTGAGAATTGGATTTGCATCGGGGTCTTTGGGCTCACCCGGCAGCTTTGAATCGGTGACGATTTTCATGACACCCGCCGCCAGCGCTTCGCGCCCGCCTGCGAAGAGCGGGATCGTGTTGCCGTAGCTCTTGCTCATCTTTCGCCCGTCGAGGCCGGGCAGGACCGCCTGCTCTCCGACTACGGCTTCCGGAAGCGTCAGCATTTCCTTGCCGTTCCCGAAGAGCTGGTTGAAGCGCTGCGCGATATCGCGCGTCATTTCAAGGTGCTGAAGCTGATCGCGACCAACGGGCACTTTATGCGCGCCGAAAAGCAGAATATCGGCCGCCATCAGAATCGGGTAGCAAAAAAGGCCCATCGTGACGCCCGCGTCGATGTCCTCGCCTTCCGCCTCGTTGCTGTCGGTCGCGGCCTTGTAGGCGTGCGCACGGTTCATGAGCCCCTTCGCGGTGACGCATGTCAGCAGCCAGTAGAGCTCGAGCGTCTCCGGGACGTCGCTTTGGCGATAGAAGTAGGTCCGCTCGGGGTTCAGGCCCGCCGCGAGCCACGCCGCGGCGATTTCGACGCGCGAGCGGGAGAGGCGAACGGGATCGTCGCACTTGATGAGACCATGATAGTCGGCCAGAAAGAAGAACGATTCGACGCCCGGTGCCGAGCTTGCCGCGATTGCGGGACGAATCGCACCCACGTAGTTGCCCAGATGCGGAATGCCCGTTGTGGTGATGCCGGTCAGAATTCTTTGTTGCATATCAACCCCCTCGTTCGCAGCGCAGTATTTTATATCCACGCAGTGCGCTCATCTCGGCGAATCGACTAAATATGCGCAGGGGCTCGTGCTGGACGCCGCACGTAAATGCGTCGAAGAACGCCTTACCTTCTTCAGGGTACGTATGGAGCGAGACGTGCGATTCTGCGAGGAGAACGAGAATCGTCACGCCGCTGGGGTGGAACGCATGCTTGAGCGTGCCGAGCACGGTAACGCGTTCGGCGATGGCCGCGTTGACGAGCGCCGCCTCGAGCCGTTCCATGTCGTTCAGAATATCGGCGGGCGTATCCGAAATGTCGACGATGACGTGCCGCCCGTACGCGAGGTAGGTCGCCTCAGACATGGCGTCTCATCGACTTCACGCTACCCGCGTAGGCAATCGACGCGATGAGGACCCCGATGACCGTGATACTGAACGCCGCCGAAACATGCAACGTCAACGCCCCCGCAAAGCCGCCTGACAAAGCCTCGCCCGTGTTCGCCAGCGTCGAGAAGAGACTGAAGTTCTTGCCGAGGTTTGCGCTCGTCGAAAGCTTCTGAATGTTCGTGGGCAAGACCACGTCGACGAGCGCGCCGAATCCGCCGAGCACGAAGCAGCCGCAGAGGACGACCGATGCGCTCGAGATACCCGCGGGCAGCAGCGCCAGGGCGATGCCGTAAGCGCACCAGCAAAGCATCAGTGTCCGCGTGCTGAAGTCGCGCACTATCCGGCTGCAAAGTGCGGCGCCCAGGATTGCGCCCAGTGCGATGGCACTCATCGCGTAGCCGATCGTACTCTCGCTGTAGCCCTCGCCCTTCAGCATCGACGGAATCAGTATCCGCAACGCCGCGCCGACGAAGAGAATGCATAGCGCCGAGCAGGCGATCGTGACGAGCAGGTCTCGTCCCGTCATCACTTGTTTGACGTTTCCGGCGAATTCGCCATAGAGGCCGCGAACGGTCAATACCGGTACGTTTGCTCGTCTTTGATGCGCAAACCGCGGTACGGCTCGGACAATGCATGCTGCGGATAGCAGGTAAGTCGCCGCATCGAGTACCAAGACGTAGCCGGCATTGCCGATCATAGACAGGGCGAGGGCGCCGAGCGCGGGCCCGACAAGACCGCCGATTTCGGCGGCCAGTTGCGTGGCGGCATTGGCGGCCGGCAAATGTTCGGTGAGTACTAACGATCGTATCGCCCCTTGGAACGCCGGTTGAAAGAGCGTCCTGAACGACGTCATCAGCATGCCGATGATGGCGAGCGACGCCAGACCAGCCTGGTCGGTCGCGAGCAATACGCAAAAGGCCGCGGTGATCGAGGTGCGTGCGATGTCCGCGGCGATCATCAGCGCGCGCCGCGAAACGCGATCGGACAGGGCGCCGCCGAGAGGCCCCAGCGCGAGATAGGGGATGAATCTGAAGAAGTAGATGAGGCCGCTCAGGGCGACGTCGTTGTTCGTCGTTTTGAGGACGGCGACGATAAATATGAATTCATGGACGCCGTCGCCGATTTGCGAAAGGACGTTCCCCGTCAGCAGCACAGAGAATGCGCGCTCGCGGCGAAGCATGCCGATCATGACGGAGTCCGCGTCGTATCGAGCGGCGCTATCGGGTATAGCAGTTCGCGCTTCGTGAATGACCGCCCTGGGTCTTTCAGCTTTTCGGCAACCATTGCGTTCATCAGCAGCTGATCTGCCTTTGGCATCAGGAAGTACATCATGTCGACGTACCAATACCAGCCGAGCTTCGTAAGCGAGAGCGAGGTTTCCTCTTCGATGACCAATCCTTCATCCTTGAGCTGCCCGAGCTTGGCGAGCACTTCGGGATGAATGCGATCCCACACCAGGTGGTGCTTCTCGACGTGGCCGTGATACGGAAGGCGAAGGACGAGTGGACGCGCGTAATCGAGCGAATAATCGTGCTCGCTCGTCTCGCACGGAATGGTGCCGAGCGACAGTTTTTCCGCGTAAACCTTTCTACTGTGCGTGTTCGTCGTTACGTGCCCGATCGTGGAGCTGATTGCATTGACGCCGAATCCGAGCACGTCGAAATCGTGGTAGCCATAGACATGTTCGTGATAGACGAAAGAATATGCATCACTGACGACGGCGGACGTCACCGGCGCCCGCACGTATCCGTGACCGTTGTGCGGCATGAATCCGGCGTGCCGCATGAACTGATCGACGAGCACATTCATGCTGAACTTCCGCATCGCCGAAGTGGGTATCGCGTTGGCGGTGCCGAGCTTGGCATGAAGGCCGACCTGAGTCACGATGTTGTCGATCGGATAGATGTCAACGTTCGTGGTTCCGAGACGAACCGCCTCCGTCAAATCCGCGATCAATTCGTCTTCGTCCTGGCCGCTCATTCCGTATAGGATGTCGAACGTCTGGAATGGGAATTTCTCCTTGAGCAGCGCGGCCGCTTCATGGATCTGGGACAGTGTCGCGGTCAGATCGAACGTGTCGCGCCATTTCTGCGAGAACGTCTGCAGGCCGAAGCGGGGGTGGGTCACGCCGATCTCCCACATGGCGTCCGCACGTTCGCGAGTCAGACTCTTCACTTCGACTTCAAACGAAAACTCGCGGAGACCAGAAAGGTCGAAAGTCTTGCGAATCAGACGGCCGATCTCGACGATCTGATCGGGATCGAGCAGGCTTGGGGTCCCGCAGCCGAAGAATATTGCGCCGATCGGGACGCTCGTCAGGTCGACGAGATCGGCCTTCATGCGAATCTCGGCGAGCAGCGCATCGAAGTAGCGGTCGATGACGGCACGATCCGAGTACTTTCCCCTGGTGAACGGGCAGAAGTTACAAATCGTGTCGCAAAACGGGATATGGAAATAGAGCGCGCGCGAGCGTACGTGGCGCTGCGCTTCCGTCCATATCTGCGTGAAGGTATGTTGCGAACGCTCTTTGCCTTGATTCGGGAAGAAGAAGTTATAGATGGGAAATTGACGGTCGAACTTGATCAAGGACTGCTGACGAAGCAGGTGCATGAGCGAGAATCTCCGGGGTGGGAAATGCGAAGGGGGCGCACTTGGTCCATTCGTCCCCCTCGTCAATGAGCGCTTGCTTACCAGACGCCCATCTTTACCGGCATGGTATTGACCGCTGTCGTTTCGAAGTAGCTCAGAATCTCATCCATTTCGTACTCCTAACTTATTTTTGCAGGAACGCCCCCTGCGAGGATGTCGGAAAGGATTTCCGGCATTTGGAGAACCCATGCCGCAGCCAACCTCGATGGCTGCATTACGTGGGGTATTGTGGTTACTCGATTGAGATAAATTTCGCTCGAGCGATAGACGGCATAGTATTGACACGCCGGGAGGCGTTCAACCTAGCCGAGTTGCCAGGTTGGCGGGTGTTCCAAATTCCTAGTACCCGCGGCGGTTGCTCAGCCATTCGGTCAAGGCGCGAGCGTCCACAGTTGCGGCACGTCGAGTTCAGCATAGCGCTTAAGCAGTGCGGCTCTGCCAGCTTCTGCATTCCTTTTCCAGCTGGGGCCGCGCGTAACGGCATCTGCCCACGCGGCAGCAAACTGCTCTTGGTGCCCGTTATTCCAATGCCACTGAGCCAATGCTGCTGCCTGGATGAGATCCTTGGTCGCCTTTGTACGCTCTTCGGTCGGTCGGAGTCCATGCACAATCAGCTTGTGCACGGCGTATCTTTCGGGGGCGGGAATATTGACGATCACGGCGCCTTCGCGGCCCAGCACGAGCGCCTGAGTCGTTCCTTCAAGCGCGAACTCTATGAAACGAAGTGGTTCAAGCGTTAGCCCGAGATCCTTGATGATGACAGCGTCGTCGTTGCGTCCCCGCGGCGTCACCAGCCGCAATTCCGGATCCCGGGGATTTCGATATTGACCGCCTGCCCGCCCGCCGAACTGACTGATCGGAAGGAGCCCCATCTCGAGCGATGTCAGTGCGTCGTGAACTGACATCTTCAACGACGCGGGCAGCGCCAGCGAGATGTTGTTGCCTGCGTGTGCGAAGTCGACATCGAGCGTGTGGCTGCCTTCAGTCCAGCGTACGCCGAGGATGTTGCCGATCGCGATGAAAGCGTGCGTGCCGATCAGCACCCCTCCCGCCTGATAGAATCCGTAGTTACCTAGCTGCCTCACGATACGAAAATGTTTCGGCACTGCTGCTGCACAACCGAGTGCTATGGCGGCTTGCGAAAGGGGCGCGAGCTTCTTCGGGTCCTTGACTTGTTCGAATTGGTCGATCAGCGAGTTGATGCGCTCGTCGGTGGGGCCTACATAGACCATCCGCAACACGCCGTCGATGTCCTTGTAGCTGAAGTACACGTATTCGTGGCCGCGAATCATGCGTCGGCCGAAAGTGCCTTTGAGACCCGCCAACTTTGTCATCTCAAAGACGCGGGTCTGCTCAAGCAATTCAGCGTATGCCGTTTGAGCTGTGACGGATAGCTCGGTAAAGAGGAGGCGCTTCATCGGCGTTACTATACCAATTGATGAAAGTATAGTAACAACACGTTACTATACTTTCTTGTGTTTGTATAGTAACTCGTGTGCCGACATTGCCGCCTATGCCTTCGACTAACTGCTGCGGGCCGCAGAGCTCTGCGGCGCTGACCGTTCGGGACGTTGTCATCCAGGGGAACGCCTGAAACGGCGCAGTGCAGAAGCGAATCCGCGCCGGACTAACGCAGCAAATCCCCCGGCGTATCGACATCGGCGATCACACCCGGATCATCGACATCAATCGTTGCCAGGTCGGACGATTCGAGCAGGATCCGCGCGCCCACGTCGCCATCGAGCGCTGCCAGCGCCGTGCCGTGCATGGCGCCAAAGCCGACGGGGTGTCCGCGCCGTCCGCGATAGACGGGAGCCACAATCGAGCCTCCCTGGTCGAGCCGCCGCGCCACGGCCTCGATCGTTTCAGGCGCCACCCAAGGCATGTCGGCGAGCGCGACGATCCATCCGTCGGCATCAGCGCTCGCATGAACTCCCGCGGCAAGGCTCGCGCCCATGCCGCGCTCAGCCTCGTTCGAAAAGATCACGTCGCAGCCGGCGTCGTTGAGCAAATGCGCGAGCGCCTCATCGCCGGTCCGTACCACCGCGACGACGCGCGGCACGCTAACGAGCAGCCGCTGCGCCGCGGCGCGCGCGACGGGCGTGCCGTCCGGCAACGGCGCGAGCAGCTTGTTTTGCTGGCCGGTCGGATCGAACCGCGTGCCGCGTCCCGCGGCGAGCAGCAGACCCGTGGCAAGGCAGGCATAAGTCATCGAAGCATCCGATCCGGTTATTCGGCGATGGAGAGCGGCGCAGGCGCTTGGCGCAAGGTCAGGCGCCGCCGCTAGCGTACCGCATCTTCCGATGCCGATGTCCGGTTCTTAAGTACCACTAACGAAGCGATCAGGCCGTCGTCTGCATCAGCACCTTGTCGAGCGTGATCGGCAGATCGCGCACGCGCACGCCCGTCGCATGGTAGACGGCATTGGCCACGGCCGCGACGATCCCCGTGATCCCGATCTCGCCGATCCCGCGCGCGCCGAGCGGATTGAAGTTCGTATCGGGCACGTCGAGCACCGTCACATCGATCGCGCCGATATCGGCATTGACCGGTACGTGATATTCGGCGAGGTTCGCATTGACGAAGCGCCCATAGCGCCCGTCGAGCATGCTCTCTTCCTCGAGCGCCGCGCCGATGCCCCACACGAGGCCGCCTATGAGTTGGCTCTTGCCTGTCTTTTCGTTCAAGAGCCGGCCCACGTCATAGACGGCGACGACGCGCGGCACGCGAATCACGCCGAGCGCGGCATCCACATGCACCTCGGTGAAGACCGCGCCGAACGAACCGGATTCGAAGCGCTTGCTTTCTTCGCCGCTTTTGGCGGTGGCTGTAGCCTCGATCGGGCGCGAGCCCGCACGCGCGATGATGGCGGCTGCCGGATCGCGCTTCGTCGGTTGCGATCGGCTCATCACCCATCCGTCGACAACGGTCAAATCTTCCACGGGCAGGCCATTAACCGGCGAGCCTTCGTCGGCGCGCGCGAGCGCGATCAACTTCGCACGAGCCGCGCTCGCAGCGTCATGCACCGCGGGGGAGACGCTTGCTGCCGATTGCGATCCGCCCGAAATCGGCGCGCGCGGCAATGAGGAATCGCCGAGCCCGAAGCTCACGCGATTGACGGGAAAGCCGAGTGCATCGGCGGCGACCTGCGTCATGATCGTATAGGTGCCCGTGCCGATATCTTGCGTGCCTGAGACGACGACTGCGGTGCCGTCTGGCAGGATGCGCGCGATCGCAGAAGCCTCGCTGCGATGGGCCGGATACGTGGCCGTGGCCATGCCCATGCCGATCAGCGTATCGCCGTCGCGCAGTGAGCGCGCCATATGCGGCCGTCGCGACCAGCCGAAGCGCTCCGCGCCGAGCCGATAGCACTCGCGTAGATGCTTGCTCGACCAGGGCTTGCCATCCTGCGGCGAGACTTCCGCATAGTTCTTGAGGCGCAGCGCCACCGGATCCATCTTGAGCGCGTAGGAGAGCTCGTCGAGCGCCGATTCGAGTGCGTACGTGCCCGTCGTCTCGCCCGGCGCACGCATGAATGTCGGCACGCCGATGTTCATCGGAACGAGGCGGTGCGTCGTGTCGAGATTGGGCGTGGCATAGAGCACGCGTGTGACGACGCCCGCCGTCTCGGCCCAGTCTTCGAGCACCGAAGTGCTCGCAAACGTATCGTGCCGCAGCCCCGTGATGGTGCCGTCGGCCCGTGCGGCGATCGAAATATGCTGCTCCGTATTCGGCCGTCCGCCGACAGGGCCGAACATCTGCGGGCGCGTCAGCGCGAGCCTGACCGGCCTGCCGGCTTGCCGCGAGGCCATCGCGCAAAGCACGACGTGGGACCAGACCGAGCCCTTGCAGCCGAATCCGCCGCCGACGAACGGCGAAATGACGTGCACGTCGTCGGGCGGGATGCCGAGCGTGGTCGCCACCGCCTGCTGCGAGCTCGAGACGCCTTGCGTCGTGTCGTATAGCGTCAGACGCGGCCCATCCCACAGCGCGAGTACCGCGTGCGGCTCCATCGGATTGTGGTGCTCCATCGGCGTCGTATAGACGGCGTCGATGCGTGCCGAGCCTTCCCGAAGGCCGCTTTCGACATTGCCGCGCTTCGTATCGGGATCGCCGCCGAACATCGAGGGAGGCGGGTGCGCCTTTGCCTTTGCCGCTTCGAAATCGAGCGCGGGCGCCGCCTGCCGATACGTAATGCGCAGGGCATCGGCCGCATGGGTGGCCTGCTCCAATGTCTCGGCCACTACGACGGCAATGGGTTCGTTGTTGTAATGCACTTCGTCATCCTGCAGCAGCGAAAGCCGCCTCAGTGAAGGCGGGGTTAGCTTCGGCCGCCCGTTGTTGGGCAGACGCGGTGCATTGCGGTAAGTCATGACGAGCATGACGCCCGACATACGCTCCGCGACGCTCGTATCGATCGAAGCGATGTTGCCGCGTGCGATGGTGCTCGTAACGAGGACGCCGTGTGCGAGCTTGCCGGCCGGAAACTCTCCACCGTATTGAGCCTGGCCGGTGACCTTCAATACGCCGTCCGTGCGATCGAGCGGTTGACCGATCATGTTCATTCGACGACTCCAATGTTGCCCGGGCTACTGCGGCCCGCGGCTACGTTGACGGCACGTACGATCGCCCGTTCGGCGAGCGTGACCTTGAAGCGATTGCCCGAGAGCGGCTTCGCGTCGCGCAGTTCTGCCGCGGCCGCTTCGCGCAGCGTTTCGTCACTGAGCGGCTTGCCGGTCAGCATGCGCTCGGCCACGGCCGCGCGCCAAGGCTTGTGAGCGACACCGCCCAGCGCGATTCGCACGTTGGAGACGTTGCCTCCCTGGAGTTGCAGCGCTGCAGCGACGGACACCAGGGCGAACGCGTAGCTCGCGCGATCGCGCACCTTGAGGTAAAAGGCGTGCTCGCTGAAGGCGGGTGGCGGCAGGTCGACCGATGTGATGAGCTCGCCGGGGCGCAACGTCGTATCCAGCTCGGGATGATCGCCGGGAAGCCGATGAAAATCCGCGAACGGTATGGCTCGCTCGCCGTCGGCGCCGGTCACGCGCACGGTTGCATCCAGCGCGGCGAGTGCCACGCTCATATCGGACGGGTTGACGGCGATGCATTGTGGACTCGCACCGAGAATGGCGTGAGTACGGTTATAGCCTTCGATGGCGCCGCAGCCGCTGCCAGGCATACGTTTGTTGCATTCGGCGAATGCCGTGTCGTAGAAGTAGGGGCAGCGCGTACGCTGGAGCAGATTGCCGCCTACGGTTGCCATGTTGCGCAACTGCGCAGAAGCGCCGGAGACGAGCGCTTGCGAGAGCAACGGATAATGTTGGCGCACGAGTGCGTGATCGGCCGCGTCGCTATTGCGCACGAGTGCGCCGATGCGCAACCCGCCGTCGGGCAACGTGCCGATCGCGTCGAGCTCGCTGCCGAGATGCGTGATGTCGACGAGCTTGATGGGCCGTGCGACGCCACCCTTCATTAGGTCGATGAGATTCGTGCCGCCGCCGATGAACATCACGCCGGGCTCACGTGCCGCTCGCACAGCGCCCGCCACATCGGTCGCACGTTCGTAGGAAATCGCTTCCATCGAAATTCCTTGGTAGTCCTATCGTTTGGCTCGATCGCGAGGCTCGATCGTCATGCGGTGCGTTGGCGCCGATAGACGTCGATCACAGCAGCCACGATGTTGGGATAGGCGCCGCAGCGGCAGATGTTGCCGCTCATCCGTTCGCGAATCTCCGCTTCGGTGAGGTCCGTCGGCTTCGTTCGGACGTCGCGCGTCGCCGCGCTCGCTGTACCGGCGCGGAATTCGTCGATGAGCGCCGTCGCCGAGCAGAGTTGGCCCGGCGTGCAGTATCCGCATTGAAAGGCGTCGCGTTCGATGAAGGCCTGCTGAATCGGGCTCAGCGTGCCGGCTGCCGCTAGGCCTTCGACGGTCGTAATCGATTCACCCTCGTGCATGACGGCGAGCGTCAGGCACGAATTGATGCGGCGGCCATTCGCGAGCACCGTGCAGGCACCGCATTGTCCGCGGTCGCATCCTTTTTTCGTGCCGGTGAGGCCCACGTACTCGCGCAGGGCATCGAGCAGCGTGACGCGCGGCTCGAGCTGCAACTGGTGGGGACGGCCGTTGATCGTCAACTTGACCGGCATGACCGGCGAGCGGGCCGTTGCTGTGGCGCCCGTCGGCGCCGGCGCGGAAGCATCGTTCATCGGGGATTCCTAGGCGTGCAAGTGAGGCGCCGCGCCGACAGTGGCGGCTGCGGCGGCCGATTGCAAAAAACGGCGGCGCGCTAGGTTAGGGCTGCTTTCGGAATGGCTTGCGGCCTTGGCGTCGTCGGATGGGGAAAGAGGCGGCTTGGACATGGCGGTCGGCTCGCTCCATGGGTCGTCGATGCTGTCGGCGTCATCGATGCGATCAGCGACGAGGGAAAAATGGCTGCATTTACGTTTCAAGGAATTGGGTATGCAGCAATTGCGATGCCCGGACCGCTCGCATTTTCGAGAGCAATTGTCATATCGGCGACAGCCCCACCCGCGCCGATAGCAAACCTTCGTTTAGTTTCCGCTGGAATTCCGGTTACGGCTCGGTGTAGTGAGAATTGCAATCAATCGATGCCGTGAAACACGGCATCATCGGGACCGATATACGCCGGCGGCCGCCAGGTCGCATCGCGCATCGAGTGCTGCACCTGATTCTCGACGCCGAGCAGCACCGCGAAAATCGCCATGCGGATCGGAATGCCGTTATCGGTCTGGCGGAAGATCGCGAGCCGCGGATCGTGGTTGAGATCGGTGCTCAAGTCGTTCGCGCCGGGCCGGCTGTCGCGCGGCAGCGGGTGCATGATTAACGTGTCGCGGCCGCAGACCGTCTCCACGAGCGCCTGGTTGATTTGAAATTCGGGGGTGTAGCCTTCGAACGATTCGTCGGCGAACCGCTCTTTCTGAATCCGTGTTGCATAAACGACATCGGCACCGCGCAGCCCCGATGCAAGGTCGCTTGTCTGCTCGACGACATGCCCATTGCGCGAAATCTGATCGACGATATAGGCCGGCATCTCGAGCGTAGGCGGCGCTATCAGCGTGAACTTGATGTCGCGGTAAAGCGCAAGCAGCTTGACGAGCGAATGCACGGTGCGGCCGTACTTGAGGTCGCCGACGAGCGCGATATGCGCGCCGTCGACGATCTTGCCGAGCCGCGAGAACTCCCGCTGGATCGTATAAAGATCCAGCAGCGCCTGACTCGGATGCTCGCCGGGGCCATCGCCGCCGTTAATGACAGGCAGATTCGTCGCGCGAGCGAACTCGGCGACGGACCCCTGCTCGGGATGACGCACGACGAGCGCATCGACGTAGCCGCTCATGACGCGGCTCGTGTCGTAGATCGATTCGCCCTTGGCCATCGAAGAGAAAGTGAAGCCCGTGGTATCGCAGACGGATCCGCCTAAGCGGCAGAATGCGGCACCGAACGACACGCGCGTGCGTGTACTCGCTTCGAAGAACAGATTGCCCAGCACGGCGCCTTCGAGCACGCGCGAGATCTTCTGGCGCCGCGCGATCGGCTGCATGACGTCGGCAACGTGAAAGAGCGACTCGACCGCGTCACGCGAGAACTGATCGACCGATAACAATTGCGGCTTGCCTTCGAAGAGCATTTTGCTGGCGAGCGAGCCTGAATCTACGCTTTGCGTATAGTTTATATCCCGCTCGATGTGGCCGACGATTTCGGACACGAAGCGTCCAACGATTTCGGGCATCGATCGCGATTCCTGCGAATCGTCTGGCAGCAGCCATGTATCGAGCGCCCGGCGGCTCACGCCGATGCGGTTCGCGAACGCGTCCCGCGTCATGTTCATGCGCCGCATCGCGTCGCGAAGGAATGCTTGTTGGGGAACGCTCATCGGTTGCCTCTCCGTCGTTGTTATACGCGCTGCGTATAGTACTTCGGCGGCGGCGGAAGTCAAGAAATTGTGCTGGATCGATGTCGTCGTCCGACTGATCGAGAACGTGTTGTGTGCGCCGATGACGCGCGCGAGCGGCAAGTTGGCGGATCAGCTCGTCCGGCTTCTGAGTGTCAATGCTTTGGCCACCGAATCGATGACGCTCGCCCAATCGCCCAGTGCGGGCTGACGAAAGAGACGGGCGCTCGGATACCATGGGCTGTCTTCACGCTCGAGCATCCAACGCCAGCATGTATCGAGCCGGTTCAGGATCCAGACGGGCTTGCCCATCGCGCCCGCGAGATGGGCCGTCGATGTGTCGACCGAGATGACGAGGTCAAGGTTTTCAACGAGTGCGGCCGTATCGGCGAAATCGTGCAGGTCGTCGGTCCAGTCGATGACGCGCCGGCTCGCTTCGTGCCACTCGCGCGCGGCTTCGAGCTGCGCGACGGGCGGCCCCTTCTGCAGACTGAAAAAGCGCACGCCCGGCACATCGATGATCGGCGCGAGCTGCTCAAACGAGAGCGAGCGCCGAGAATCGTTTTTGCGCAGCTCCGGCACGTGCGGGCGGCTGCCGCCGGCCCAGACAAGTCCGACGTTGACCTGGGGACCGTTGCCGGCTACGTTGCCGATCTCCGCGATCCTTGCGCGAAACGTTTCGGACTGCTTAGGATCGGCATGCAGATAGGGCGTGTTCGCCGGGATCGTCGAGATGTCCGTATGCAGCGCGAGCGGCAGGCTAAGAAGCGGGCAGTGCAAGTCGAACGACGGTAGCGGCTTCCCTGCTTCGACAAGTTGCGCGACGCCTTCGAGTCCCGTGAGTAGCCGGATAAGCTCGGGCTGCACTTCGAGGATTACTTTCGCGCCCATCCGGGAAACGAGCGCGGCATACCGACAAAACTGCAGTGTGTCACCGAGGCCCTGCTCCGCGTGCAGCAGAATCGTCTTGCCGTCGAGCGGCGCATCGCCGAGCCATAGCGGTGCGTCGAGCGCGCGCTTGCCGGCCTTGATGCGCTTGCGCTCCCAACGCCATTCGTACTCGGCCCAGCCGGCTTGGAAGCGGCCCATTTGCAGTAGACACAGCGCGCGGTTCCAATGCGTTTCCGTAGCGTCGGGCGAGAGCGCGAGTGCGCGGTCGTAGCAGGCTAGCGCATCCTCGTGCCGATTCATGTCTATGAATGTCAGGCCGAGGTTGTTCCATGCGTCGGCGAAGCGAGTCGATGACGCAAGCGCGCGCTCATAGCTCGCCTGCGCGTCCAACGGCCGGTTCATATCGCTCAATGCATTGCCGCGGTTGCTCCAGGCTTCGGCGTAATCGGGGCGTAATGCCAGCGCCTGGTCGCAACTCGCGACAGCGTCAGCGGGCCGGCCGAGATCGCGCAGCGCGCAGCTGCGGTTGCTCCACGCCTCGGGAAAATCGGGGCGTCCTGCAATGGCCTTCTCGAAGCTCGCGAGCGCATCGACTGGGCGCTCTAGCGCCGCTAGGGCCATGCCGCGATTGTTGAGCGCATCGGAAAAACCGGGTTTCAGCGATAACGCGCGATTGGCGGCGGCAAGCGCCTCCTCATGCCGTCCCAACGCGTTCAACGCGAAAGACAGATTCGAGTAAAGCGGCGCCTGCGTGCCATTGATCGCGAGCGCCTGCTTGAGCAACTCGGCGCCTTCTTCGATGCGGCCAGTCTGCAGGGCGAGTGCGCCGAGCAACTGCAATGCCTCGAAGTGACGCGGACGCTCGGCGAGAATCTCGCGATAGACCTCTTGCGCATCAGCGAACGCGCCGTTTTGCTGGAGCGCGATTGCTTGCTCGAGGAGATTGTCGAGGTGCCGCTGTTTGCCGGGCTTGCTCATGGAGGACGGGTTGCTTGGATGTC
>CAYPWK010000090.1:0-15754 GCA_964414365.1 uncultured Burkholderia sp.
TATGATCACGATCTATCACAACACCCGGTGCTCGAAGTCGAGAGCCGCATGCGAGCTCGTTACCGATACGCTTCGCGCATCGAACGAACCCGTGCGCATCATCGAATACCTAGAGGAGCCGCTCACCGTCGACGACCTTGAGCAACTGCACCGAATGCTCGGCGGTTCGGTGCGCGACATGATGAGAGATAACGAAGCGGCGTACAAAGACTTGGGGCTCGCCGATCCTGCCTTGTCGGATGCAGCTCTTTACGCCGCCATTGCCGAGCATCCGATTCTGCTTCAGCGCCCGATCGTTGTTCGCAATGGGCGAGCCGTCATCGGCCGACCGCCCGAAGCACTTCGGGTGCTCTTCGATTGATAAAACGCCGGGACTCTGCCTCTCGCACGACGGTGAGCGATATTCGCGATTCCGCTTCGTCTGGCAGCGAAGGTGCATCGATTGCATGACCTCGGCGTCCGGACCGTCATACAAATTTCACACTTGTGTCTATCCGTAAGCGACGCCCGACCGAAAGAAGTTATCCACAGTTTCTGTGGAAAAGCTTGTGGAAAGTCGGAAGAAAACCCGCAGCGGGCCGACGCCGGACTGGCCTGCGCGCAAAAATGGCCGCGGGTGCGCAGGAGCTTCGAACTATGATGGTAGGGCTGCACATGCCTCAAACCGCTTTAGCGAATAGGAGCGACAGCTATGGCCTATCAGATCGAAGTCGTCGTTGGTAGTCTGCGTCGAGATTCATTCAATAAGCAACTGGCGCACGCGCTGACCAAGCTCGCGAGCCAGGACTTCACGTTTTCGTTCGTCGATATCGGCGCATTGCCGCTTTACAGTCAGGACTACGATCCCGACTTCCCGGAAGTCGCGCGAAAGTTCAAGCAGCAGATAGAAAGCGCCGATGGCCTCTTTTTCGTGACGCCCGAGTACAACCGCTCTATGCCGGGCGTCCTGAAGAATGCCATCGATTGGGGGTCGCGGCCGTGGGGCGCGAATTCGTGGAAGGATAAGCCTGCCGCGGTCTGCGGCATTTCAGTCGGCGCAACCGGCACCGCGTTGGCCCAGCAGCATCTGCGCAACGTGCTTGCCTACCTCGATGTGCCGACGCTTGGCCAACCGGAGATATTCCTCAAATACAGCGAGGGTTTCTTCGACGACGACGGCAGCATCGCAAACGAGGGCACGCGCAAGTTCCTGCAAGGCTTCATCGATCGCTATGAGGCCTGGGTGAAGCGGCACGTCGCCAAAAAGTGACGACGACCGACCCCACCCTCGTTCCTTGTCAGACAACAGGCAATCGCTCGAGGCAGCGCCGTGTCACGAGCGATCGCCGCCGGTACGATGCGCCTTGTCTTCGAACTCTTCCTCGTCTTGCACGTATTCGTCCGGGACCGATGACGGTTGCGCGGGCGCGGGCTCGCTCTCGGTCTTGCGTTCCTCCGGTACGGGCGCTGGCGCTGGCCTTGGCTCTGGCGCGGGCTCCGCGCTCGCATGCGCAAAACTGCGAACCCGCTGGCCATGTCCCGCCTCGGGGATGCCGCGGCGAATACCGAGCTCTTCGAGCGGCGAGCGTTCGCGCAGTGCGTCCTCATTGGGCGCGGACCAGGTCGCGGCTCGTTCCTCGATGTCGATCGGGCCCGTCCGTTCAAGCGTCGTCTTCGCGAGTTGGCATTGGGCGTCGCTGGTCGCATCGACGCTCAACATGACCGCCCCACGCCGAATCGCCTCGGCGTACTGCGCCGTCTCGTGCCGTGGAGGCTGCGTCGAGAAAAGCGATTCGAAGAATCGCTCGATGCTCGCGAGCAAGCCTCCGTCCTCGCGCTGGGTCCCGGCGACTGTGGTGGCGTCGGTGGCGTAGGTCGGCTCGCAACGTGCCTGCAACGAGATCGATTCTCTCGTCAGGCCTGCGGCGACGAGCAGGTCTCGTGCCCGCTCAGCCGCGTCGTATGTATCGAAGAACGCGATAACGGTATGTTGCATGATGGCCTCCCTCGATTCCCTTTTGCATCGTTCATCTGATGCAAGCTACGCGCCGGCTCGTCAGTTCGTTCTGCCTGCCTCTTGCGCGCGTTGCTCGCGCTCCCGCTGTCTCGTCTCGAGCATTGATTCCAGCAATGCGATATCAAAAGGTTTTGACAGCACGCGCACCTTCACATTCCGCGCTCGTTCCAGCTCCTGGGCATAGCCGGTAATCAGGATTACAGGCAGCGGCGTGGCGAGCGCCTGCGAAGCCTCGGCGAGATCGATCCCGTTTTTTGAGCCGGGCATGTGGATGTCCGAGATCACGACGTCGAAGCGGCTCGGCACTGCATCCGATATCAGGGGCATTGCGGCGTCTGCGTTGTGCACACAGGTGACTTCGTGGCCCATCATCCGCAGCAGCGCTTCAGTGCCGGCCGCGACTTCATCGTTGTCTTCGACGAGCAATATGTGCAGTCCAGTCATCGATGCGGTCAATTCGGACTTGCTTTCGATTGTCGTCGCCTCGGACGGTACGGCGGTCGCACGTGGCAGGTAGAGCCGCACAGCCGTCCCTTCGCCGAGCCTGCTTTCGATCGTGGCCAAGCCGCCCGAGCGCTCACAGAACGCGTAGACCTGCGGCAGGCCCAGGCCCGTGCCCATGCCCTTGGGTTTTGTCGTATAAAGCGGCTCGAAGGCATGGGCGAGCACGTCGGGCGCCATACCGGCGCCGGTATCCTCGAGGGAAAGCTGCACGAACTCGCCGGCAAGCGCGAAGCCGCTTTCGCGCTCGAAGCGCACGTTGCTTGCGCGGAGCCTGAATCGCCCGCCATTGGGCATTGCGTCGCGGGCATTGACGGCGATGTTGATAAGCGCAAGCTCTAGCTCGGCAATGTCGACCTCGATTGGCCACACGTCCTCGGCGACGTCGATCATGACGCTTACTTTCACACCGAGCGAAGCGTTCAGCAGATCTCTGCTTGCCCCGATCCAGCGGGAAAGGTCGATTGATTCGCTGTGCAGCGGCTGCTTGCGCGCCACGCCGAGCAATTGCCGCGTCAGCGACTGTCCGCTTTTCACCGCGCGATCCACCGCGGTGAGCTCTCTATCGAAGTTCGACGCGCCGCGACGACGCGCGAGCTGCACGTTCGTCGCGATGATCATCAGAAGGTTATTGAAGTCATGCGCCACGCTGCCGACAAGGTTGCCGAGCGCCTCCATCTTTCGCGACTGCCGGTACGCCGTTTCGATCGAGCGGCGCATCGAGGCCTCCATTTGCCAGCGCGACCAGGCCTGCCGCTCTGCCGCGAGGCGCTTCAGCGATAGCAGCAGCACAAGGCAGAGCACGATCGAGGGGGCGAAGATCGAAGCGGCGAATACCGCCGCCCGGCGGTACCAGTCCTCCCAGATAACGGCGCCGCTGTACGCGCATGAAACGTAGACTGGATATGAGCCGACGCGCCGGTAGGCGAGGATTTCGCCGCGTCCTGTTTCCGGCGAGGCGCCGATTCGCAAGACACCGGCGCTCGAACCTGCCGTGAGCGCGGAGGTGAGCGCGGGCGGCAGCGCTTGCGTCTTTTCGAGCCCCGGCGGATATGAGGCCAGCACTGCGCCGTCCGTGCGCATCAGCGAAATGGTCAGAGCCCGGCTCTCGTGTCCCAGCAATTCACGATAGAACGATTCGAAGTACGAACGGCGCAGGGCAATTGAAATGAGGCCCGCGAACGCGCCGTCTGCATTGCGGCGCGCGGCCCCTGTATTGAAGATCGCTTCGCCGGCGCCCGCATGCCAGGTCATCGTTCGTGAAACGTGCTCGAGAATGCGGCCGCCCCGAATACCGATGAAATCCTCGCGGTCGGCGATCGAGGCATGCGGCGCGGGAAAGTACCGGCTGTTCGCGAGAAGCATGCCCGCGGCACCGAAGATCGATATCGACGCAACCTGCGGGTAGCCGCCGCCGATTTCCTGCAGCTTCTCGTGAATGTCGGCTTCGCGCGCGCGTATCCGGCCATCGTCGAGGCCACGCACGAGATCGTCGACGCGCGCGTTCAGCGTCTCATTGAGGTCGAAGACCTTTAGTGCGTGCTCGTCGGCGATGCGCGCAGTGCGCACGGTCACGTCTGACGCGGCGGCAACACGCGTTCGGAAATCCAAATACGCCATCGTCGCCGCATAGAGGAAAGGCAGTACGATCGCGGCGGCCAACAATGCGATCAATGTCGCGCGCCGCACGGCGAAATCGGGCTCCGGGACGGCCGGGTACGACGGATCCTCGTGCCAACTCGCGGGGGCGTCGTTTTCTGCGGGCGTGTCCACCCGGTGGCGCGTCATGTTGGTCCTGGTCCAATGAGGGTACGGTCGCACCCAATCATAAGCGAGTTGCCGATCCGCTTGACTTCAGGGTGTCCCTGGCTTTTCGATGCGCTCGCGAAGTGCTTATATGTCGGAGCAAAAACAGCGACAAATCCGGAAGCGCAAACGTACACAAAAGAAAATCGTTCTTGTTTTTTTGGGGTACGATCTGTTTTTTTCTCACAATCGGAAGATGGAATGACATCTTATCCCCTGACGGAAAATTGAGGAGTTGATTTTCCGCCTGTTTGCCAACAGAATTTTGCTCCACTTCTACGGAAAGATGCGTCCCCCAGATCTTCGGGCGCACCGCGAAGCGCAGGCTTCACGACGAGACGATGCGCGCGCCGCGCTACTCGCCTGTCCCTTGGTGCATGTCGAGGGCGATCGCATTCCGAATGGGGTCGTGGGCTGTCGACACAAGCTTGCTTCTCGCTAAAGAAAAGGTTTCGAGCCGCCGTTAACTCGGTAATAGATTGTTTCGTTTTTTCGTCACGCTTGCCCATGCCTTTGCCGATTGTGATCGCCGATGATTCTCTGCTTGCCCGCAAGGTTTTGACGAAAGCCTTGCCGCACGATTGGGACGTCGACGTGGCATACGCATCGAATGGACGAGAGGCGCTCGCACTTTATCGCGCCGGCAAGGCGTCGGTGATGTTCCTCGATCTGACGATGCCCGACATGAACGGCTATCAGGTTCTCGAGGCACTGCAACATGAGGACCTCAATACCTTCGTCATCGTCGTCTCGGCCGACGTCCAACCTCTCGCGCAAGAGCGCGTGCGAGCGCTCGGCGCCGCCGCGTTCGTTCCCAAGCCCGTGACCACCGAGGCATTGCTGCCCATCCTCAAGGAGTACGGGTTGTATGCGTGATCAAGTCCTGACCGAGGAGCAACGCGACGCGTTACAGGAAATCGCCAACCTGGCGATGGGGCAGGCCGCGACACGGCTCGCCCGTCTGCTGGATACGTTCATCGAGTTGTCGGTGCCGCGCGTGCGCGTTGTGCGCGTCGAGGATGCGGCCCGCACGCTGCGCGAAATGACGGGCATCGATGAAAGCGTGACGGCCGTGCGGCAGGGGTTTCGGTCGGACATCAAGGGTGAGGCACTCGTCATCTGCCGCAGCAGCGGCGTGGGCAATCTCTGCTCGCTCGTCAACGATCCTTACATACATTCGGCTTACGAAGCCGTGAGCCAGACCGAGCTGATGTTCGACGTTGCGAACGTGCTGACGGGCGCGTGCGTGTCCTGCATCATGAACCAACTCGACCGTACGCCGATCTTTTCCGCGCCGGGTCTGCTCGGTGAGAAGGTCGCGCTCGAGGATGTTTTCCAGGCGGACATTCTGGCGTGGAAAATGGCGCTTTTGCTCGAAGTCAACTTCGCGCTCGAGGATCACACGTTTCGTGCGCATCTCGTGATGCTGATGGCCGAGGAGTCGATCCGCCGTATGCATGAGGCGCTAAACGCGCTGTTGTCTAGCTTATGAACCAAACGATGGAGCAGTCTCTCAGTGATCTAGTGCTCGAACGGGTCAGCTTCGGCGTTTTCGTGCTCGATCGCTCAATGAAGGTGTTGATGTGGAATCGGTTCATGCAGGACCACAGCGGCCTTTCGGTGGAAAAGGTCGTCGGCAAGTCTATCTTCGAAAGCTTTCCCGAGCTGCCGCGCGTTTGGCTCACGCGTAAGGTCGAGAGCGTCTTCCAGCTCGGCAGCTTCGCGTTCAGCTCATGGGAGCAGCGGCCTTATCTTTTCAAGTTCGATCACGACAGGCCGATTACGGGCGGCGTCGACTTCATGCAGCAGGATTGCACGTTCATGCCGCTCACGCGCGGGCGCGACGTCATCGCCGTTTGCATCACGATCTCCGATGTCACGCATGTGAGCGTCATGCAACGTGAGCGCGAGGAAGCCGTCATCAAGCTGCGCGAATACGCAAATCGCGACGGCCTGACCGGCATCGCGAATCGGCGCTATTTCGAGGCGCGCCTGCGCGACGAATTCTCCCGTTGGGAGCGTTACGGCGGCGAGTTGTCGGTGTTGCTGTTCGACCTCGATCACTTCAAGAACATCAACGATCGCTTCGGTCACGCGGTCGGCGATACCGTGCTGCGCGTGACGGCGCAGCGCGTGGCGGAGGCCGTGCGCGTACAGGACATCTTCGGCCGCTTCGGCGGAGAGGAGTTCGCATTGCTTCTGCCTTGCACGCCGCTTGCCGACGCCATGGTCGTGGCCGAAAAGATCCGCACGACGATCGGCGATACGGCTGTCGAAGCAGAGGGCGTTCAAGTGCCGGTGACGGCGAGCGTCGGCTGCGCGGCCGCCCGGATCGGCCTGCCGACCTATGAAGTGCTCATCAACGAGGCGGACGCCGCCCTCTATAGCGCCAAGCGCCAGGGACGCAATCGCTGCGTCGCACTGACCTGACGAGCTTTTCGCTTTCTCCGCGTTGCGCCGCTTAGTCTGCGACTGGCGCGCGGCCGCTGGCGTGCCCCTTGCTGTGGCACCGATTAAAAGATTGCTATACTTTTGCCGGTTTCCGGCGTTGCCGGGCACCGCGGCCGAGAAAGAGGGCGCGGTGCGCCGATGCAGCGCCCTTGCGGCACGCCGCCTGGAGAGTATCGATTTTCACTCGCCCAAAACGGGCGCCACAGCGGAGTTCGCCTTGTCCGTCTCAAATCTCGTCGCAGACGAACCCGAAATCGACGCTGCAACCGTGACTTCCGGCAGCTCGTTTTATCTGGCGATGCGCATATTGCCTGCGTCGCAGCGCGACGCGATGTTTCAGATTTATGCGTTTTGCCGGGCCGTGGACGACATTGCCGACAGTGATGCGCCGCGCGCCGAACGCAGCGCGGCGCTCGCGCGCTGGCGAGAGGACATCGACGCCTGCTATGCCGGCGCGCCAAGGCCCGCGCTCGCGGCGCTCGCCCACCATATCCGCACTTTCGATCTGAAGCGCGAAGACTTTCACGCGATGATCGACGGCATGTCGATGGATGCGGCCGAGGACATTTGCGCGCCCGACGAAGAAACGCTTGACCTCTACTGCGACCGCGTGGCCAGCTCGGCGGGCCGGCTATCGGTGAGGATCTTCGGGATGGAGGAAGACGCGGGCCGACGTCTCGCGCACCATCTCGGCCGCGCGCTGCAGTTGACGAATATCCTGCGCGATATCGACGAAGATGCGGCGATCAACCGTTGCTATCTGCCGCGCGAATTGCTTGCCCGCGAGGGGATCGCGGCGACCAATCCCGCGACGATTGCCGACGATCCGTCCTTGCCGCGCGTCTGCGTAACGCTTGCCGAGCGAGCGCTCGAGCATTTCCGGGAAGCCGATTCGATCATGGACGCCTCGCCGAAGAAGGCGGTGCGCGCGCCACGCATCATGTCGGGTGTTTATCGGTGCCTGCTCGGGCGCACGGTCGAACGCGGGTTCGATCTGCCGCGCACACCTATCGCCAAGCCGCGTGCGCGACTGCTTTGGATCGTCGCGCGCTATGCGCTCTTCTGAGCCAAGCACGAAAAAACAATGAACGATTTTTCCGCAGCATCCGCCGCAGTAGCGGCCACTTCCGAGCAGTATGGCGACAGTGCGACGAGCGCCGCGCTCGAGCGCTCGATCGCGCGCGCGACCGATGCCATCCTCGCCGCGCAGCGTCCTGACGGGCACTGGGTGTACGAACTCGAGGCCGACGCGACAATTCCCGCCGAATACGTGCTGCTCGTGCACTATCTCGGCGAATCGGCGAACCTCGAGCTCGAGCGGAAGATCGGCCGCTATCTGCGCCGCATCCAGCTGCCCGGCGGCGGCTGGCCGCTTTTCACCGACGGCGCGCTCGACGTGAGCGCCAGCGTCAAGGCGTATTTCGCGTTGAAGATGATCGGCGACGCCGAGGATGCCGAGCACATGCAGCGTGCGCGCCGCGCGATCATCGAGGCTGGCGGCGCCGAAGCGGCCAATGTGTTCACTCGGATCCTGCTTGCGCTGTACGGCGTGATCCCCTGGCGGGCGGTGCCGATGATGCCCGTCGAGATCACGCTGCTGCCCGAGTGGTTCCCGTTCCATCTCTCTAAAGTCTCGTATTGGGCGCGCACGGTCATTGTGCCGCTTCTCGTGCTGAATGCGCGGCGCCCCGTCGCGAAGAACCCGCGTGGCGTGCGCATCGACGAGCTGTTTCGGGGCAAGCCTTCCGACGCGAGAATGTTGCCGCGCGCGCCTCATCAAAGCCGCGGATGGTTTTCGGTGTTCCGCGCTCTCGATACGGTGCTGCGCGCGGTGGACGGCCTCTTTCCGAAAGCGACGCGTGAGCGCGCGATCGATGCGGCCGTCGCATTCGTCGACGAGCGCCTGAACGGCGAGGATGGGCTGGGCGCGATCTTTCCGGCGATGGCGAACGCCGTGATGATGTATGAAACCCTGGGCTACGCAGCCGACCATCCGAATCGCGCGATCGCCCGCGCGTCGATCGAAAAGCTCCTCGTGGTGGGGGAGGAGGAAGCGTACTGCCAGCCGTGTCTCTCGCCGGTGTGGGACACGTCGCTGGCGGCGCATGCGCTGCTGGAGACGGGGTTGCCGCGCGCGGAGCAGGCTGCGGAGAGAGGGCTGCAATGGCTGCGTCCGCTGCAAATCCTCGATGTCCGCGGCGACTGGATTTCGCGCCGTCCGCACGTGCGTCCCGGCGGCTGGGCCTTTCAATATGCGAACCCGCATTACCCCGATGTCGACGATACGGCAGTCGTCGCGATGGCGATGGACCGTGCCGCTCAAGTCACGGGTTCGAACGTCGATCGCGAGGCAATCGCACGCGCGCGCGAATGGATCGTTGGGATGCAAAGCAGCGATGGCGGCTGGGGTGCGTTCGAGCCTGAAAACACGCACTACCACCTCAACAACATCCCATTTTCCGACCATGGCGCTTTGCTCGATCCGCCGACGGCCGACGTGTCCGGTCGTTGCCTTTCGATGCTCGCACAGCTGGGCGAGATGCCCGGCAATAGCGACCCGGCGCGCCGCGCCTACGACTATCTGCTGAACGAGCAAGAGAGCGACGGCAGCTGGTATGGGCGCTGGGGGATGAACTACATCTACGGTACCTGGTCGGTCCTGTGTGCACTGAACGCGGTCGGCATGCCGCACGACGATCCGCGAATCCGCCGCGCCACGCAATGGCTGGTCTCGATTCAGAACGACGACGGCGGCTGGGGCGAGGATGGCACGAGCTACAAGCTCGACTACCGCGGATACGAGCACGCGCCGAGCACCGCGTCGCAAACGGCTTGGGCGCTGCTCGGCCTGATGGCGGGCGGTATCGTCGATCACCCCGCCGTCGAGCGCGGCATTGAGTACCTCATGCGCACTCAGCGTGAGCATGGGCTATGGGACGAAACCCGATTCACGGCAACCGGCTTTCCGCGCGTCTTCTATCTGCGCTATCACGGCTATCGAAAATTCTTCCCGCTTTGTGCGCTCGCTCGCTATCGCAACATGATGCGTGACGGGCAGGCGCGCGTTTCGGTTGGAATGTGAGGATGGCGCAGGGGCCGGCGGCACCTGTCGTCGCAGTCACGGGCATGGCGTTCGAAGCGCGCATCGCGCGAGGCGAAGGGGTCGAGGCCGTGTTCGCGGCGCGAGCGGACTTGCTCGAGCGTGCGCTTTCCGCGGCGCTCGCTCGCGGCGCGTCGGGCGTCATCAGCTTCGGCACAGCGGGCGGGCTCGATGGCAAGCTCGGGCCAGGAACGCTCATCATCGCGGACGCAATCGAAGGCCCATTAGGCCGTGTGGATACCGATGCGGCCTGGAGCGCGCGGATTGCGGCGGCCCTCGCTGCATCGCCGCTGGCGCCGCGCGTGAGACGCGGCACGCTGGCTGCCGTCACGGCGCCGCTTGTCACGGTCGAAGAAAAGGCTGCCTGGCATCGCAGGAGCGGCGCGCTCGCCGTCGATATGGAGTCGCATGTCGCGGCCGCGATGGCCGAGGCCCACGGCCTGCCGTTCGTCGCGTGTCGTGCGATTGTGGATCCCGCATGGAGGTCGTTGCCGACTGCCGCGACGGCCGGATTGCGTGACGACGGCACGACTGCGCTGATGCCGATTCTTTACGAGCTTCTCAAAGCGCCCTGGCAACTGAGCGCGATGATCCGGCTTGCGGCGGATGCCAGTTCCGCTCGCGCGACGCTAGCCTTCGCGCGACGCATAGTTGGCCGGGCGTTCGGGTTGACCGACTAGCCGGCCCTAGCGTGTCCCGTCGGCCTACTTGGCGGCCGGCGAACTTGTCGGAGCGGCTGGCGCAGCGGGGGTAGCTGGCGTTGGAGCCGGCGTCGGCGTTCTCGGTACGGGAGGAGCCGTCGGCGTCGCGGTTGCGGGCGCGCTGCCGCTTGCCGGAGCGGCGGGAGCCGCGCCCGAGCTTTCCTCGTCACCGTAGTTCGGCAGGGCGGGCGTGGTACCGGCCGCCGCCCCCGAGCCCGAGCGACGCTGCTGCAAGTAGGCATCGCGGACGAACGAGTACTTGTCGAGCGCGGCTTGCTCCAGGATGTTCGTCGCGCCGAGCAAGTCGGAGCGCACGCTGACGAATTGCAAGATATAAAGCTGCGTGCGCGTCGCCGGCTCGGCGACGTAATTGAGCGGATTGAAGCGGACGTCGACGGCGAGCCCGACGCCGTCTCGGAACGTGCTCGGCCCGAAAACCGGCAGCACGAGGTACGGGCCGGAAGGCACACCCCAGCGACCGAGCGTGAGCCCGAAGTCTTGATGGTGCTTCGGCAGTTTCGCAAGCGTCGCGAAATCGATGAGGCCGCCGATCCCGAACGTCGTGTTCATCGTGAAGCGCATCAGGTCCGACGTGGCATCGGTGATCTTCAGCTGCAGCAATTCGTTAGCGATATTGCTGAGGTCGCCGAGGTTCGAGAAGAAGTTGCTGATCGCCGTGCGCAACGGGTGGGGGGTGACTTTCTGATAGCCCTTGGCGACGGGGATCGCGATGGCGTGATCGACGGCGTCATTGAATCGGAAGACGGCGCGATTCATCGGCTCGAGCGGGTCCCCCGCGGTGCGGTTGGGCCCCGTTGCACATCCGGCAAGTATGGCTGCGGCGGCGAAGGTAGCGGCGAACGTTCGCATCTTATCGATTAATTCCTTCTAGTTCTTTTTTGGGCGCTTGCGCTGCGCGCGGCCTGCCCATCAATATCGGCTGAAACACCACGGCGCCGACGAGTGTGCATGAAAGTGCCAGCGCGAGAAGCCGCCCCATGCTGGCAGTGCCCGGATGATGCGAAAGCCAAAGGCTGCCGAACGCGGTTGCCGTCGTCGCGGCACTGAACAGCACCGCGTGCGTGAGGCTAGAGGAAAGCAGGCTCGTCTGACCCGCTCGCCATGCCATGACGAAATAGACCTTGAATGCTACCCCGACGCCGAGCATCAACGGTAACGCAATGATGTTGGCAAAGTTCAGGGGCATACGGAAAAGCACACAAAGCTCGAGCGTGACGAGCGCGGAGACGAGCAGCGGAATCATCGTGCGAAGCACGTCGCTGAATCGGCCGAGCGTGATCCAAAGAAGAACGGTGATCGAGAGCACCGCGAGCACCGCGGCTTGTATGAATGCTTTGATGATCACGCGTGCCGAATACAAGATAGAGATCGGGCCGCCGATCGCGGACGGGTCGGCGCGCTTTACCGCATTGGCGAAGCGGCGCAGCATGGCGTCGTCGCTCGCATCGACGCCGGGCGGCACGCGCGGAGCCACCTGCACGAGCGCGTGCCCGTCAGGTGCGATCCACTGGCGAACCAGTGCGGGCGGCAAGGTTTCTCGCGTGATCGTCGATGGCTGCAACAGCATGGTCAGTTGCCGCAGCGCGAGTCGAAGCGACGTCGAAAGTGCTGCCTCCGCGCGGTCGCGCACCGCGGGAGCCGCGGAGGCCAGCTTGGCAAGCGATGCCGATAGCCGCTTGGCTTCGCTCGCGCCCGGCCCCGGATGATCCTCGGCCGCGTACTCGAGCAGGTTGGACGCGCGCTTGAGCGCGGCGACACGCTGAGCGTCCGTCGATGGCGGGGCCGTCGGCTGCGACAACGCGGGCAGCAGCGCGTCGGCAGCCGGCTTGATCGATGTGAGCTTCTCGGGTTGATCCGCGGGAATGAACGTCGACAATGTCGTGACACGTCCCACCTCGGGCAAGGCCGCGAGGCGCTGCGCTGTCGCATCGGCCGCCGAGAGCGACGGCGCAAGTACGGCGACATCGTTGACCCCTGCCTCCGGCGAATCCTTGAGCGACAGCAACGTCGCCATCGATTCGGTCGTCGGATCCTTCAGGTGCAGCGGGTTGAAATCGAACTCGAGGTGGGCGAGCAGCGGCAGGCCGCAGGCCACGATGGCCAGTGTGCCGATCAGTATCGGCTTGCGGTGGTTTTGCAGGAAGTCGTCGATGGGCGCGAGACGCGGGAAACCGGGGCGCGCCGGTTCCCCAGGAGGCGCGAGCAGCTTCAGCAGCGCGGGCAGCAATGTCATCGTGCTGAAGTAAGCCACGACCATGCTGACGCCGGCGATGAGGCCGAGCTCGGAGACCCCTCGATAGGCAGTTGGCAGAAAAGAGAAGAAGCTCGTCGCCACGGCTGCCGCCGCAAGTGTAAGCGGCATGCCCATCGAGTGCACCGCTCCAACGAGCGCATGATCGAGCCGCGCGTCGCGAAAGTGCTCTTCGCGGTACTTGACGCCGTACTGGATCGCGAAATCCGCACCGAGCCCGATGAAAAGCACCATGAACGCCACCGAAATCATGTTCAACGAGCCGACTATCAGGAGCCCCAGCGCCGTCGTGATCGGGAGTCCCACGGCAAGCGTGACGAAGACCGCGCCGATGATACGCATCGAGCGCAGCGCGAGCCAGAGGATCGCGAGCACGACGCCGAGCGTGACGATGCCGTTCATGACGGCGCCGTCTTGAACGGAAGCAAACTCCTCGTCGGCGAGCGGCTGCTGCCCGGTCAGCCGGACCACCGCGCCATAGCGCTTTTGCAAGTCCAGCGCGGCCGCGGCGGCGCGTATCGCCGCCGAGGCCTGGGCACCGGCTTGCAACGCCGCATAGTTGAGCACGGGCGTGACCGTCACGAAGGCGCGCGCAGGCTGCCGGGCTGCATCGGGATCGACGAGTGCGCGCCATGAGAAGGCCGCCGGCTTTCCCGCAAGCACCGCATCAACGGTATCGGCGCTGCGCGAGAGCAGCGTCGCCAGGCCTGGCAGCGTGACTTGCCCCGATTGCAGCGGCAGACCGAGCATCGTCGACAGGGTCGTGGCGAGGCCTGTCAGGCTCGGGTCGTGAGCGAGCGCGTTGATGAGCGGCTTTGCGGTCGCCAGTTGCGAGGCGGTGGTGGCCGCCTCATGCGTCGAAAGGAAAAGCAGTCCGTTGCGCTCGAAGAGTGGGCCGCCACCCGGTTGAGTGACCTCGCCGATCTCACGGGCGTAAACAGGCGTTTTAAGTGCGGCGGCGAGCGCATCGGCGGCTGCATCGGCGAGCTCGGGCGCCGGAGCCTCGACGACGGCAAGAATCGTCTGGTCCTTTTGCGGAAACGCACGGTCTATCGACGCGCCGAGCGCTGCCCATTGAGGCTCGTTCTCGATCAGCTTGCTTACGTCCGTATTGATCGCGAAGTGCCGCGAGACGTAGGCGCCGCTTGCGACAGCCAGCACGAACGCCAGCGCAACGACCCAGAGTGGGCGGCGCACCGACCAGTCGACGAGTCGGACGATTAGGGACGTCAGCATGGGAACGTGGGCGACGGATGCGAGTGAGCAAAAAGAGTCTAAGTATACCGGCTGCGCGGGCAAGGCCTGGATTGCATGCGCGGCAAATCACAGGCCAGCGGCGAGGCAAGACGCCGATTCTTGGGGGATGGGCTTCGGTCGCCGCTTTGGCACGAGCGATGCGCGCCAGATGAATGCCGTCGCAGCTGCGACGAAATACCCCATCCAGGCGATGGCATGCAGTACCGATAGCGGGTTGTATCGGTTTGAAAGGGGGTGTATCAAACAAGGTGCCATCGGCGCAAGGTGGTTATACTGCGGGCGGTCGCTTTGCGGCCCGGCTCAAGGCGGACGCTAGAGCCGCGGGAGGCCGGGCTCCGCCGGTCGGCAATTTTTTCACTTGGCAAGTTATTCATGAAACGTCATCTGTTTGCTGTTCTCGTGAGCGCGTTCGTCGGCGTTGCCGCCCACGCGCAGACCGCGCCTATCGACGTCGTCAAGCATGCCGTCGTCGGCACCGTCGATGCGATGAAGAAGGATCCCGCCGCGCGCGGCGGCGACATGGCGAAGATCACGCAGATCGTGCATGAGGACTTCATCCCGTCGACGAACTTCGATCGGACGGTGCGCATCGCGGTCGGCCAATCCGCTTTTAATCAGGCGACGCCCGAGCAGCAAAAGGAGCTCGCGGAGCAGTTCAGCACGCTCATGACGCGCACCTATGCCGCCTCGCTTGCGCAGCTTGGCTCGCAGGACGCCAGGTTCGCCTTCAAGGAAGGGACGACGACGCCCAACGACGCGCTCGTCATGTCGACGGTCACCACGCCCGGTGACAGCCAGGCGGTCGGTTATCGGCTCGGCAAGGTCGGCAACGATTGGAAGATCTACGACATCGACATGTCGGGGGCATGGCTGATCCAGGTCTACCAGGGACAGTTCAAGGCTCAGCTGCAGCAAGGCGGCGTGCCGGCGCTCATCGATTACCTCAAAAAGCACAATGCGCGCGCCGAATGAGCGTGCGAGCGGCTCAGCGGCGCCGGCGCTCGACCGCGAATTTGATTAGCTCCGCCTGGCCTTCGATGTCGAGCTTGCGCTTGAGGTTCAGGCGGTGCGTCTCCACCGTCCGTACCGATAGCCCATAGCGCTCGGCGATCTGCTTGCTCGACAGGCCGTCGGCGAGCGCATCGAGTATCTCGAGCTCGCGCGGCGTCAGCCGCTCCACGGGCGTTTGCAGCCGGCTCGCCTGGATCATCCGCGCAGCGATGTCGGCGCTGAAGAACGTCCGATTGTCGAGAACCGCTGCAATCGCATGGACGATCTCCGTGGCCGGCGAGTCCTTCAGCACATAACCGCTTGCGCCCGCGCGCAGGGCCTGTGTCACATACTCGATGTTGTCGTGCATCGACAGCATCAGCACTCGCACTGCGGGAAAACGCTCATGGAAAATGCCGGCCAGCGTAATGCCGCTCATCCCGTTCATGCCGACGTCCATCAGCGCCAGGTCGGGATTGAGCGCTTCGGCAAGCGCCAGCGCGTCGTCGGCATTGCCGGCTTCGCCGGCGACCTCGAGCCCCGGCAACGCTTCAAGCCGCAGCCGCAGGCCGTCGCGCACGAGCGGATGATCGTCGACGAGAATGATTTTGGCGGGATGTTGGGCGGCCGTGTTCATGCGCTTCGCGCCTCTTGCGCGGGTTCGTTAAATGCGCCGGATT